>DATGMP010000059.1:0-18335 GCA_035293565.1 Alphaproteobacteria bacterium | reverse complement strand
TTGCAGGCGAACCAGATGATCGATATCGGCAATGATTTCGTAGTTTCTGCGGCCGACCTTGAATATCTCCGGAACATGCTCCCATACCGCATCCGCGATGGCGCAGCTTTTGCGGATGAGGGCGACCTCGTAAGCGCTCTTCCGCAACCGAAGCCGCTGAAACTCTTCGGATACGTCGACCAACTCCGGGGCTGACGGATGTTCGCTCAAGGCCGTCGCGAAGGTCGCCGGAAAACTCTCCATCTCGGCGATTCCCAGCCGCGCCGGTCGGTGATGGGTAATGCGCTCCGCGAGAAGCGACGGAGAAAAGCCGTCCACCGTCTCGATCGGGAGCGCGTGAGCTTTGTAGTACCCCGATACTAGCTTTCCGATCCGCTCGGATATCAGTTCGACATGCCCATCGCGGAGAAGTAGCGCGGCGGCGGGGCCTCCGATAGGAATGAAACCCGTCAGCCATCGCTGATGGCCCATAAGTATCTCATCGCGAGACCAGTCGATCGCGAGCACCGCGTCCAGATCCTGGTCCTTCATCATCTGCCGTACGCGTGCCCAGCGTGCGGTAGCCTCCTCCAAATCAAACATCGACCTGGCTCCTTCCTTGCACATAGAACGGCGAAGTTCAGGAACGGGCTTCAGCCCGCCTTAGCAAGTTCACTTCCTGCACCAGGTGACTAATGGCTTCCAACGCGAACGAGATGGAACTCTCGTCGGACAGCCGCTCATTCTCGACCTTCTGATAAACGTTCGAAATAACCACCTGGGGACAAGCGATCACGCGCCCGAGCGCGGATATCAGCGTATCCCGAACCTGTTGGTGCGCTCGGACACCCCCCGTGAGTCCGGGCGAGGACGTCATGATTAGCGCCGGCTTACCCTTGAGCGGCGACTGATAGGCTGGCCTCGAGGCCCAATCGAGCGCGTTCTTCAACACGCCGGATGTGCCGTAATTGTACTCCGGCGAGCAGAGGACAAGTCCGTCGGCGCTGGAGATCGCCTCTTTGAGGCTGCGAACCGAAGATGGAATGCCATCGCCATCATGGTCCGCGTTATAGAGTGGAATGTCATTGAGCGGAATGATCGAAAGCGTTGCTGTTCCAGCGAGCCTCTCCTGCAGAGTCTTAAGAATGGCCGTGTTCGTCGATTTCGATCGAATGCTGCCCGAGATACCGAGCAGATTGATTGCTGTCACGCCCATCGCCACGATCCGATCCACTTCATCGCCAAAAAGGGTCGCGTTCAGACTGGAGGGCGTGACCAATAACAGGCCTGCGGCTCGCGCCGCTATACTAGCGGCTGCTTGCGGTCGATGATTACCGTCCGGTCGGTGCCATTCTAGCGCAGGCATCCATCCAAAGTCGGAGCGGACCGCTCACGCATTCCCCTTCCTTCATTGCAGCGCCGCCGCGCCGTCAGCCGCGAGCCATAAAGCAGTTTACCAACGAACGAACGATGGCAGTTTCGGTAAGGTGTTATCGAATTGCTATCACGCCATATACAGATCCGGCGCGGGGATGGGAGCGATCTGGCGCGCCACGGCCATTCACGACAGCTATTTCTGGTATCACTTTGAAGTTTCTCGCCATCATACCCCCGCCGGGCCGCCTCTATGAGAATACCGGATATCGCGCAATCCAGACCGACACTTCAATATCTCCGATAACAAAGAGCCCCGGGGAAAAATCGTTGCGAGACGCCGATGACGCCGAGGAGCGCCAGCATCCTGATCGCGGCACATGTATTGTTTCTCCGTTGCGGCTACGAAGGGACGATGCACGGGAGGCCGGATGTTCGAAAGCGACACTCTATGGTCATTTCGGGCAAAAAGGATCTTTGCCGAGCCGTCATCTCGACCGAATGCGATATGCTCCGTTTCGCGATTGGCGATCACCAAGACGAGGCTCTCCCGATCGGCGCAAGGTTAGCGAGGATCGGAGTGACTTTGCTTCAATTCTTCGCCCGCCCCGACGTTCACGCCGTGCGCCGCATCGTTCACGCTGAATCTCATCGGTTTCCAGAGCTGGGGCGGGCCTTTCGACGCAGGCCCAGCAGACCTTCAGAGTCTGCTCCATGATTTTCTGAGCTCGGCCGAATCGCGGGGCGATATCAAAGGAGCGGATCCAGCAGTGGCTGCGGAAATGTTCATTTTCACAATCGCCGAACATGTCGTTATGGATGCCATGGTCGGACGGTCGCTCGAGCCCGATTATCCTCGTCAGCTCTCCTTCGTTCATGCTATCGCGGATTTGTTGTGCAAGCGCTGATGCCACCCATTTCTTTGGAGCCCGCTGATGGCTTGCCGTTGCCGCAGCGTTATTGGGCCGTTCTTACGATCGCGCTTGGGCTGATCATGGCGGTGATGGACGGCGCGATCGCAAACGTCGCGCTACCCACCATCGCTCGAGACCTCGATGCCAGCCCCGCTTTCTCTATATGGATCGTCAATGGCTACCAGCTCGCGATCACTATGTCGCTGCTGCCGCTGGCATCGCTGGGCGAGATCGTTGGCTATCGCCGCGTCTATCTGACCGGGCTGGCCCTGTTCACGCTCGCGTCCTTGTTCTGCGCGCTATCGCACACGCTGATCCTGCTGACCGCGGCCCGCGTCGTCCAGGGCTTCGGCGCCGCCGGCATCATGAGCGTCAACGCGGCGCTGGTCCGGTTCATCTATCCCACCCGCCTCCTGGGGCGCGGCATCGGCATCAATGCGCTGCTCGTCGCCGTGGCCGCCGCGGTGGGACCGACACTGGCAGCGGGCATTCTCTCCGTCGGCAGCTGGCCCTACCTGTTCGTGGTCAACATCCCGTTCGGCGTCGCGGCGCTGGCGCTCGGCTGGCGATGCCTGCCCCATACGCCGCTCGGCAGGCACGGCTTTGATTGGCGGAGCGCGGGATTGAGCGCGATCGCCTTCGGCCTCGGCATCGCCGCCGTCGACAGCATCGGGCACGGCGAGGGCGCGTCGATCTATCTTGCGGACCTCGCCGTCGCCTTCGTCGCCGGCGTGCTGCTGGTGCGCGGGCAGCGGCGCGCATCTTCGCCGCTGCTGCCGGTGGATCTCTTGCGCATTCCTATCTTCACCCTGTCGCTCTGCACGTCGGTCGCGTCCTTCTGCGCCCAGATGCTGGCCTACGTCGCCTTGCCCTTCTATTTCGAGAGCCGTTTCGGCTATTCCGCGGTCGAGATCGGCTTGCTCATTACGCCATGGCCGATAGCAATTGCCTTCGCGGCGCCGCTGGCGGGCAGGCTGGTCGAGCGCTATCCGGCGGGATTGCTGGGCGGCATCGGGATGTTGCTGTTCGCCTGCGGGCTGGGGGCCCTGGCGTTGCTGCCGGCGCGTCCGTCGATTCCCGATGTGGTCTGGCGCATGGCCCTTTCGGGCGTCGGCTTCGGACTCTTCCAGTCGCCCAACAACCGTACCTTGATAGCGGCGGCCCCGCGCGAGCGTAGCGGCGGCGCGAGCGGCATGCTCGGAACCGCGCGGCTGTTGGGCCAGACGCTGGGCGCCGCGCTGGTGGCGCTGCTGCTGGCGCGCGATCCGATGGATGGGACCCGGACCAGTCTTTTTGTCGCTGTCGGTTTTGCCGTGTTCGGGGCGGCGCTCAGCGTGCTTCGCCTCTCGCCGGGAGGAGCGCGCGGTGTAGAGGTCGTGCGTGTCATCGTGGGCCAAAGAGTGGCCGGCGAATGATCGTTCAAAGCGCTCTGACGTTATAAAGCAAGGTGCTTGCCGTGGCCGCAGTAGGTCGTGTCCCCGAGCGTGGTGTAGGAGAGCGTCCGGCCTGCCGTAGCGACCGCCGCAAGTTTGGCCCAATAGCCCCGCGGCGGCGTCGGGATGTCGAGCCGTTCGCAAATCTTGGCGAGTCCCCGGCCGGTTATGCCGAACTCCTTGGCCACGCGGTCGATCGGTGTGCCCACACGAGATCGTAAAGGGCCTCGCGCGTAAACATCTTCGGCGTTTTCGTCTGCATTGTTCGGGCACGTCCTCCCTATGGGTAATCGGAGACGTTCTGGCTGCAGCCGCGCGCGAGGGGGAGATCGATTTTGGTCGCACCCGGCCGCGAGAAGTGTGTTCACGGCCTGTCCCCAGCCTCGCGGCTGGTGCGACAAATCGGCTCCCACATTTGGTAGCCAATTGGTAGCGAGCCCAAGCAAAAGGGCTTAGCCGTTTCCAGCTAAGCCCTTGTTTTGATTGGTGGAGCCAGGCGGGATCGAACCGCCGACCTCTACAATGCCATTCCCATCCCTTCCCACCACCTGTCAATGCTCTGATTCTGCTTGAGTTTCTTGATCGACGGTTTTCCCGTTCCTACTCTATGCCGACCTGATGTGGTGCAGGCCGGTAGGCGGCAGCGGTAGAGATGGAGGCCAAGATCACCAAACGCTCGGTCAATCGCGAGGGTACGGTATTAGCTCAACGGGTCTGCTGATGCCGAGCCGCTCCACAGCGAAGGCGCCACCGACGGTCGATGGGTGACGTTTCAGGTGGATCTTCCGGCGATCTGCACAAAACCTCTGTCCCAACGGGCTGACGTTCGCTGATTACGGAAAGGTCGTTCGCTCATGGCCGAGCTCGTAGACCCCGAGCAACAGGGACGCGCGGATCACTGACCTTGGGCACCAAGCTGATTGGCTCGTTGTTGCAGGTGGCGATCCGTCGTGCCGAGCGGCGCTCTTGAGTACAGCCAGAGATTCACCGTCGGTTCGGGTGTGACTGCGCGCTGATCCCTCGAGAAGATTGGGCGTCCACCCGCGCTGCGGAGTCTACTCAAAAATATCAACAGGTAACAACATTTTCTTCTTGCGTTACACGAAGGCATCGTGATAGTTGGCAAGCTAGAATCTTAGCTATCTGGATATCCTGAATCAGATGGTGCCGAAGAAGCCAGGATCGAAGACTCCAGCTCGGACGAGGGCCGACGGCCGCCGACCGCTGCTCGTCTATCTCCATCCGGAGGTGATCAAGCAATTGAAAAAAGTAGCACTGGATGAGGATACGACCGCGTATGAGCTGACGGAGCAGGCGGTCCGCGAGTGGTTAGCTACACGCAAAATCAGCAGAAAACGCAAAAGCGAGCGAGTGATCGACCGGTGATTGAAATGCGGAACGCGCCGATGCTCGATTTGCCCAGTGACGCCCAACTGGCACTCGTGGCCGGTGCGCGCGACGCCGTGCCGGTCCGTGGGCTGACCCATGGATTCTACAAATATCCTGCCAGGTTTAGTCCTTCGTTCGTGCGTGCCGCAATCGAGACGTTTACGCAGACGGGCGACCTTGTGATGGACAACCATGTCGGCGGCGGTACCACGCTAGTCGAGGCTCTCGCACTCGGCCGATATGCCGTCGGCGTCGACATCAGCACGCTCGCGGAATTCGTGGCGACCGTGAAAACCACTGTCCTTCACGAGTCCGAGCTCGACCGCCTCGCGATATGGGCGGAGCGACTGGCGAACACTGTGGATATGCGCAAATCGACAATTCATTTCGCTGACTATGCGGAGCTTGGCTACTACAAGCATCTCGATCATTCATCGCGCTGGCGGTTACGAAAGGCCATCGAGCAGGGCCTCGGTAGCGCGATTTATCTCGGTTCCGATCGTCTGGAGGCGTTCGGTCGTTGTGTCGTGTTACGGACAGCGCAGTGGGCGCTTGATAGCCGAAGAAAATTACCATCGATTGATGAATTTCGAGAGACGCTTACGAACACCGCGAAGGAAATGATCGCGGGGGCACGCGAGCTCCTGGTAGCAGTCGAACGATATCCTAATCGACCTACAGTTCGTGTGATCAACCGGCCGGCGGCCGGGCTAGAAGATGACGAGCGTCTGAAGGGCGGACCGGCTCCTAGTCTTGTCATCACGTCTCCGCCATACCCAGGCGTCCATGTGCTCTATCATCGTTGGCAGGTCGATGGTCGTAAGGAAGCGCCGCTGCCCTTTATGATTGCCAATCGGCTCGATGGCGCGGGCAGCAGCTACTACACCATGGGTGACCGGAAATATCCTGAGCTCAAGACATATTTCGACGGTATCCGTGCGACGATGTCCTCCATTGCAGCGCTCGCAAACGAAAACACGATCATCGTGCAGATGATCGCGTTTTCAGACGCGTCTTGGCAACTTGAGCGTTATCTCCAAACGATGGAGGAGGCCGGTTTATCGGAGGTCCTTCTTCCAATTCTGAGCGGTGAGCGGGACGGTAGGCTGTGGCGCAGCGTTCCAGGACGGCGTTGGTATTCCGATCAGCGCGGTGCCACACCAGGAAGCCAGGAGGTCGTATTGATCCACCGTAAGCAAGTGGTAGCTACGCGGCCTCGCCAGCGATCGCAGACAGTGATTCGATCTCCCCAGTAAGTCGCGACAAGCTGTCGACGAGCGGCAACAGGAACGGCGCGATGGCGCTCGTGACATCGGCGACGATGTCATGAAGATCTTGTCGTTGCTGTTTCTCTTCGTCGTCCGCCTCTACTTTTTGGTCACGCTTGCGCGCTTCGAGATCGTGTCGAATGAGCGCCAGCGTGAGCAGCGTCATCCCAAATTTGTAGCGATCCCGTATCTCGCGAACCTTGCGCGGCCTTTCCTTCGTCGCCTGATCTATAAAAACGTTGTTCATGTTGATGAAATAGTCGAACACAGCGGAATTTTCATCGGCGCCAGGCGGACGCTTAATGCGCATGGCGGTAAATTTGTCGAACTGAGGATCTTGCGACGACCAATCTTTTTCCCATACCTCCGCGGGATTTGGCACGTTGAGCCGCGTGTCGTTCTGCGTGTCCTTGCCTGTCTCCGAGCCGGGCTTGTCAGCCTTGGATTCAGGCGGTGGCGACGGTCGGGGTGGACGCTCTTCCCGTTCCGCCCTCACCGAAAGGACGAATCGGTTACGGAATGGTTCGATGCGGCTTGGGTCAGTGACCTGGGCCTCAAAGATCAGCGTGTCTCCGACCTCCGCTTCTGGCGGTAGCGAGAGCGAGAGACTGGCGTTACCTTCGAAGAGGTGCGGAGTCCGCCAGTTCTTAGCGGGCGTGAGGTCACCCGCGATGATTTGAAAAAGTTCCATCTCCCCCGGCTGCTCGTCGCGCCGAAAATAGTCATTCTCTGCGTCAGTGACGAATGCGATGCGCACCTGCGAGTTGATGTTGGCGTCGCGTTGCAGAGTTGTCGCTGGATCTCGGTCCTTGAAGTAGAACTTGGTTGGAAAGCGCACCCCTTCCCACGGCTTCTCGACCGATTCTACTGAGTGGGGCTTAAATGGATTGGCAATACGGAATCCGGGACCCAGGACTTGCTCGAGAAGGGGATGCTTCCTGACCATATCCTCCACAAATTTCTCGAACGTTTCCGACACTTCCGGATTTTCTGAGAGTTCACCCTTGCGGCGGGCCAGCGCGATTTGCTCAAGTTCCTTGTGGTGCTTGAGCTTTTCCTCAATTTCCTTCTCCAACCGAAACTTGAGGTCGCCGTGGCGCAGGTTCTCGCGATTTGGCATGAAAAGCCGTTCATGCGCCCGCACGCCAATTGCACTGCAGTCAATGAATACCAACAACGACTCCCATAGGTAGTCTTGTCGGACCGCCTTGCGGCGGAAGAAGTCCTTGCTGAAGAACGCTTGGCACTGTCCATTATAAGTAAAGACGATACCTTCGTCTTTGCGATAGTTTTCGGCTGGGTTCTTTTTCTCGTCCTTACCGCGTTTGCGAAACAGGTAGATACGGCCACTAAATTTCTCGCCGTCGATGTCCATGTCGAACTTATCGAACCACTCGACATTCTGACGTTTCGGGTTTTTCCGATCCTGTTCGAGGGTATAGATGAGGCCGGCCATCGGAGTGTCGAAACTGCGCTTCGGATCGCCGGCGTAGTCTCGACATTCGTGAAAGCGAATCGGAAGAGCGGGCTCAGGCAACAAGATACGCATACGGCCCATCAGGCCGCCCTCGAGCATCATGTTAGTCGTCGCCCGGATCGCGTATTCGTACAACTTAAACAGCGTGCCCCACTCGGCCTCACGGGCGTATGGCCTGTTCTTTTCCGGAAAGATCGGGAGCGTTGGTGCCGCGAAGCTCAGCAGTGCCCGGTTGCCTTTGGCGTCGGCGGTGCCGGGGGCCAGATAGGTGAAGCGACTTGCGCGCGGCGATGCCGGGCCCGGATCCTCTCGCCGGATGATCGTGAAGCTCCAATGTTTGTCGTGCAGTGGGGCGTCATTCGGAAGGAGCTTCGGATTCCGCTTGGTGATTACCAGCTCAACATTGTGGTCAACGCCGCAGAATTCGAGGACGCCGGTGCCACCCATGTTGAACTTGCCCTGCACGAAGGGAATCGCGTTCTTGTTGCCTTTGTGAAGCGACAGGATGGTCCCCGGCATGCCGGCCGGCGTTTGACCCTCGCCATCGTCGGCGATGGTAATGGATGGACGCGTCTTTTTCCCTGTCGCGGCGATCGTAATCGAGCTCGAGAGCTTCTCGATATTCGTCAGCTCTTCGCCGAACAGAAGGTCGCGGGCTTCGAAAATCGACCGCGGCGCCTGGGGACCCTCGATCGGAATGCCCCTAATCCGGGCGGCGGCAATGAGTTTGGTGTCGATCGAATTCATCGCTTTCTCGATCAGCGCCTGCTCGGCCCGACTCTGCTGGTTTCCTACTGTTGCCCAGTTTTCCGGCTGATCGCCATAGAACCGCCAAACCGTCGGATCGTCCCAATAGCCTGCAGATTTCAAGATGCCTACGACCTCGGATTCGCTGTCGGCCTTCAGGAGGCTGTCGAACAGCCGCCTGGCTTGGTTTTCATCCATGCTCCCTCCTCTGGTCCCAGATCCTACCACACTATCAAAGCGTGAAGTCGACCGTTTCTTTACCACCAGTGGACGACATCCGAGCCTTCATCAGTTCGACTTCACGCGTAAGCGCTTTGGCGATCTTATTGACGTCTCCGTCGGAGAAATCATAGGCATTCTTATTTCCTAATTTAGCGATCACCCGGATAGCTTTGATGGCATTTTTTGTGCGCTTTTCAGCGAGATCGACGAATTTCTCGCGCTTTTTCGATATCGCAGATGCCTCCGTGCCGTCCCGCATAATAGTCTCCAATTTATGGCGTAAATGAGCGCATCAATCACTCACTAAAATATCGTATAATTTAGACGATACTACGAGTCAAATAGATTCTCCATCTGGGCGCGCTTTCCGCCCAGGGAACCCCACCGAATGCCTGAAGATGGCGTCAGATGTCAGCAAAAAAGGTATAATTTCGCGACCGCAAATGCGCCAAGTACGTCGCACTCGTCAGGCTGAGGGCGGGCGGCGAAACTGACCTAGAACATTGCCATTTCGGCCTAACGTGCTCTATGGCGGCATAGGTCAGAATCGCGATGGACGGCCGACATACGGTCGGCGGAAAGTTTCAAGCGCAGGCGCAGCTTCATACCGCAACCAACCTGCAGAACACTCCATATGAGCCAGCTGCCGCACCACTGCCACAAAACTTGAGCAACCCTCTGATCTGGCTGACGGTACAGAAGCTTCCTAATCCTGGGGTCGTGGGTTCGAATCCCGCCGGGCGCACCACCTAATCTATTGTCCAGCCCGGAGACATGGGTAACGGATCGTACCGGAGACATAGGTTACAACCCCGGGGCCATAGTTCTCGTCAACGACTGTCGCGGCGCACATAATTCCGCGCGGGGGAGGCTATCGCGTCCTTCCCTGCCCCCTGGGCGCCCGGGCGTTGCTCCGGGCGGTTATCCCGACACTGGAGACGCGGGGCCCATGATCCCGCGTGCTTGCGGCGCTGGCTCCCATTGTCGTCTTGGCCGGACACGGCCCGGAAAAAATATAGCGATATGGCATCCTTGCGTCGAAGCGGCACTCGCTCCACTATGATACAGCTTATAAGTGTGATGGAGCTCTGAGCCATGCGATCGATGGTGCTGCTCGTAAGCCTTGCATTGGCTTGTTCGCAGGCGCGGGCTGATCCGCAGGCGTGTCGCGAGGCTGTGAAGGCCTATAATTCGGCGCGGCACGACGTCTCCGAGGCGGTGCGAAGTTACGTCAGTTGTCTTTCAGGCAGCCGCGGCCATGACGATTGCTCATCGGAATTCTCTCGGCTCCAAACCGCACAGATCGATTTTGAAACGGCGGTCTCGGGTTACGAGCAGGACTGCAACTGAATCCCGCGTCAGCTCGCTTTACGCAGATCGGGAAGCGAGATGGGCGGAACGAAGCCGGCCGCCTGATATGGCGGAAACGCGACCGTGACCCGAAGCCCGGGCTCGTTGTCATCGAGGCCGATCTTCGCGCCGTGCTGCTTCACGATAGCGGCGACCAGGCTCAGCCCTAGCCCGCTGCCTTGCGTCGTCCGGCTCGATTCCAGCCGGTAAAAAGGGCGAAAGACCTTTTCCCTCTCGCCGATCGGAATCCCCGGGCCGTCATCGGCCACGACCAGCGTCGCGAAGCCCGACGCGCGGTCGAGCGTCACGCGGATGTGGGCGCCGGGCGGCGCGTGCCGGACCGCATTGTCGAGCAGGTTGACCAGCATCTGGGTCAATAGCTCGCGATCGCCCAGGATGGCGACCGTGGGCGCGATCTCGGCGTCGAAGGTCTGGGCGCGATCCTCGGCGCCCGGGCGAAAATCCTCGACGAGGTCGGCGACGAGCGCGGAAAGATCGACCTCGCCCAGCGGCGCCGCTTTACCGCCGGCTTCGATCTGCGCGATTCGAAGCAGCGCGCCGAACGTCTCCAGGATCGCGTCGACATCGGCGATCGAGGAGTCGAGCACCCGGTGGAACGCCGCGTCATCTCCGGCATGCCGGCGCGCGCGCTCCAGCCGCTGGCGCAGCCGCGTGAGCGGGGTTCTGAGATCATGCGCGATGTCGCTGGAGACTTGCTGCATTCGCTCCATGAGATCCTGGATGCGATCGAGCATCGCGTTCACGCTCGCGGCGAGATCGTCGAACTCGTCGTCCGTGCCGCCGAGCGGAACGCGCCGCGACAGATCGCCCGCAATGATGGCGCGGCTCGTCCGGCTGACCATCTCGATTCTGCCCAGCACGCCGCGGCTCATGAGGATGCCGCCCAGAACCGCCGCGAACAGAGTCGCAGCCGCGCCCACACCGAATGCGCGGGCGATCAGCTCTTTCATTTCGTGGAAGGAATACGCGTCCTGGCCGAGAAGAAGGTAATCACCGTTGGCGAGATAGAAGCCCTGGGCGCGAATATTCCGTTTCTTGCCGTCAAGCTTCAGATCGAGCTTCATGTCGCCGACCCGCGGCGCCATTTCCGGCGCGTTTCCTGCGATCTTCCGCCCGTTGCGGTCCGAAAGCAGATAGACGGCCCGGATGTCGTTGCGCTCGCGGAGGTGGTCCGCGATGATTTGCGGCAGATGATCGTATCCCGCCAGTTTCGCTTCGTCCTCGATCGCGCTGAACTCGATCCCGATCTCCGTCTTTTCATCCTCGGAGGCATAATCGGCCGCCAGCCAATAGATGACGCCGAACAGGATGAGCACGAGCGTGGCGAAGAGCCCGGCGAAGATGAGCGTCAGCCGGAAGCTCGAGGTTCGGAAGAGCTTAGTCGGGCGCACGGACCGAATATCCCGCGCCGCGGACCGTATGAATCAGCTCGACGGAAAAGCCCTTGTCGACTTTCATGCGGAGGCGGCTCAGATGCGATTCGACGATGTTGGTCTTCGGATCGAAATGATAGTCCCAGACATTTTCGAGAAGCATCGTCCGGGTGACGACCTGTCCTGCGTGCCGCATCAGATATTCCAGCAAACGGAATTCGCGCGGTTGCAGGGCGATCGGTTGGCCGGCTCGCTTCACGACGCGCGTCAGCAAATCCAGCTCGAGATCGCCGACCTTGAAGTTGGTTTCGGCGGCCGTGCTGTGCGGTCTGCGGCCGAGCGCCGTCACCCGTGCGGCCAGCTCCGCAAAGGCGAACGGCTTCACCAGGTAATCGTCGCCCCCGGCCTTGAGCCCGGCGACCCGATCGCTGATCCCAGACATGGTCGTCAAGAAGAGAACCGGGGTTTCGACCCGTCCGCCGCGAAGCGTCTTGACCAGGGAAAGACCGTCGAGCTCGGGCAACATGCGGTCGACGATCAGCAAGTCGAAAGTTTCGCTCGCGGCGAGAAAGAGTCCGTCGCGGCCCGAGGCCGTCCGGGTGACCGTATGTCCCTCTTCCTCCAGGCCGCCCGTCAGGTAATCGGCGGTTTCATCGTCGTCTTCGACCAGTAATATCCGCAAGGCGCGCTCCAAGCTCCCGGCCCGAAGAGAATGGCTTGCCGGCCAGGGGCTTGGCAACAATCCGGGTCGAAAGACGGCAAATGTTACCAAATCCCAATCCAGCGGTCATGTCGTCCCAATCGGAGGTTTAGTACGTTTTGCTTCTGATGAAGCGAAATCAAGGAATCCGGACCGGGATCGGTCTTCTGCTCCCACTCGCCTTGGCGGCGTGCGAGACCTATTCCCCGCTGCCGCTCGAGCAGCAGCCCCATCTTGCGGCCAAGGTCACCGAGCTCAAGGCCGTTCCACCGCCCAATTGGAGTGATATCGGCCCGATCGCGCTGGATCGGCCGCTCAATATATCGACCGTCGCTCTCCTGGCCGTCGAGAACAACCCGGATCTCGTTGCGGCGCGGGCCGACCGCGGCGTGGCGGAGGCGCAGGTGGTGCAAGCCGGGCTCCTGCCGAATCCGTCGTTCAGCGGGAACTACGGGTTTCTCCGCGCTGGTCCGGGCACGGTCGATTCCTGGACTGCGGGCCTGAGCGAAGATATTCGCGCGCTGGTCACATTAGGCAGCCAGCGCAAGAGCGCCGAGCTTGGAGCGAACCAGATCGAGGCCGATTTCCTGTGGCAGGAATGGCAGGTCGTCGGGAAGGCCCGCCTACTCTTCATCGACACCGTGAAGCAGGATCGCGCGCGCCAGCTGTTGGGCGAGGCGCGAAACGTGCTTGCCGACAGGATGGCCCGCGACCAGAAGGCGGTCGAGCAGGGCAACTTGACGCTGTCGGCGATCTCGCCCGATCTCGCCGCGCTGGCCGACATCGACAAGCAGATCGCCGACGCTGATCGGCAGGCGGCGCAGCGGCGCCGCGACCTCGACGTGCTGATCGGCCTCGATCCTTCGGTGCGACTCGATCTGGCGTCGGACATCGTCGTGCCGCGGATCGACCCGCCGAAGATCGAGGAAGCGCTCCACCGCTCGCTGATGAGCCGGCCGGATCTGGTCGCTCTGCAACTGGGCTACGACGCGCAGGAGGAGAAGGTCTATGGGGCCATCCTCGCGCAATTTCCGGCCTTCGTGCTGGGCGGCTCCGGTGGCCACGACAATAGCGCGATCTACCAGATCGGCCCCACCGTCACGATGGATCTGCCGATCTTCAACCACAATCAGGGCAACATCGCGATCGAGCGCGCGACGCGGCGGAAGCTGCACGACGAATACACAAATCGCTACAACACCGCCGAGTCCGAGATCCGCGGATTGCTCGCGGATCTGTCCCTGTTGCAAGGGCAACTGGCCGTCGCGCGCGACAGCGCCGCCGAGGCCGATCGCGCCAGGCGGTCCGCCGATGACGCTTATCGCGCGGGCCTGATCGACGCGCGCGCCTATGTCGATCTGATCGTCGCCGCGCTGACCCGCGAACAGGAAGTCGTGTCGATCGAACAATCGATCCTCGAACAGCAGGTCGCGCTCGCGACCGTTACCGGAACCGGTATGCCGGCTGTCGATCCGCTGCCTGCCCCCGCTGGAGCATCCTCGTCATGAAACTCCTTTCGCTCGCGCTGATTTTGAGCTTTCTGCTGACCGCCACCGCGCTCGCCGGTGAAGAGCAGGCAAGCGATGCCGGGTCCGTTCTCGTGACGACGATTGCGCCGCAGCAGGGGAGCCTTCGGCAGCCGGTGAACGCCTTCGGCACGGTCCAGCCAGCGCCGGCCGGCGCGGCCGTCGTCGCCTCGCTCCATGCGGCGCAGGTGATAAATCTACGTGTGGTTCAGGGGCAGAGCGTGCAAAAGGGCGAGCCGCTGCTCGACCTCGGGGCGGAGCCTTCCGCGGTTCTCGCCTATGCGCAGGCGAAATCCGATCTCGATCTCGCGCAGGCCGAGCTCGCGCGGACCCGCGAGATGGTGAAGCAGCGTCTGGCGACAAGCTCGCAGCTCGATCAGGCTCAGAAAGCTGTGCGCGACGCGGAGGCGACCTTGAAGGCGCGCGAGCATGAGGGCGGTGGACAGCCGGTCGAGACGATCGCCTCGCCGATTTCGGGAGTCGTCAGCACGCTCGCCGTGTCCAACGGCGATCATGTCCAGCCCGGCGCGACATTGATCGACCTGGCGCGCTCCGATGCGCTGGTCGGGCTGCTTGGCGTTGCACCCGACGAGCAGATTCGGTTGAAGTCCGGACAGGCCGTCGCGCTCGTCGACCTCGATCGTCCGGATGCGCCGATCGCCGCGAAATTGACATCGGTGGGCGGCATGGCCGACCCAAAGACCGGTCTATTCACCGTCGTCGCGACGCCCTCCGATGCCGGATCGGGAAAGCTGATTGCCGGCGCCCATCTTCGCGCAAAGATCGACACCGATCCCGTGAATGGCTGGATCGTGCCGCGCGACGCGGTCTTGAGCGACGATAAGGGGCCCTATGTCTTCCAGGTCGCCGGCGGTAAGGCCGTGCGCGTCGATGTGTCGATTGTCGGCGGGAGCGACGATCAGCTCGCGATCGCGGGCCAGCTCGACCCTGCCAAGAAGATCGTCGTAGCCGGCAACTATCAATTGTCGGATGGAATGGCCGTGCGCGAAGCGGAGACCGCGCCGGCAGGCGGCGGTGGTCAGCAGGCGGCGCGAGACAGTGAAGGAGAGAAGACTGTCGCCGACAAGCCGTCCGAAGGAGACGGCAAATGAGCTTCGTCGATCGCGTCGCACTGCACCGGCGCGCGATACTCTTCGCCGTCGCCGCCTTGACGGTCGCCGGCCTTTACGCCGCTTTTGTTCTGCCCGTCGGCCTATTCCCGCAAGTCTCATTCCCGCGCATCCGAATCAATATCGACAGCGGCGATCGGCCGGCCGAGCAGATGGTGCTCGCCGTGACGACGCCGCTCGAGGAGGAGCTGCGCCGCGTTCCGGGCGTGCGCGATGTGCGCTCGGCATCAAGCCGCGGCTCGGCGGAGATCGACGTCAATTTCGACTGGGGGCGAGACATGGTCTCCGAGACGCTCCAGGTCGATTCGGCGATCGCCCAGGCCCTTCCGAGTCTCCCTGCAGGCACGACCTACGTCGTCCGGCGGATGGACCCGACCGTCTTTCCCATCATAGCCTACGGCTTGTTGTCGAAGACCCAGCCGCAGACCGCGGTGAAGGACTTTGCGCGCTATCAGATCGTGCCGCTGCTCTCGACAATTCCGGGTGTCGCGCGCGTTGACGTGCAGGGCGGAGAGGACCGGGAGATCCAGGTCTTCGTCGATCCGCGCCGCCTCGCCACCTACGGCCTCGCTCTCGACGATGTCGCCAAGGCGCTCGCCGCCGCCAACATGCTGAGCGCGGTGGGGCGCCTCGAAGATCACGACAAGCTTTACCTCGTGATCTCGAACAACAGCCTGTCCAAGGTCCAGGAAGTTCGCAATGTCGTCGTGAGCGGCGGGCCGACGGGCGCCGTGCGTGTCGGCGACGTGGCCGACGTCGTGGACGGCACCGCACCGCAATGGGTCCGCGTCGAGGCCGACGGGCAGCAGGCGGTCCTGTTCAATGTCTACGAACAACCCGATGGAAACGCCGTTCAGATCGCCAAGGCGGTCCGCGAGAAACTCGCTTCCTTCCAGTCGCAGTTTCCGCCGGATGTCAAGCTGACCAACTGGTACGACCAAAGCGTGTTGGTGACGCAGTCGGCCGGCAGTGTGCGCGATGCGATTCTTATCGGTCTCGGCCTTGCCGCGATCGTGCTTTTCGCCTTCTTGCGAAGCTGGCGAACGACGTTGATCGCCGTGCTGCTGGTCCCGGCGGTCTTGGCTGGCGTCGTGCTCGTATTGAGCCTGATCGGCCAGAGCTTCAATATCATGACGTTGGGCGGCATCGCCGCGGCGATCGGCCTGGTCATCGACGATGTCATCGTCATGGTCGAGCATATCGTCCGGCGCGCCGGCCGCGCGAGAGCAGACGCACAGGGTGAGCATATCGTGCTGGAAGCCGGGCGCGAGTTCATGCCGCCCCTGACGGGCTCGAGCCTCGCGACCGTCATCGTCTTTCTGCCGCTGGCGTTCCTCACCGGCGTGAGCGGCGCCTTTTTTAAGGCATTATCGATCACGATGGCGAGCGCGCTCGTCATCTCTTATCTGCTGACGGCCTTCGCGGTGCCGGTGCTGGTTGACCGGGTCATCGACTTCAAGACCTGGCGCGATCCGGCGGAAGGGCGCGAAGGCTGGCTCGAGCGCCGGCACGCCCGGCTTCTACGGCGCCTTTTCGATCGGCCTTGGATCATCGGCGCCGTCGTGGCTCCTCTGCTGGCGCTGGGCCTGCTCGCCTATTCCCAAGTCGGCAGCGGCTTCATGCCGGCGATGGACGAGGGCGGGTTCATCATCGACTATCTGAGCGCGCCGGGTACGTCGCTCGCCGAAACGGATCGCGAGCTGCATCAGGTCGAGGCCATCCTCCGCAGCATGCCGGAAGTCGCCACCTTCTCGAGACGCACGGGATTGGGGCTCGGCGGCGATCTCAACGAGCCGAACTCGGGCGACTTCTTTGTGCGGCTGACCGAGGGGGACCGGCGGCCGATCGATGATGTCATGACCGACGTGCGCCAGCGAATCGAGCATGACGTTCCGGGCCTGACGGTCGAGCTCGCGCAGCTCATGGAGGACCTGATCGGCGATCTGACCGGTGTCCCGCAGCCGATCGAGGTCAAGCTCTTCGCATCGAACCCGGATGATCTCGTGCCCGAGGCAAAGAAGGTGGCGGAGGCGATCGGCAAGGTGCAGGGCGTGGTTGAGGTCAAGGACGGAGTCATCCCGGCGGGCGACGCCCTCAACATTCGCGTTGATTCCGGTCAGGCGGCGCTCGATGGGCTCGACGCGGATTCGGCGACGAAGCAGATTGATGCGTACTTGGCGGGCACCGTAGCGACCGAGCTCCCGCAACCGCTCAAGATGGTAGGCGTTCGAGTATGGCTTCCGCCCGCCGCCCGCCGTCATGACAGCGACATTGGCGCGCTGATGCTGCGCGCTGCCGATGGCCACTTGGTTCCTCTCAAGCGGGTCGCGGCCGTGACACCCGAAAGCGGCCAGCCCGAGATCAATCGCGAGAATCTCGCGCGCATGGTCGCGGTCACGGGCCGCATTGAAGGGCGCGACCTCGGTTCGACCGTGAACGACGTCAAGGCGCAGCTCGATCAGCCGAATTTCCTCAAGAGCGGCGTCACCTACACGCTTGGCGGCCTCTACGAGCAGCAGCAGATCGCCTTCGCGGGTTTGGCCAAGGTCTTCATCGCCGCCGTAGCGGCCGAGTTTCTGCTGCTGTTGGTGCTCTATCGCAGCTTCCTGACGCCGATCGTGATCGTCGCGACCTCGCTGCTGTCGGTCACGGCTGTTTTCACGGCGCTCTGGCTCACCGGGATCGAGCTCAACATCACTGCGATGATGGGCATGACGATGATCATCGGCATCGCGACCGAGATGGCGATCTTCTTCGTCTCCGAATATGAGGGCCTCAGAGCGCATCTGCCGACGCGCGAGGCGCTTTTCGAAGCCAGCCAAAACCGGCTGCGGCCGATCGCGATGACGACGCTCGCCGCCATCCTGACCCTATTGCCGTTGGCGCTCGGGCTCGGTGAAGGATCCGCCATGCAGCAGCCGCTCGCGATCGCGATCATCGCAGGCCTGATGCTGCAATTCCCGCTAGTGCTGCTGGTGCTTCCCGTATTGCTCGGACTGCTCGCGCGCCGATCGGAAGAGGCGCCGTCATCGGCGTGAGCGCCGCTCGATGATCGTGCGGATCAGGGCGCACGGCCTATCCGCCTTCTTCACGAGAAAGCCCACCGTAAAGGCAAGCCAGGCCCGCAGCTGACCTTGAGGGTCGACGCGATAGCGGGTCAGCATGGCTGCGCTGTTCTTCCTGCCAGGGGTGTTTCTGATACCGCGGGAGTCGCGCCCTAGCGGGAGCTAGCGATCGATCTCGCCGAATACGAGGTCCAGTGAGCCGATGACGGCGACCGCGTCGGCCAGCATGTGACCCTTGGTCATGAAATCAATCGCCTGAAGCGACGCATAGCCTGCCGGATGAATGTGACAGCGGTAGGGTTGGTTGCTTCCATCCGCGACGAGATAGACGCCGAACTCTCCTTTCGGGGTCTCGACAACCGTGTAG
>DATGMP010000058.1:0-4391 GCA_035293565.1 Alphaproteobacteria bacterium | reverse complement strand
CGCCTTCAGCACCGGCGGCGGCAAGATGCGCGCCTGTAATCTTCGGCCCTCGAAGTAGCGCACCTTCTTGGCGCGAATGGGCGCTGTGCCGGCAACCATCACGATCTCGTCGGCGGGCGGGAGCTGCATGATCTCTCCCGGCGTGAGCAGCGGGCGCGCCGTCTCGGAGCGGGAGACCATCAGGTGGCCAAGCCAGGGGCTCAGGCGATGTCCGGCGTAGTTGCGCATCGCGCGAAGCTCGGTCGCCGTGCCGAGCGCGTCGCTGACCCTCTTGGCGGTCCTCTCGTCGTTGGTCGCGAAGCTCACTCGCACATGGCAATTGTCGAGGATCGAGTTGTTCGGGCCGTAGGCCTTCTCGATCTGGTTGAGGCTCTGTGCGATCAGGAACGACTTCAACCCGTAGCCGGCCATGAACGCCAGCGCGCTCTCGAAGAAGTCCAAGCGGCCGAGCGCGGGAAACTCGTCGAGCATGAGAAGAACGCGGTGACGGCGGGTCTTGGCGTGGAGATCTTCGGTCAGCCGCCGTCCGATCTGGTTGAGGATCAGGCGGATCAGCGGCTTGGTGCGGGCGATGTCGGACGGCGGCACGACGAGGTAGAGCGTCGTCGGCCGCGCGCCGCCGACGATGTCGGTGATCCGCCAGTCGCAGCGGCGCGTGACGGCGGCGGCGACGGGGTCGCGGTAGAGGCCGAGAAAGGACATGGCCGTGCTCAACACGCCGCTGCGCTCGTTGTCCGACTTGTTGAGGAGCTCGCGCGCGGCGCTGGCGATGACCGGGTGCGGTCCGGCTTCTCCGAGATGCGGGGTCTTCATCATGGCGGCGAGCGTCGACTCGATCGGGCGGCGCGGATCGGAGAGGAAGGAGGCGACGCCGGCGAGCGTCTTGTCCTCCTCCGCGTAGAGCACGTGGAGGATCGCGCCGACCAGCAGCGCATGGGAGGTCTTCTCCCAATGGTTCCTCTTCTCCAGCGATCCTTCCGGATCGACCAGGATGTCGGCGATGTTCTGGACGTCGCGGACTTCCCATTCGCCGCGCCGCACTTCGAGCAACGGGTTGTAAGCCGAAGACTGCGCGTTCGTCGGATCGAAGAGCAGCACGCGGCCGTGCCGGGCACGAAACCCGGAGGTGAGTTGCCAATTCTCCCCTTTGATGTCGTGCACGATCGCGCTGCCCGGCCACGTAAGCAGCGACGGGATGACCAGCCCGACGCCCTTGCCGCTCCTCGTCGGGGCAAAGCAGAGGACGTGCTCGGGGCCGTCGTGGCGGAGATAGTCGCGGCCGAGCTTGCCGAGCACCACGCCGTCAGGGCCGAGAAGGCCCGCGGCATCGACCTCGTCGGGCCGGGCCCAGCGGGCCGAGCCATAGGTGTCGACGTTCTTGGCTTCACGGGCCCGCCAGACCGACATGGCGATCGCCGCCGCGATCGCGATGAAGCCACCCGACGCCGCGATGTAGGCGCCCTCGACGAAGATCGCCGGCGCATAGGCGTCGTAGACTACCCACCAAATGTAGAATGATGGCGGATAGTAGACCGGCCAGCCGAAGACCACGAACCATGGCTCGCCGAGCTGCGCCTGAAAGCCCAATCGCCATGCGGTCCACTCGGTCGCGCCCCAGCTCGTGGTGAGGATGATCAGCGCGACGACGAGGATTTGACCCCACAGAATCTTGGTTGCCGACATGGCTCGCTCCAATCGGCAAGACCGTCGGCCGGTCAAAACATGATTTTCAAGAGCAAAGCGGGCGGAAACACCCGGCGTCGCGCTCTGGCGTAAGAAGACAGGTTCTGGCGAAGGTCGCCGCTCCCCCAGTGGCTTCGACCCCTACCGGATCGGCAACGCGAGTGTCTGCTTGACGGTCTCGCTCGGCATGTCCGTCTTGACGTGCTGGACACCGTTCTTTCGGGTCAGGTGGGCGCCCTGAAAGCGCCGATAGTCACGAAGATCGGAGACGACGATGCGAAGAAGGGCGTCGAACTCTCCGAGCATGATGTGGCATTCCACCACTTCGGGGAGCCGCCGCATCGCGGCCGTGAATTGGTCAACGGTCTCGGCATCCTGGGCGGTCAGCGTTACGCGGGCGAACAGGGACAAATCCAGGCCGACCTTGGCGTGGTCGACCACCGCTATGTAGCGGATGATGATCCCCGCCTCCTCAAGCAGCTTTACCCGGCGCAGGCAGGGGGATGGGGAAAGGCCAACGCGTTTGGCCAGCTCGAGGTTCTGCAGTTTCCCATCGAGCTGGAGCTCGCGGAGGATTCGCTTGTCGATCTCGTCCAGCCTCATGGCATTGTCGGTGTCGCATTAAGACATTTGCGGCATTGAATGCCAAAAGTCGCAGAAAGACTAGCATTTTTGCATCCCAATTGCGCTCGCTCGCCTTCATTCTACGCGCGTCAACGACTGACAGCGGCGGAACGATCGGATGGATTGGAGCTGGATTGCAGCGGTCTCGGGCTTTGCGCTGACGATGGCGGGAACCCCTGGACCGAACAACACCGTCTTGACCGCCTCTGGCGCCAGGCACGGCTTCCGGGGCACCCTTCCTTATCTTCTTGGCATCGCACTCGGCGTCGCGATGATTTTCTTTGTGGTCGCCGCCGCAGGGTCTACGCTGGTGAGCAATCCGGTCGCGCGCGCCTTCCTGAAATGGGTCGGGTTTGGATACGTGCTCTGGCTCGCTTGGAGAATCGGAAATGCGGTACCGAAACCGACGGCGCACGCTGACACCGGCAAACCGCTTTCGCTGCTGCAAGGCATAGGCTTCCAGTTCGTCAACCCGAAGCTTTGGACCATGATGGCCGCAGCCGTCGCGACTTATGGAAGCCGCGCGACAAGCGAGAGCGCCGTTATGATCGGCGTCGCCTTTGGATTGATCTTCGGCATTGCGACGTTTGCCGGTTGCTCGGCCTGGGCTGTGCTCGGCGCACAAATTGGGCGATTTATTGCCACAGAACGTACCATGCGTCTGTTCAACTGGATCATGGCAGCGCTCCTCATTGCATCCGTGATTCCGGTAATGGTCGAGTAGCTGAGGGTTAGCGGTCGGGATGCGGCTCGTTCGCCTGCGCATGCTGTGCCTTTCGGTCCAGCCGCCCCGTCGTGTTTCCTACGCGCATTGCGCTCAGAGCCCGATCCCCCGCTTGCGGCCGAAGCCCCAATCGATGCCGCCATCGGCGCGCGCGACGCCCGAAACATGGCGGCCGAGATGCTGTTCGAGGGAGGGCGACCAGGGCACGAGCTGGAAGCCGAGGCCATCGTCGAGCATGGCGAACCGCCCGGAGGCGAGATCGAAGCGGCGGCGGTAGGTGCCGGCGACGTATTCACCGGCACCGGTATTGACGGCCGTCTGGCCGGTCTCGGTCGTGAGACGTTCGCGCAGCGCGTCGAGCTCGCGACGCCGCAGCGTCTCGATCAGGTTACGGCTGAAGCTGACGCCGCGGCTTTGCCGCTCGGCCAGGCCCTGACCGATGAGATGCTCGGCGCGGCGGTCGAGCGCGTCGCGGACCTCGGCGCCGAAGCCGCCGCCGAGCGGCACCGCCTCGCGCGCGATGGCCTGCCGGTCGAGCCAGGTGGCGCCGTTCGCCGTGATCTGCTGCTCGAGCGCAAGGTCCGATCGGACGGCGAGCGCCACACGTCGCCGGCCCTGGGCATCGTCGAACCGGCGCAGCTCGACGATCGAGCCCGGGGCGGAGTCTCCGGCGGCGTTGAGATCGGCAAGCTTGATGTGGTGGGTGCGGCCATCGACGCCGTCCACGATCGCATAGGCGCTGCCCTTTAGCTCGTCGTCGAGGCCCCGGGCCAGGAGCCGGCCGACGATCGGTTCGTCGAGGCTCTCGCCGGCCAGCACATAGCTCGCGGCGCCGCGTTCAAGGCCGCGCTCCGCGAGACCGCGATGTATCCGCTTGATGATGTCGCCGCGCTCGCCAAGCTCGCGCAGGCTCTTCTCGGCCGTGTCGGAGATGATCCATTGGCCTGGCCCGATCTGGTCGGCGAGCCCGAGCGCCTCCAGCTTGCGCAGTCGCCCGACCTTCAGCGCATGGAATTCATCCGGCTGGCGATCGGCGCGCGGCGCGAGATCGATGACGCCCGTCCGGTAGGCATCGCGTGCGAGCTGGCGGTCTAGGTTCGTCCAGCGCTCGGCCTCGATCTGGCGCTCCAGCGTGGTGCGGATGTCATGGTTGGTGCGCGGGCCGAGCTCCTGGGTGATAAGGTCACGCGCGCGGTCGCGCATCCCTTCCTTGATGTAGTCGCGCGAGATGACGAGGTTCTCGCCGTCGTCGCGAACGCCGCGGACGATCAGATGGACATGCGGGTGCTCGGTGTTCCAGTGGTCGACGGCCACCCAGTCCAGCTTGGTGCCGAGATCCTTCTCCATCTGGCCGACCAGG
>DATGMP010000057.1:0-3357 GCA_035293565.1 Alphaproteobacteria bacterium | reverse complement strand
TGATGCGTCCGCCAAGACGTCGGTGGTAACCGACACCAGGAAAACCTCCGCAACGCGGCCGCCGCAACCGCCCACTCCACGTCCTGAAGACCAAAAATGAGCAGACTCGACCCAGCCGCTACTTATTCAGATGTTCCTTAGAAGCCGATTGATCCACCTGCCTGAAAAATTCCCTTTCCAGAAAGGGGCGGGCTTCAGGTGGCAACGCCGTCAAAGAGTAAAGGTCCAACCCAAAGCCAGTTTGTGATGGATATCTTCGAACTGCCTTTACGGGCATTTGAGCTGTTTGCGCCCCGCCCTTTGCCGCTGGGCGACTATATTGACAGACACGATTGTCTGAGCCGATCCAAGCTTTCTGATAGAATTCGGGTATGTAGTGGTTCTTACGATACCCAGAGAGCGTTGAAGCGGAATCGTTCTTCATGACCTCGTCGCGACGGATGAAACCGTCGATTTCATCGGTCAAAGCCATGTTGTGCCGGTAGTGGTCACCCCGGCGACTCGGTATTTTATCATTTGCTCATTAAAGCAGCGATGCACCCCACATCCCGGAGCGCCATTCTCGGTCCGACTGATAGTTACAAGGTCGGCCCACCCCGCTTCCGTCCTAGAGTCCAGGAAATCCCCTCACCTTTCACGATCCCCTCGACAGGCTTTCCGAGATTGCGTTCCAGCACCGGCCGCCAGGGCACCAGCGTGAATTCTCGGCTCTTCTCGATTAGCGCGAACCGCCCGCTCGCCAGATCGAGCTGTTGACGATAGATGCCCTCGATCCGTTCGCCGGACCGCGGCTCGGCGTAGGCAAGTCCGAGCTCGCCGGACAGCTGGGCCGCGACACGGCCGAGCTCACGGCGCCGCAGGACGGCAAGCAGGTCACGGCGGTAGATGACCCGGTTCTCGTCCTCGCGCGCCAACCCTTGCTCGACCAGCCATTGCCGCAGTCGCGTCACTGCCTCGCGAACCTCGCGCCCGAAACCAGCATCGCGGGCCGCGACAGGCGCCTCCGATATAAGCTCGCGATCGAGCCAGGTCCCCCCGTCGGTGCCGAGCTGCCGGGCAAGCGGCAAGGTCGAGAGGATTTCGATCGCGACTGGATGGGCACGTGCCTGGCCGCGCTCGTAGGCCTCGGCGCGCTCGAGATGATCAGGCGCGATCACCCATGTGCCATCCGGCTGACGCTCGACGCCGGCGAGGGCTCGCCGCATCGCCTCCAACCGCCGCACATGCGTTTCGGCAAAATCCTGGGACGCGGTGGGATCATGCCGGAGATGCAGATCGATCGAATATCGCCCCTGGTTGGCGGCCGCGATTTCCGCGATCGTGCGATCCGCAGCACGGACGTCCACTGGACGCGGCGATATCGCGATGATCGCGCCGTCGGCAATGGCGTCGGTGGCGTCGCCCCGTCCGATATCGACCCAATGGGCGCGGCCGTCGATGCCATCGACGATCAAATAGTGTCGATCCCCGATCTCGTCCGACAAGCCGCGCGCCACGACGCGGCCGACCAGCATGCGAGGTTCGTTCGCGTCGGCCGGGTCGTGGATTGCGTAGTCGGCTGCGCCGTGCGCCTGTCCGGCTCGCGCCATCTCGCGATGCAGCGCCTTGATGATGTCGCCGCGCTCGCCAAGCCGGCGCAAGGTCGGCTCCAGCTCCGAGGACAACTGCCATGAACCGGGCTCGATCTCCTCGGCCAGCCCGAGACGCTCCAACGTTCGCAACCGGCCCATGCGCAACGTCTGCTGAAACCGTGCATGCTCATCAGCGGGCGATGCCAGCGCGACGGCCTCGAGTCGGCCGGACGCGTCGGCCGCACGCTGCAGGCTTCGGTCGAGGCTGGTGAGCCTCTCCTGGTCGACCTCTCTCGCGAGTCGCTCCTCGATGTCGCGATCTGTCCGCGGGCCGAGGTCGAGCGATACCAGCTCCGACGCCCGCTCGCGTAGACCATGGGTCAGGTATTCGCGGGCGATCACCAGATCGCGTCCGGTGTCATCCTTGCCGCGGATGACGATGTGGGTATGCGGATGGCCGGTATTGTAGTGATCCACCGCGACCCAATCGAGCCTGGTCCCCAGATCCTCCTCGGCCCGCTGCATCAACCGCCGGGTCAGATCATTCAGATCGTCATACTCGACCCCGTCCTCGGGATTGACGATGAAACGGAATTGGTGACGGTCGCTGTCGGCGCGTTCGAGAAATGCCTTGCCGTCGGCGCGATCGCGCTCGGCGTCGTAGAGCTCGCCTGGTGCGCCCTCGCGCGTGGCGCCGTCGCGCTGAATATACCGCAGATGGAGACGGGCCGCGTCGAGCCCCTTCCCGGCTAGTTTGACAATCCGGGTCTTGACGATGACCCGACGCGCGCGAAAGGCAGCGTAGCGATCTCGCGTGGCGAGCACGCGGCCGACGCCGGCACCGCGGCCAATCCGGTTGCCCTGGAACGCACTCCGGTGCTTCGAGCTTCCTCCGCGCAACGAACCGCCCGCGAGAGCGACGGTGCGGAGCACCTGCTGCAGATAGCGCCACCGCGCTTGCTCGCGCCGCGCGACCGAATGCGCCCGAGCTTCGGAAGAAGATCATCGTCACCGCGTACCATGATCACCGATCCGGCTTGCCGACCCTCTCAGATCAAATGAGGTAACGGTCGCTGCCGAACACAAGAGCCGGCTGCTCGGATTGAGCACATAAATGCCACAGCACTACGTTGTCGCCACAAATTCGGCCTATGGCACTATGTCAGAAGATGTGCAGACAAGGCTTTCAACGGCGCACAGCGCCGTCCCTTTCATCTTGCCCTACTAATTCGGTTTCTCTCCACAAGCAAGGTTTGTATTTCAGACATACTCCCATTTGCGCCCTCCTTTACTCGCCTTTTCCCGCTGGTCGCCTTCGGCCGCTCCTCTGTTTTGAGAGCACGGGAACGTCTTTTGCCGCGCATTCGCGCCTTGCGCTCGAGCACGGCCTCCTCTTCCTTGAACCTGGCGCGCCAGTTCTGGAGGGTCCTGCGGCTCAGTTCGTGCGCCGCGCAATAATCGCGCTGGCTGAGATCACTCCGCAACCAGGCGTCAATGTGACCACGCCAGAAGGCGGTTTCGGTTTCGATGTCGCCGAACTTGCTGAACGCCATTCGTCGCTCCTTTCTCTCGATCTCCTCGCTCGCAGAACAAGCCCTGGCGCGCCATGCACTACGATCATGTCCCGGGATGTGGTGTAGGAGCGGAGCTCCTCGGCGGGTTTAGTCGCCGTTTCATGCGGCCGCGATTGGCAGCATGATGGTCTTATCATCGCTGAGCGGCACGATGGTTTCCAGGGTCATGTAGCGGGCGCGCTGAACCGCCCACTCGTCATTTTGCTCGAGGA
>DATGMP010000056.1:0-56934 GCA_035293565.1 Alphaproteobacteria bacterium | reverse complement strand
CTTCGAACTCTTTGTAGACGGCTTCTTCGACGATGTCGGTGAGCTTGTCGATGATGAAGCTGCCCTGCCAGGGGTTCTCGCAGAAGTTCAGGCCCAGCTCGCGGTTGATGATGAGCTGGATGGCGACGGCGCGGCGGACGGATTCTTCCGTGGGCGTGGTGATGGCTTCGTCGTAGGCGTTGGTGTGCAGGCTGTTGCAGTTGTCGAACAGGGCGTAGAGGGCCTGCAGGGTGGTGCGGATGTCGTTGAACTGGATTTCCTGCGCGTGCAGCGAGCGGCCGGAGGTCTGGATGTGGTACTTCAACATCTGCGAGCGCGGACTCGCGCCGTAGCGCTCGCGCATGGCGCGCGCCCAGATGCGGCGCGCCACGCGGCCGATCACGCTGTACTCCGGGTCCATGCCGTTGGAGAAGAAGAACGAAAGGTTCGGCGCGAAATCGTCGATGCGCATGCCGCGCGCGAGGTAATACTCGACGATGGTGAACCCGTTCGACAGCGTGAAGGCGAGCTGCGAGATCGGATTCGCCCCGGCCTCGGCGATGTGGTAGCCGGAGATCGAGACCGAATAGAAATTGCGCACCTTGTTCTGGACGAACCATTCCTGGATGTCTCCCATCATCTTGAGCGCGAATTCGGTCGAGAAGATGCAGGTGTTCTGGCCCTGATCCTCCTTGAGAATGTCGGCCTGGACCGTGCCGCGGACGGTCTCGAGGACCCAGGCGCGAATCGTGGCCGCCTCGTCGGCGTTGGGCGGTCGTCCGTTCTTCTCCGCAAAGGCGTCGATCTGCTGGTCGATGGCGGTGTTGAAGAACATCGCCAGGATCATCGGCGCCGGCCCGTTGATCGTCATCGAGACCGAGGTCGCGGGCGAGCAGAGGTCGAAGCCCGAATAGAGGACCTCCATGTCGTCGAGCGTCGCGATCGAGACGCCCGAATTGCCGATCTTGCCGTAAATGTCCGGCCGCTCGTCCGGGTCCTGGCCGTAGAGCGTCACGGAATCGAAGGCGGTCGATAGCCGCTTGGCATCGGAATCCTTCGACAGGAACTTGAACCGCGCGTTGGTGCGGAAGGCATCGCCTTCGCCCGCGAACATGCGGATCGGGTCTTCGTTCTCGCGCTTGAACGGGAAGACGCCGGCCGTATAGGGGAAGATCCCCGGCAGGTTCTCGCGCAGCAGCCATTTCAAGAGCTCGCCATGGTCCTCAAAGCGGGGCAGGGCGACCTTGGGGATGCGCGAACCGGACAGGCTGGTCGTGAATTGCGCCGTGCGGATCTCGCGGTCGCGCACCTTCACCACATTATCATCGGCAGAATAGGCCTCGCGGAGCGCGGGCCAGCGCTCGATCAGCTTGCGCGCCCTCGGATCGAAAATTTCCTCGCGCTCGGCGATCAGCGGGTCGACGGCCGCGGCTCCCGCCGCCGCTTCGGCCTCGGTCAGCATCCGCTTGGTCTCGCGGAGCTGCTGCAGCTCGCGGGCGAGCGCCACCTGCTCGGCGGAGGTCTTGTGATAGCCCCTGACCGTGTCGGCGATCTCGGCCAGATAGCGCTGGCGCGACGGCGGCACGATCGCGGTCCGGGGCGACGAGGAGCGGAGCCCGGTCTGGGCGAAGCGGGTCGCCGGCAGGCCGAAGCCTTTGGCGGTCAGCGCGTCGCGCAAGCCGAGATAAAGCGCGGTGACGCCGTCGTCCTGGAAGCGCGAGGCAATGGTGCCGAAGACCGGCATCTTGTCGGGCGCGACGTTGAAAGCCTCGCGGTTGCGCTGGACCTGCTTGGAGACGTCGCGAAGCGCGTCCTCGGCTCCCTTGCGGTCGAACTTGTTGATCGCAACCAAATCGGCGAAATCCAGCATGTCGATTTTCTCGAGCTGGCTCGCCGCGCCGAATTCGGGCGTCATGACATAGAGCGATACATCGCCGAGCTCGGCGATCGCGGCATCGCCCTGGCCGATGCCGGGCGTCTCCACGATCACGAGATCGAAACCGGCGGCGCGGCAGGCCTCGACCGCGGACGGCACGAAGTTCGGCACCTCGCTGCCGGATTCGCGCGTGGCGACCGAGCGCATATAAACCCGGGAGTCGATCGCATTCATGCGGATGCGGTCGCCAAGCAGCGCGCCGCCGGTCTTTCGCTTGGATGGATCGATCGCCAGCACGGCGATTTTGAATTCCTTGGCGTCGAGCCGGAAGCGCCGGATGAGCTCGTCGGTCAGCGAGGATTTGCCCGAGCCGCCGGTTCCGGTGACGCCCAGCACGGGCATCGGTCCACGCTCCTTGGCGAGCCGGGCAATCTCCTCGCGGGTCTTCGCGTCGATCTCTCCCTGCTCCAGTGCCGTGACCAGCCGCGCGAGCTTGCGCCAGCCGAGCTCACCGAGGCCTTCCGCGGTCGCCGGAGCGACGGAGCAGGGGTCGAAATCCGAGCGCTCCAGCATGTCGTTGATCATGCCCTGGAGGCCCAGATGCTGCCCGTCGCCGGGGGAATAGATGCGCTCGACGCCGTAGCTCTGGAGGTCGTCGATCTCCTCGCGCACGATCACGCCGCCGCCGCCGCCGAACACCTTGACGTGGCCGGCGCCGCGCTCTCGCAGCAGATCGATCATATATTTGAAATATTCGACGTGGCCGCCCTGGTAGGAGCTGAGCGCGATCCCCTGCGCATCCTCCTGGATGGCGGCGGTGACGACCTCGTCGACCGAGCGGTTATGGCCCAGATGGATGACCTCGACACCCGACGATTGCAGGATCCGGCGCATGATGTTGATCGCCGCATCATGGCCGTCGAACAGGCTGGCGGCGGTGACGAAGCGGATCTTGTTGCGCGCCGTATAGACCGGAGTCTTGACGATGGTCTGGGTAGTGGTGTCGGGCACTCCGTCCTCCTAGGGACTATATGGGGCCATTTTCAATGCGATGCCCTTCCCGCGACGCATTCGGGCCGGACGATAGGCGGAAAGCCGCGGCGGCTTCAAGGCCGGGGTCCGATTGAGCCGCTTGCGTCCGGCGCATAACGGGACCCTATAGTCGGCGCAAATGCATCTATCATCGCTAACGGCCCGGATCACAGCCGCCGGCCTCGCTTTCCGCGGCGCCTTCCACCCGACCGAAGCGGACGATCCGCCACGCCTTTCGGGCGGCGCTCCGGCCCGGACGATCGTGCTGGTGGGCTTTGCCGGACCGGGCGATTGGCCGGCCTTCGCGCGGTCGGCGGAGGCAGCAGACGGCCTGCCGGACGCGCTCGACCGCTGGTCGCGCCGCGTGGTCAGCGCTTTGGCGGACGAAGCGGACGCCATCGCGCTTTTTCCCTTCGGCGGACCGCCCTGGCTCCCCTTTCTGCGCTGGGCGCGCAAGGCCGAGCCCGTCCATCCGTCGCCTCTGGGCCTGCTGATCCACCCCGATTGGGGCTTGTGGCATGCCTATCGCGGCGCGCTGGCCTTCGCCGAGACGATCGACCTGCCGCCGCCCGACATGCGGCCGAGCCCTTGCGAGAGCTGCGCCGATAAGCCTTGTTTAGCCGGATGTCCGGTCGGAGCCTTCACGGGCGCCGGATACGACGTACCGAAGTGCAAGGCGCACATCGCATCTCCGGTCGGATCCCAATGCATGGAATCAGGCTGCCGCGCTCGGCGCGCCTGTCCGGTAGGGCGGCCTTACGCCCCGGAGGAGGCTAATTTCCACATGCGGGCGTTTTTGGGCGCGCGCTCTTAGCGTGCCGCCCAGTCCCCGACAATCTTCTGCAGCGCCGCCAACCCATCGGTGAGCGCAGCTGGACCCGGCTGCAGGATGAGCGAGGACTTCACCTCGTGGAGCGCGCCGTCGCGAACCGCGGGGATGCAGTCGAAGCCGGGACGAGCGCCAACCTTCTCGGCGCGGAACTTCTTTCCGCACCACGAGCCGATGATGATGTCCGGAGCACGTTCGATGACGTCGCAGATCGGCACGATCCGGTCTTTGGCTGCTTGCTGCTTGGCGCGTTCCGGGAAGATATCGATGCCGCCGGCGATCTCGACGAGTTCGGAGACCCAGCCGATGCCGGAGATCAGCGGATCGTCCCACTCCTCGAAGAAGACCCTCGGGCGTCGCGGCAGGCGCTTGGCGGCAGCGCGCGCTTCCGTGAGCTTCGCCTCGTAGCCGCGGGCAAGGGCATCGGCCTTGTCGCGCGCGTCCAGCATCGCGCCCACCATGCGGATCATGTCCAGAATCCCGGCGACCGTGCGGTGGTTGAAGGCATGGACCTCCAGCCCGCGGCGCAGAAGCTCGGCGACGATGTCGGCCTGGAGGTCGGAGAACGCAAAGACCAGATCGGGCTCGAGCGCCAGGATCTTCCCGGTATCGGCCGAGGTGAAGGCGCTCACCCTCGGCTTCTCGCGCCGCGCTGCCGGCGGCCGCACGACGTAGCCCGAGACGCCGACGATCCGGTCCTGCTCGCCCAAGAGATAGATCGTCTCGACCGTCTCCTCGGTCAGGCACACGATCCGTTCGGGCGGGAAGCTCATCGCGGGACGTTAGGCTGGAAAAGTCAAATCGCCATGCGCCGGCGCTTTGAAATAATCACCGATCGTGCGCTCATCCACGCCGGCCAGCGCGGGCGGATCCCATTTTGGATTGCGATCCTTGTCGATCAGCTGCGCGCGGATCCCCTCGTAGAAATCGTGGCCTTCGAGGATGGATTGCGTGAGACGGTACTCCATCACCAGGCAGGCATCGAAATCGAGCTCGGCGCCGCGTCGCATCTCTTCGAGCGTGAGTTTGAGGCTGGTCGGCGACATGGTGCGGAGCGCCGCAGCGGCTCCGCGCGCGAATTCGCTGCCGTCGGCGTCGAGCGCATCCAGGATCGCCTCGACCCGGTCGCCTGCGAAGCAATGGCCGATGAGCGCGCGATGTCGCGCCAGCTCCGGCGCGCCCGGGTCGGAAATGTGCCGCGATAGCACCGCGTCCGCGCCCTTGCCCCAGTCGGCGACGATCAGCTCGTCGACCAGGGCCCTTAGGCGGTCACTCGACACGTGATGCGTTGCAATCCCGAACGCCATCAAATCCGGTGCTTTCAGCCGCGCGCCGGTCAGTGCGAGGTAAATGCCGATCCGGCCCGGCAAGCGCGACAGGACATGGGACGTGCCGACATCGGGAAAGAGGCCGATGCCGGTCTCCGGCATCGCCGCCAGCGTGCGCTCGGTGGCGATGCGGTGCGACCCGTGAACCGAAACGCCAATGCCGCCGCCCATCGTGATGCCGTCGATCAGCGCGACATAGGGTTTGGGGAATGTCTTGATTCGGCGGTTCATCCGGTATTCGTCGCGGAAGAACTCGCGCCCGAGCCGGCCGTCATTCTCGCCGCGTCGGCGGGCCATGCCCTCCTCGGCAACGACACGCACATCGCCGCCGGCGCAGAAGGCGCGGTCGCCGGCCCCGCGCACCACCACCGCCGCGATCCTGTCGTCATGCGCCCAGTCGCGGAGCGCCTGATCGATCGCAAGGCACATGGGCTGGGTGAGCGCGTTCAGCGCTTTGGGCCGGTTGAGCGTGATCAGCCCGACGGCGCCGGCGGTTTCGCACTGGACTTCGTCGGTCCGGATCATCGCGAAGCCCCTTGCTTGGCCTTAGCCCGCAGCGTCCTTGGAGAGGGTCACCTTGAGCCCGTTGAGTTCGGGCGTGAAGACGATCTGGCAGGCGAGCCTGGAGTTCGGCTGCACATCGAAGCCGCCATCCAGCGTATCGCGCTCCTCGCCCTCCTGCGCCGGCAGCTTCGCCAGCCATTCGGGATCGACATAGACGTGGCAGGTGGCGCAGGCGCAGGAGCCGCCGCACTCGGCCTTAATCGGCAAATCGGCGTCGCGGATGATTTCCATCAGCGTCCATTTGAGGATCGGCTCGACCGGGTGCTCCACGCCCTTCAGATCGGTGACATAGACCTTCATTGCACACCCAGCTTGTGCTGCAGATCGCTGGAGGAGGTCGTGTACTGGAAGCGCAGCTTGCGGTCCGGATGGACGTAGCGGAAAGCCTGCTGCGCCATCAGAGCCGCCTCATGGAAGCCCGACAGGATCAGCTTCAGCTTGCCCGGATAGGAATTGATGTCGCCGATCGCGAAGATCGTCTTGACGTCGGACTCGAACTTCTCGGTGTCGACCGGGATCAGGTTCTGATGGAGGTTGATCCCGAAATTCGCCACCGGCCCGAGCTTCATCGTAAGGCCGTAGAAGGGCAGGAGGGCGTCGCAGGAGATATTGAAGGTGTCGCCGGCATCGGGCTTCAGCGTGATCGATTCAATTTGTCCGCCGCTGCCGTTCAGATGCGCGATCTGCGCGATGTGCAGATCGACCTTCTTTGCCGCCACGAGCTCGCGCATCTTGTTGACCGAATCCGGCGCCGCGCGGAACTCGTCGCGGCGATGGACGAGCGTCAGCTTGCGGGCGAGGGGGGCGAGGTTGAGCGTCCAGTCGAGCGCCGAATCGCCGCCGCCGGCGATCACGATTTCACGGTCGCGGAAGGTCTCCATACGGCGGACCGAATAGAAGACCGACTTCGCCTCGTACTCTTCGATGCCTTTGATCGGCGGCTTCTTGGGGACGAAGCTGCCGCCACCCGCGGCGATCACCAGCACCGGCGCTTCCAGGATGGTGCCGGCGTCGGTCGTGAGCCGCCATTTGCCGTCGGGCAGCTTGGTCAGCGACTCCGCCATCTGGCTCAGATGGAAGACAGGGTGGAACGGCTTGATTTGCTCCATCAGCTTGTCGACCAGCTCCTGGCCGGTGACGATCGGCAGGCCGGGGATGTCGTAGATCGGCTTCTCGGGATAGAGCTCGGCGCACTGGCCGCCCGGCTTGTCGAGAATGTCGACCAGATGGGCCTTCATGTCGTTGAGCCCGAGCTCGAACACGGCGAAGAGCCCGACAGGGCCGGCGCCGACGATAATCACATCGGTGGAAATGGCGTCGCTCGACATGTCGGTCACGCTCGCAAGGGGAGTCACGGAATCCATCTAACTGTTCTCGCGCTTATTTCGGTGCAAGGCGGATGGCGCCATCCGCCCGGATCGTCTCGCCGTTGATCAGCACATTCTCGGCGATGTGCTGAACCAGCGCCGCGAGCTCTTCGGGCTTGCCCAGCCGGTGGGGGAACAGAGTCGAGGCGACCAGCGACTGCACGGCTTCGGGCGACAGATTGGCGAAGAGCGGCGTCTCGATGAGGCCGGGTGCGATCGTCACGACACGGATGCCGAATTTGGCGAGCTCGCGCGCCGCCGGGAGCGTCAGTCCGACGATGCCGCCCTTGGAGGCCGAATAGGCCGCCTGGCCGATCTGCCCTTCATAGGCGGCGACCGAGGCCGTGTTGACGATCAGGCCGCGCTCGTCGTCCGCCATCGGTTCGAGCGCCGTCATGTCCTGGGCCGCAAGCCGCAGGATGTTGAAGGATCCGATCAGATTGACCTCGACCACCTTGCGGAAGAGGCCGAGATCGTGCGGGCCCTCGCGTCCCAGGATTCGGCCGGCGGTCGCGATGCCTGCGCAGTTCACGACCAGTCGGGCCGCCCCGTGTTTGGCCTTGGCGGCGTCGAGCGCGCCTTGAGCCGAGGCAGCGTCGGTCACGTCGCAGGCGAGCCCCAGCCCGCCGATCTCCTTGGCCACGGCCTCGCAATTCGCCTGGTTGACGTCGAGCAGCGCCACCTTGGCGCCGGCGGCGGCAAGGCGCCGGCCGATCGCCGCGCCAATGCCCGAGCCTCCGCCGGTGACGACCGCGGAAATACCCGATATTTTCATGTTGTTTCTATCCTTTTTACATGAAGTTTGTTCTCGAACCACAAAAGACCGCCCCGCGTCAACCTGCGGAGCCCCGGATGCGTCATTTCATCGTCGGCATCGTGAATTCGGCGCCCGCTCTGATGCCGGCAGGCCAACGCGCTGTTACCGTTTTGAGACGGGTGTAGAAACGCACGGCCTCCGGTCCGTACATCGCGTGGTCGCCGAAGGCCGATCGCTTCCATCCGCCGAAGGAGTGGTAGGCCATGGGCACCGGGATTGGCACGTTGACGCCCACCATGCCGATCTGGATGCGGCTCGCGAACTCCCGCGCGGCGTCGCCGTCCTGGGTGAAGATCGCGGTGCCGTTGCCATATTCGTGAGCGTTCACGAGCTCAACCGCGCTCTCGAAATCGGGCATACGGACAACCGACAGCACCGGGCCGAAGATCTCATCCTTATAGATGCGCATCCCGGGCTTTACTCGGTCGAACAGGCAGCCGCCGATAAAGAAGCCTTTCTCGTAACCCTGCAGCCGGAAGTCGCGCCCGTCGACGACCAGCTCCGCACCTTCCTCGATGCCCAGATCGACATAGCGCCGCACGCGCTCGAGATGTTCGCGGGTGATCAGCGGCCCGAATTCGGCGTCGGCGTCCGTTCCGGCGCCGACCTTGAGCGCTCGGATTCGGGGCGCAAGCTTGCCGACGAGCGCGTCGCCGACCTTGTCGCCGACCGCGACGGCTACGGACACCGCCATGCAGCGCTCGCCGGCGGAGCCGTAGGCCGCGCCGATCAGCGCGTCGGCGGCCTGATCCAGATCGGCGTCGGGCATCACGATCATGTGGTTCTTGGCGCCGCCGAACGCCTGGACCCGCTTCCCGGCCGCGGCGCCGGCCGCGTAGACATACTTGGCGATCTTGGTCGAGCCGACGAAGCTCACGGCCTGAACGGTCGGGTGTTGCAGGATGGCGTCGACCGCCTCCTTGTCCCCATGGATCACATTGAAGACGCCAGCGGGAATGCCGGCCTCGCGGAACAGCTGCGCGAGCAGCAGCGAGGCGGAGGGATCGCGCTCGGAGGGCTTCAGCACCACGGTGTTGCCGCAGGCGATCGCGAGCGGCGCCATCCACATCGGTATCATGGCCGGGAAATTGAACGGCGTGATGCAGCCGACCACGCCGAGCGGCTGGCGGAGCGACCAGCTGTCGATCCCGGCCCCGACCTGGTCGGTGAAATCGCCCTTCAGCAGGTGCGGGATGCCGCATGCGAACTCGACCACCTCGATGCCGCGCCCGATCTCGCCCTTGGCGTCCGCGATCGTCTTGCCGTGCTCGGACGTGATGATGGCGGCGAGCTCCGCCATGTGGCGGTCGACCAGCTCCTTGAACTTGAACATCGCCCGGGCGCGCTTAAGCGGCGGGGTCGCGGCCCAGGCGGGAAACGCCTCCGCGGCCGCGGCGACTGCCTGCTCGACCTCGGCGGTAGAGGCCAGCGCAACCTTCGCCTGGACCTCGCCCTCGGCCGGGTTCCAGACATCGGCGAAGCGCCCGGACCCTCCTTCGGCCGGCTTGCCGCCGATCCAATGCCCGATGATGCGTGCGGAGTCCGCCATGGCGCTGTCCTTTTTGAAGCCCGCCGGGATTTCTAGGCCGCGAAAATGCGCCTGCGCAATGGCGGCTGTGGCCGCTGTGATGTACTGATCGGAGTCATGAGCAGGGAATTCAACTACGCGCTGCCGGTCGATCAGACCGAATGGACGGTCGGCGGCGGCAACAGCGCGACCTTCCGCTGGGACTACGACGACGGCAACGATCAGCTGCTGGCGCTTTACGAGAAGGGCAAGGCGCAGCAATGGAACGCCAGCGAGCGGATCGACTGGTCCCAGGATCTCGACCCCGAGAATCCGGTGATGCTGGACGATCAGGTCATCCCGATCTTCGGTTCCGATATTTGGAACCGGATGAATGCGGCCGAGCGGACGAATCTGCGGCGACACAACCAGGCCTGGCGCCTGTCCCAGTTTCTCCATGGCGAGCAGGGCGCGCTCGTCTGCTCGGCGAAGATCGTCCAGCTGGTCCCCGACATCCAGGCCAAGTCCTTCGCCGCAACGCAAGCAATCGACGAGGCGCGGCATGTCGAAGCCTATTCGCGCCTGCTGCGCGAGAAATTCGACCTCGCCTATCCGATCACGCCGCCGCTGAAGGCGCTGCTCGATTCAGTCGTGTCGGACAGCCGCTGGGACATGACCTATCTCGGCATGCAGGTGCTGATCGAGGGGCTGGCGCTCGCCGCTTTCCAGCTCTTCCGCGACGATGCCCACAATCCGCTGGTCGCGGCGGTCAACGCCTATGTGATGCAGGACGAGGCCCGCCATGTCGCGTTCGGCCGCCTCGCGCTCAAGGAATATTACCCGCATCTCGGCGCGGCCGAGCGTCGGGAGCGCGAGGATTTCGTCATAGAAGCGTCCCACCTTCTCTACGACCGGTTCCTGTCGGAGGAGCTTTGGGAGGCCGTGGGGCTGCCCCGGCAGGAATGCGTCGCCTTCGTCAACACGTCGCCCTCGATGAACGCCTTCCGCGGCCAGCTCTTCAGCCGCATCGTGCCGACGATCCGCGACATCGGCCTGCTTGGACCCCGCGTCATGAAGACGTTCGCGGGCATGGGGGTGCTGGTCTTCGCCCAAGCCGATCTGTCGGCGACGCTCGCGAATGACGAGCGGATCGCAGCGGGACACGATCTGATTCGGGCGTCGAATCAAAATTAACCGTCGGAATCTTTTACATTACAGCGCCGGTCTGCAATTTTTATCGAGCAAATTCAACGATTTGGATGTGTGGCACGCGGTTTGCTTACTCTCTGTCCAGAGCGAATACAATTCGAAAGCGGATCATGGACCTGATTGAAACGAATGGCCGTTCGGCGGCTGAAAAGGTTCTCGTTACCTCCAGCGGTATTCTCGCGCTGGCCATCGGCATGGGCTCGGGCGAGGCGCGTGCCGATCTCGTCTACACGTCGTTCACGATAGCCGACAACACGACCTACCAATCGGGCACTCCGGTCTTCTTCGGACCCAGCGATGATCCGAACGGCTTTGCAATCCAATTCCTGGAATCCTTTCCGGTCGCGGGTTTCTTGTTGGCCGGAAACAGATCCAATCTCGTCGCGGTCGAGCTCGCCGATCCGCCCTGTACGTCGAATTGCAAGCTGCAGGTCCTGCACCCCGGCGACGTCGTCGATGGGGCTTTGTCCTTCGCGCCGAACGGGACGAAGGTTACGAGTGTCTTCAAGACCTTTACTCTGCCGGACGGGAATTATTATTTCGGACTGGATGACGTCGGAGCGACGCCGGATCCGTTCGGGTTCGTCGAGCTGACGATCACCGACGGTTCGGTGACGCTCGACCAGTTCGCTTTCCAAGATGTGGATGGCGTCGGCGCGCAGATTCCCGCCGCGCCCGAGCCGGCCGGTCTCGCGCTGTTCGCAGTCGGCGGGGCGGCTGTTCTGGCGGCGCGGCGCAAGCGCAGGCCGGCATAGGGCCTGCGTCGTCAGGCTCTAGGCTGCCAGGGCTCGCCCGTAAGTCGATTTGACGGAGAGCAGGGTCGCGCCACTGCGGCGCGCCAGCTTGATGGTGTCGCGCATGTCCTCCTCGCAGGAGAAGCGGAATCGACGGGCGCCGGCATCAAGTCCATTACGAGTCGCGGCCTCGAGCATCAGTAGGTTGGCGACGCTGCCCCGGATCTCTGGAGCCACCACGCGGGCATCGATCACGGGATCGCCGTCGTTCCAGCTGTAGAGCAGCGCTCCGCGCACCGTTTCGCCGTCGAGCAGGACGACCGACTTGTCGAGATCCTGCCCGCTGGCGCCGCGCGCGATTCCGGCGAGGACTGCGCCGGACGCCTCACGGAAATGCTCTGCAACCAGCTTCGCCACCTTATCGGCCGGCGCTTCGCGTAGAGGCACGATTCGGAACGATTCCGGGACCCTTCGGGCTGAAGCGAAGCGGTCGCTGATCGCCTTTACAAGGCCGTAAAAGCGCGAGGCTTCGGCCTCGAATTCCAGCATCCGCTTGATCGGCGCGAAGCCGGTCGCGTGGAGAAAAGGAATCGTGGGGCTGTCGTCGGAAATGCTGGCCCAACTACGCAGCTGTCCGATTTCGCCAACGCAAGCGCGCGCAACCGCTTCGACGAGCGCGCTGCCGATATGGCGGCGACGGAGCGCCTGCGGCACGTGAACATGCAAAGGAAAGCCCGGCGGATCGGAGAGCGGCCGCCAGGCGACCGCCGCGGCGCCGACGAGCAGGCCGGTCTCGTCGTCGATCGCAACCCACAAATCAGGGACATAGGCCGGGCCGAAAGTTTCGGGCAGCAACAGGCGGCACGCGCGTGTTTCCGCGTCGGCGGCCCGGCGCACCAATACCCCATCCTGTCGATTCCGGACTGCAGACGCGGCGCTCAAGGGACTTCCCTCAGGGTCTATTTACCATCGCAGCTATAATGGGGGGGACGTTAAGAGCGAGGAAAAATGCCAAGCAAGCGTGTTCTGATGATCGCTTGGAGCGCCGCCGAATGGGCGGCTATCCATCCGGCGATGGATCGCGGCGACATGCCGAATCTGCGGTCGTTGGTGGAGGGCGGCGCGAGCGGCATGCTGGCGACGATCCCGCCCCTTTCGACGCCGGCGGTCGCCGCCACGCTCGCGACCGGGCGGCATCCCGAAACCCATGGTGTCCTGACCGACCTGGAGCCGCGGCCGGACGGCGGCGGCGTGGGGCCGACCGGACGGCGTTCCTGGCGCGCGCCGGCCATCTGGCAGATGCTGAGCGATGCGGGCTTGCGAACCGCGGTTGTGAATTGGCCGGCCACGACGCCGGCGGATCGTTGGCCGGGAATTGTGGTCGACGGCGAGTTCGCGGTCGCCGCCGGTCGGCGCTTCGAGGATTGGCCGTTGCCGCCGCATTGCGTGTCGCCGGAATCGTTCCGCGCCACGATGCGTGATCTGCGCGTGCATCCGAGCGAGATCGGAACGGCCGAACTGTCCGCGCTGTTGCCCGGGCTTGGCGAGATCGACCGCAAGCGCGATCGCCGGCCGGCGAGACTGGCCGTGTCGCTGGCGCGGACAGCCTCGGCGCATGCCGTGGCGACGCATCTGGCCGAGAGCATCGATTGGAATCTCCTGCTTGTCCGGTACACGCTTCTCGCCGATGTCGGGCGCGACCTCGCGGGCGCCGGCGGCGAGCCGCTTTACGCGGATGCCGCGCGCGGCGCTTACAACCTGCTCGACGTGATGCTGGGGCGTCTGGCGGCGCTCGCCGGACCGGAGACGGCCGTGCTGATCGTGGCGCCGGGCGGCTGGCGGGCAGCCGGCGCCGCATTGGCCGATTTGATGGAGGACGAAACCGTCGCGGCGCGTGACAAGGGCCTCATCGTGGCCGCCGGACCGGGCATCCGTGCGGACGCCATGCTCCATGGCGTCAATCCGATCGACATCTGTCCGACGGTGCTCGCTTATTTCGGATTTTCCGCGCCGAGCGACGGTCGCGTTATTGCGGATCTTTTCATCGATGGGCCGCCGGAAACGGCTCCCATCATCCCGCCGCCCGGCGAGCCGGTGCAGCCGACCGACGATCCGGCGCTTCATCTTCTTGCGCTCGGCTACACGGATCGCCTGAGCGAAGCGCAGCAAAAGGCGATCGCCGATACCGAAGTCGCGGCATTACGGAATCTGGCCGATGCCTACCTATCACGCCATGCCTGGCAGAAGGCTGCAACCTTGCTCCGGACGCTCCTCGCGCGTGTCCCGAACGATTATTTGGCGACCGTCAAGCTCGGCCGCGTGCTCTTGGCGGGCGGCGATATCGAAGGGGCGAAGACGCTGGCCGCCGCGGCGATCGAGCTCAGGCCGGACCTCCCGTGGGGCGACCTCTTGATGGGCAGCTTGCTGGCGCATGTCGGCGACGCGGAGACCGCCGAGACTCACCTTCGCCGCGCGCGGGACGTTGCGCCGAAAACGCCGCTCGTGTCCCTGCGGCTCGGCTGGGTCGCGATCATGCTCGGCCGTTGGGACGAGGCCGAGCAATCGTTCCGCGAGGTGCTGGCGCAGGAGGCGATGGTCGCCGAGGCCCATGCCGGCCTCGGGATCGGCCTGCAGGGTCAGGATCGCACGGAGGAAGCCGAGGCTGCGCTTCGACGCTCGATCGGGCTCGTATTCGACAATCCTGTCGCGCACTTCCATCTGGGCCAGATTTTGGCCGCCCGCGGCGCTTTTCCGGAGGCCCGGGATGCGCTGCGCACCGCGATCGAGCAGCAGCCGCGCCTGGCCGAAGCGCGCAATCTGCTCACCCGCGTGGAGCGCGCGGTCGCGTCCGGCATGGTGGCGCAGGCCATGGCGGACCGCGCGCGCGAGTAAGCGGGTCATTGCGACCACTCGTCGGGCCTCCCATATCTCGGCTGCCCGGGACACTCCCCGGTCTTCATGGAGGCCTTTGAATGACTCCCCAGGAACGCGACCTCTTGACGAATCTCGTGAACCGGTTGCGGCAGGCGCCGCAGCAGCAGCGCGATCCCGAGGCCGCGGCGATGATCGACGATCTGGTGCGCGAGCGGCCGGACACGCCCTATGTGCTCGCCCAGACCGTGTTGATCCAGGACTACGCGTTGCATCAGGCGCAGGAGCGCATCTCTCAGCTCGAGCAGCAGCTCCAGTCCGGGCAGGGACAGGAGCATGGCGGTTTCCTCTCGGCGATCTTCGGCAGCTCGAAGCCGCCACAAGGCGCGCCGCCGCCGCGTCCGCAGGCTCAGCCGCAGCCTCAGAGCTATCAGCCGGCCTACGCGCAGCCCGCGCCCGGCCCATGGGGGCAGGGGCCGGCCCAACAAGTTTTCGCCCAGCCCGGGGCGCAGCCTTCCTTCCTGAGGAGCGCCGCGGCGACCGCGGCCGGCGTCGCCGGCGGCGCGCTGCTCTTCCAGGGAATCGAGTCGCTATTCGGCGGTCGGGGCGGCTTCGGCGGTTATGGCGGGCTGGGCTATGGCGGCATCGCGCCCCAGCCGACCCTGACCGAGACGGTCGTCAACAACTACTACGACGAGCCGCGGCCGGATTCGCAGCAGGCGGACTACCAGCAGGCCGATTACGACCAGGGCCAGGATGACGGCGGTGTCACCGACACGAGCTACGATGATTCGGGTTTCGACGACGGCGGCGGCTTCGACGGCGGCGATTTCGGCGGCACGGACGCCTGATTTTCCCCGAGCCGCAGCGGATCGAACGGGTGTGCGGCAAGCAGGATCACGTGCCAGCGCTTGTCGGCAGAGGCGAGCCTGCGGTCGGCCTCGGAAGCCAGCTGGATGTCGGTCGTCAGCGTGTAGAATTTGGCCTGCAGCTCGGTCAATGACCGCTGCGACAGCTTGAATACCTGGCTGGACCAGATCGAGTCCGGGTTGCTGTAATCCATCGCAGTGAAAAGGTTTTTCAAGTGTCGCGCGAAAGCACGGCCCGCCTCGCCGCTGTCGTGCCATTTGATGTGACGGCCGAACAGCAGCCGAACCTTGTTGCCGGGCAGGAGCTGCACCAGCTTGATGCGCTCGAGCCGCACCAGATGCGCGACCATGGTTGCTTCCGGCAATCCGCACTCGAATCGGATATCCTGAGCGGTCCAGCCGCGCAGCAGCAATTGAAATACGAGGCCCAGCTGAAGGTCGGAAAAGAGCAGCCGCTCCTGCTCGCGGCTCATCTGTTGCGGCCGGATATCCAGATCCTCTTTGGCGAACTCGCACAGCTCGATGAAGCTCATGCCGAGCACGCCGCAGAGATCCTCGACGACATTCATTGTAAGGCCGCGGTCGGCCAGCCAGCGCTTCACGGTTCTTTCTGTGATGCCCAGCCGCTCGGCGATATCGCGGTAGCGTAGCCCCTTCGCACGCAGCAGTTGTTTGAGCGCGCGCAAGAGCGCCTCCACCTGAGGGTGACTGTGCGAGGCGGCCATATTGTTCCCCGGACCCGGTTATTGTTTCTTGTCCCCGAATAATGGTCTGGAGAGGACATGGCATCAACTCGTCAGGTCCGGGTTTGGGGGCAGGACTCGTCTCTTGTGGAGACATGGCGCGTCCCTTTAATAACTTCTTCTTGCTGCGATTCGGCACCGGGAGAAGCCTTCCCGACAGGGAAGGCAAAGGATTTCCGGCGCGCCGGTTTGGCGCAACCGAATCCTAAAACAAGGGAGATTGGGATGTATCGCGACGATCGTCGACGATTCCGGCCGAGCCGCCATCGGCTTGTCGGTGTCAGGTTGGTGTTGCTCGCCGGCGTTGCGTGCCTCGGCTCGCCGGCCTTGGCGCAGGATCAGCCGGCCCAGGGCGAGCGCAGCGGGCAGCTCGAGGAGATCGTCGTCACCGCCCAGAAGAAGCAGCAGAACATGCAGGTCGTGCCGGTCGCGGTCACCGCGATCTCGGCGCAGACGCTCGAGGATTTCCATGTAGAGAACGCGTCCAACCTGAGCGGCCTGATTCCGAACGTCCAGGTCTATGTGGCGGGCGAGGGCGCGTCGACGGCCGAATATTTCATTCGCGGCATCGGCGGCTCGTCATCGACCAATGGACAGGACAACAAGGTCGCCTTCTATATCGACGGCGTCTACATCCCGCGGGCCACCGGCGCGCTCGCCGATGTCGCCGACATACAGCGTGTCGAGGTCCTGCGCGGTCCACAGGGCACGCTCTATGGCGAGTCCGCCACCGGCGGCGCGATCAACATGATCACGGTCGAGCCCAAGGGCGAATTCTCGGCGCGACAGAATTTCAGCTTCGGCAATTACGGCGAGTTCCGCTCCAAGACTCGCATCGACACGCCGACATGGAACGGCCTCAGCGCCGAATTCACGTATTTCCACGAAGGCAGCGACGGCTGGGAGGGCAATCTCTCGGGCGGCCAGACCTGGGATCTCGGCCCCGGCACCGGCGGGCATTTCGGCGTGCTGACGACGCCGTCGGAATTCGGCTATGCCGACGTGAACGCCTATCACGTCTCGGTCAAATGGGACACGCCGGTCGACGGCCTGAAGGTGATCTTCAGGGGCGATCACACCGACGATCATTCGATGCAGCCGGCGATCCAGCTTCTGTTTCCGGAAACGATCGGTACCGCGATCTATGCGGTGCAACCGCCGGGCACGCGCGCGCCGTTCGCAGCCCACGCGCTCGACGCGATCGCCGGGCCGACCGATTTTCCGGACGACAACCAGGTGTGGGGCGGCAACGTCACGATCACTTACGATCCGACGGGCTGGCTGAACATCAAGGATATCGCGGCGATCCGTTGGGCGCATGACCGCACGTCGACCGAACTCGGCGGAGGCGGCGAGCTCGTCTGCGGCATCCCCACATTTTGTTCGGGCGCCATCTTCGGCGGCCGGCTCAGCAATCCCGTCAACTCGCCGATCACGCTCTTCTCGTCGATCATCGATACCGCGAGCCGGACCGAAAGCAACGAGTTCACCGCGAGCGCCAAGACCGAGCTCGTCGATGTGCTGGGTGGCGTCTATTATTTCCACGAAGGCGTCAATGGCGCCGGCAACAATTTCGGCCCGTTCTATCCGCCCGGCTTCGGCGTCTTTCAAATCGTCAACGGTATTCCGACTCTTCCGGGATTTCGGGGCGCCAACGGAACGGTCGGTCGCAACGACAACACCGACTTCGCGATCTACGGCCAGGCGACCGTGCACATCACCGACCAGATCGATCTGCAGGGCGGCGTGCGCTGGAGCAAGGACGATCGCGACGATGTCGTGACGACCGTGTTCCCGCCGGTCACCTTCAACAACACGCTCTATCGCGTCGACTGGATGGCGGATGTCACCTGGCGTCCGGTCGACGGCGTCATGGTCTATGCCAAGATCGCCACGGGCTTCGTCCCGGGCGGCGTGTTCGGCACCGCGCCCTTCGGCCCGGAGAAGCTGACGGAGCCCGAAGTCGGCGTGAAAGCCGATCTGTTCGGCGAGAAACTGAGGACGAACACGGCCGTATTCTGGGGCGATTACCGCCAGCGCCAGCTACTGGCCGCTAATCCGACGATCCAGATCTCGAACATCGGCTCGGACGAGATTTACGGGATCGAGGAAGAGCTGACCTATGTCCCGATCGAAGGGCTGGAGCTCGACGCAAACGCCGGCTGGACGCATATGGCCTGCACGCGTACGCCCGCAGCCTGCCAGAGCGCCAACAATACGCAGATTTCGGACGCGCGCGTGGTGGCGGTCCCGAAATGGAATATGTCGCTCACGGCCGAGTACGACACGCCGGATTTCGACTTTGGCGGCCATGGTCGCTTCCGGGTCGACGGCATCTACATGTCCGACCAGAACTGGTTCGCCTTCCCGCCGTCGACGCCGGCCCAGCAGGCCGCGATCACGACCAAAGGCTCCTGGATCATCAATCTGCGCGCGGGCATCGTCGATTTCCCGGTCGGCCAGACCGGAGTCACGGCCGACGTCTCGCTTTTCGGCATGAACGTCGCCGACAATCGCAAGCTCAATTTCGCGTTCAGCGTCGGCGACGCGGCCGTCGGCACCTTCACGCCGCCCGCCATGTGGGGCGTCGATATCGCGCTGAAGTATTAGGGGCGGCGCGTTTCCAACCCCTCCCCAATGCGGGACATGAAGGGAAGGACGCACTCTGTCCGTTTAGGGGACCTGCCCCGTCCCTCCGAGAGGCGGAATCTTGACAGGATCGTTCCCGAGCCGATGATCCAGCTTGCAAACAATAACCGGCTCGCGCGGGGCGGATATGACGGGGAAAAGTGTGAAATCGGCGCTGTTGGCAGCGTTGCTGGCGGCCGGCGCCTCATCGGCATGGGCGGCCGAGAGCAGCGACACCAAGGGCTTTGTCGTCACCCATTTCGCCTTCGCCAGTTATGACGACGAGGCGGCCGATTGCCCTGACGGACTCAATCTCAGCGCCAAGGACATTTATCTGCAAAGTCTGCCGGCGGGCGAGCGCGACCGGCTATCTAAGCCGGAAGCGCAGAAGGAGCTCTGGACGTTGCTCTATGCGCCGGGCGGCAATCTCGGGCCCGGCAAGCGCACGCACAATCGCTGCGCCGATCCGGCTGATTTCGAATCGCCGCCGCTCCGCACGGTCCAGGGAAAGATCGCGGACGGCATGGATCTCGACGGGGGCGATCCGGCCAACACCTGCGCGCATCAGAAATTTACCAGCCCCGACGGCAAGTCCGGAATCGACAATCAGTTGTGGCGCGCCATGGGGTGCATCCGCGGCTGGCGTCACGGAGCCGATATCGAGAAATATGCGCAGGACAACATCAAAGCCGGCGAATACACGATCCTGCTCGAGATCCAGGGTCTCAAGGATCCGCGCAACGACGCGCATGTGAAGGTTGGAATCTACTCGTCGACCGACCAGGCATCGGTCGATGCGCAGGGCAACGTGCTTCCCGACGCGAGCCTCCAGGTGCACGAGGATCCGAAATACCGAACGGTCGCGGACGGTAAAGTCGTCGACGGCGTCGTCATGACCAAGCCGGTTGATCTGAGGCTCAAATATCGTTCGGCCGGATATGTCGATACCGATTTCTATATCCGAGGCGCGCGTTTGAAGCTCACATTGAAGCCGGACGGAACGGCGAGCGGCATGTTGGGCGGCTATTACGATGTCGAGACTCTCTATGACGGCTTTATCCGCCAGCCGCAGGTCGTGACATCGGTGCTGCTCGGCTATAGCTGCCCGGCCGTCTATGCCGCGCTCAATCAGTTCGCCGATGGTTATCCCGATTCGAAGACCGGGAAATGCACGGCCATCTCGACCGCCTTCCGACTGGATGCGATCCCGGCCTTCGTGATCCACCCCAAGGATGAGAAAAAGATGGCGGAGGCCGGCAGCGCGAAATGATCCGATCGGCATTCCTTGTTGCTGTCGCAATCCTCGCACTGACCGGCTGCGATCCCAAGGAACCCATATCGAGCGGGGGCCCGCCGGAGATTCGGCGTCTGACCGAAGCGCAATACCGCCAGACCATTGCCGATATCTTCGGCGACGACATCACGGTCGCCGGACGATTCGAGCCCGATATGCGCGTCTCCGGACTGCTCGCGGTCGGCACCGGCAAGGTGACCGTGACTCCCGCCGGATTCGAGCAATATGATTCGATGGCGCATGGCATCGCGCGCCAGGTCGTCGACGAGAAGCATCGCGATAAGCTGGTCGGCTGCAAGCCCGTTGCGCCCAACGCGCCGGACGACGCCTGCGCCACCGCCTTTCTGCGGCGCATCGGCCTGCGCCTGTTCCGCCGGCCGCTCGACAATGACGAGCTGAAGGGCGACGTCGAAGTAGCTGATGCGGCGGCGCGCACGCTCGGCGATTTCTACGCCGGTCTCGAATATGGCCTGGCAGGCTTACTCGCGGCGCCTGAGTTTCTGTTCCGCGAGGAGCAGACGGAGCCCGATCCCGATCATCCGGGGCAGCAGCGGCTCACCGCCTATTCGATGGCCGCGCGCATCAGCTTCCTGCTGTGGGACATGAGCCCGGATGCCGAGCTGCTGGCGGCGGCCGAGCGCGGCGATCTCCATAATCCGAAACTGCTCGCACGACAGGTCGATCGGCTGCTCGCCTCGCCGAGATTGGAGCAGGGCGCGCGCGCCTTCTTCGCCGACATGCTGGGCTTCGACGCTTTCGACTCGCTGGCCAAGGATTCGCTGATCTATCCGAAATTCAGCCTGAAGGTGGCGAACGACGCGAAGGAGCAGACGCTCCGCACGCTGGTCGATGAACTGATCGTCAGAAAGGGCGACTATCGCGACATCTTCACCAGCCGCAAGACCTTCCTCACGCGCACCCTCGGCATGCTCTACAAGGTGCCGGTCCAAACGCGGTCGGGCTGGGAGCCGCATGTCTTCGATCCGGGCGACGAGCGCGCCGGGCTGCTCTCCGAGATCAGCTTCCTCGCGCTGCATTCGCATCCGGGACGCAGCTCGGCGACGCTGCGCGGCAAGGCGATCCGCGAGCTGTTGCTGTGCGAGCAGGTGCCGATGCCGCCGCCCAACGTCAATTTCGCGATCGTGCAGGACACCAACAATCCGCAATTCAAGACCGCGCGCGAGCGACTGACCGCGCATCGCACGAATCCGACCTGCGCCGGGTGTCACAAGATGATCGATCCGATCGGGTTGGGGCTCGAGAATTTCGACGGCGCCGGTCAATACCGCGCGACCGAAAACGGCGTGCCGATCGATGCCTCCGGCGAGATCGACGGCATCGCCTTCAAGGATGCCGCCGGGCTCGGCCGGGCGATGCATGACGATCCGGCGGCCGTCGCATGCTTGGTGGCCGACGCCTATCGCTACGCAACCGGCCGGGAGATCGCTTCCGGCGAAAAGGACTATATGGCCTGGCTGAGAGACGGGTTCGCAGAAGACGGGTACAAATTCCCGAAACTGCTGCGACGGATTGCTCTGTCTCAGGACTTCTATCGCATATCGGGGCCGGCTGGATCGAGCACGGTCCGGGAGGCTCAGCGATGACGACAGTAACGCGGCGAGCGGCACTCAAAGGCATGATGGGCGGCGCGGCCGTGACAATCGGTCTGCCCTTCCTCGATTGCTTCCTGAACGGGAACGGCACCGCGCTGGCGGCCGGCGGCCGCCTGCCGATTCGCTTCGGCACCTGGTTCTGGGGCTGCGGCATGACGCCGGACCGTTTCGTGCCGAAGACGGTCGGCGCCCACTACGATATTCCTGTCGAGCTGGAGCCGATGGGCCCGTTCAAGGACCAGACCGTGGTGCTGACCGGCTTCAAGGCGATTCTCGACGGCCGGTCCAACTTCCCGCACACCAGCGGCAATATCTCCGTCCGTACCGGCAGCGCGCCCGACAAGCCCGACGAGTTCAAGGATCCGACGATCGATATTCTGATCGGCGACGTGATCGGCACCACCTCGCGCTTCCGCTCGCTGGAGGTATCAGCTACAGGCGATCCGCGGCACAGCTACAGTTCGCGCAGTCTCGGCGCGCGCAATCCGGCGGAGGTCTCGCCCGTCGCGCTCTACACGCGCATTTTCGGGCCGGAATTCCAGGACCCGAACGCGGCCGACTTCAAGCCCGATCCCAAGGTGATGCTGCGCAAGAGCGTGCTCTCCGCGGTGGCGGAGCATCGCGCGCGCTTCATGCGCGATCTGGGAGCGGCCGACAAAGCGCGACTCGACGAGTATTTCTCGTCGCTGCGCCAACTCGAGCAGCAGCTCGATCTGCAGCTGCAAAAGCCGCCGCCGGCCGAAGCTTGCGTTGTGCCTCGTGGCGGTCCCAAAGATGGACCGGTCGGCACCGAGATCGGCGAGGCGACGGCCAACCACGCGCTCATGGCCCAGCTCATCGCGATGGCGCTCGCATGCAACCAGACGCGGGTCTTCAATGTGGTCTTCTCCGACTCCGCATCCTCGCTCCGCAAGGAAGGCAGCTCGACCACTCATCATCAGCTCACGCACGAGGAGCAGGTCGATTCCAAGCTCGGCTATCAGCCGCAGGCGACCTGGTTCGTCGAGCAGAGCATGGCCGCCTGGGGCGCCTTCGCGCGCGCGCTGGCAGCAATCAAGGAGGGCGACGGCACGCTGCTCGATAACATGCTGGTGATGGCGCATTCCGATACGCAGTTCGCCAAGACTCATTCGGTTGACGGCGTCCCGGTCATGCTGCTCGGCAAGGCCGGCGGCAAGATCCGCACGGGACTCCACATAGACGGCAATGGCGACCCGATCAGCCGCATCGGCCTCACCGTCCAGCAGATCATGGGCGTGTCGGTCGATAAATGGGGCTCGGGCTCGATGCAGACCTCGAAATCGATCAGCGAGATCTTGGTTTAGTCGCCATCATACGCGCTCGTGATGCGCTTTGCGCCACGGGACGGGCGCGCCCACGCGACAATTGGCTGGATCGAGACGTCCGCGTGGATGCCCGCGATATTGCGGGCATGACGAATACAGGTAGTCGTGGCATATCTGCCTTATGCGACCAGCAAGGCAGCCGAAGGACGATCCGCGCCTCGAGCAGATTCTCGAAGCCGCGACCGACTCTTTCCTGGCCAACGGCTATGCCGACACCTCGATCGACGCCATCGCGAAAGCGGCCAAGGTCAGCAAGCAGACCATCTATGAGTTGTTTCGCGACAAGGCGGACATCTTCCGGCGCGTCGTTGCGCGTGACATGGAGCGGTTCCACGATCTTCCGGATCTCCGTACGGATCGCCGCAAACCCGAATTAATCCTGGCGGAGGTGGCGCGCTGGTTGTCCGATACGCAGATTCTGCCGCGGAACATCGAGATGTATCGGTTATTGGTGGCCACCGCGCAGCGATTTCCCGACCTCGCAACGGCGCATAACGAATATCGCGTCAGGACCACGCTGACCTGGCTATCCGACTATCTTGCCGCGCTGGCGGAACGGCGCCGGATAAGGATCGACGATCCGCAGGATATGGCGCGGCGCTTTGCCGTGCTGGTGACCGAGGGTAGCCGGATGCTGATGGGCTATCCCGCGCGATCCGAGCGCGAGCGGCGCGATATCGAGCGCCGCGTCATCGATCTTTTCATGCGTGGACTAACTCCGAAATCGCGCCCCAGGAAGAAGACCTTGGCCTGAGACCCGGCCGTCAGTCACCTCCGACCCCGGACAAAAAGAGCCGCACCGTTTCCTCGGTCATGCGCTTGCGCTCGCCCGCATCGGCGAGCGCCGGGTCCAGCAGGAAACGGTTGCCGTGGGTGGCGAGGCCCAGAAACTGCCGTGCCGTCCATTCGGGGTTCTCGACGGCGAGGACTCCCTCGGTCGCCAACTTGGAGAAATAGCCCGTCACGGCTTCCAGATTCCATTCGGTCAGCCGTTCGCGCACCAGCCTCGCCAGGTCGGGGAATAGGGGAGCGGCCTCGATCACCATCCGGTGCAGAGCAATGCTCTCCGGCCGCAGGAACAGCGAGAGGGCGCGCAGCCCGATGTCGCGCAGAACCAGAGCCGGTTTGCGACGGTCTCCGATGAGTTCGACGGGCGGCTCCTGGAGGGATTCGACCGCGCCGAGCACCACGCTTCGATAGAGCCCCGCCTTATCGCCGAAATGCCGGTAGATCGTTGTCTTGCCAATGCCGGTCTGCTTCGAGATCGCATCGACGCTGGCATGGCGATAGCCATGGGCGACGAATTCCGCAGAGGCGGCCTCCATCAGGTCCCGGAGGCGATCCGGCGGTAATCTAAGGCGCGCTCGCGCGCCGGAGCGTGCGGTCTTTCCGCCAGCCGAGTCGGTCTCGCAGTCTGAAATCACATTCCAACCTATGTCGCGCGTCAGTCTCTAGCCCAAAGAGCCGGGGTTGTCTCGCGTGTCATTGACGTTTATGGACGATACGGTATCGTACAAACAATCGAACAATACCGAAGGGAGAGAACCGACCATGGTGGCACATCGCGAGAGCTCGACGCGGCGCGTTCGGTCGACAGCGCGGGTCATGCGTGGAGGTTTTCTGGTGGGGGCGGCGGCGGGAGCGCTCGTGGCGTTCTCAAACGCTCCGGCAACAGCGCAGCAAGCGGACCAGCCGACAGCGTCAGCCGGCGGCAGCCTCGAGGAGATCGTCGTGACGGCCCGCAGGCGCGAGGAGCGGCTTCAGACGGTGCCGATCGGCATCACGGCCTTCAACGGCGCTCAGATCGCCGAGAGGGGGATCCAGTCTCTCTCCGACCTTCAGCACTACGTGCCGTCGCTCGAGGTGCGTCAGCAGGATCGAAATTCGCAGAATTTCTTCATGCGCGGACAAGGGATCAACGGAACTTCGGGCGCCTGGCCGGGCGTCGTAGCCTATTTCGCGGATGTGCCTTGGGTCATCAGCGGGCCGGGGAACTATGTCGATATCGACTCGCTCCAGGCGCTTCGCGGTCCGCAGGGCACGCTGTTCGGCCGCAACACGACCGGCGGCGCGGTACTGCTGGAGCCCAAGAAACCGACCAATGATTTCGAAGGCTACGGGCAGGTGATTTTCGGCGACTATGCTCGCGAGGAGGTCGAGGGCGCGGTCAATATTCCTGTTGTCCAGGACAAGCTGCTCGTCCGGATTTCCGGCAGCCATGAGGTGATGGACGGCTTCACGCGGGATGTCAGCACCGGCCAGGATCTCGACAACCGCGATTACTGGGCCGGCCGTGTCTATATCGTCGCGCGCCCGACGGACGATTTTGAGAACGATCTGATCTATCAGACCTACTACTCGCACACGAATGGCGGCTCGGTCCTTCTGACCGGCTTCAACCCCAACAATATCCCCGGCCAACCGAAAGGGCAGTTCGTGACCCTGTTCGGATCGGCGAGAGCGCAGGCGGCGCTGGCCGAGCAGCAGGCCCTGGGGCCGCGCGCCACGGACACGGGCGGCATGTATCCGCTCGACGTGACCTATCATTGGGGCGTGATCGACACCGCGCGCTGGGACATCACCGACGATCTCACGGTGAAGAACATCGCGTCGATCCAGGACATGCGGAACCGTTATCGCGTCGATCAGACAGGGCTGCCGCTGAAGCTCCTGCAGGTGACGACGGCCACCGGCTGGTCGACGAGCTGGGAGCAGTACACAGAGGAGCTGCAGTTCCAGGGCAAGGCCCTGGACGATAAGCTCTCCTGGACCGCCGGCGGTTATCTCGAATTCCTCCACCCCGCCGGGCAGACCGTCGCCTCCATCATTGCGAGCCCCGCGGTTACGGTCACTTCGGGGGCCGTGTCGAACAATGCCGACGGACCGGCCAACCAGACGTCGCGCTCGCAGGCGCTTTACGCGCAAGGCACATACGATCTCTCGCAGTTCGTGGACGGACTCAAATTCACCGCGGGCTATCGCTACACATGGGACTGGCGGTCAATGTCCGTTGCCGCCTTTACGACGTCTTTCGGCCCGAAGATCTGTACACAGATCGGCGGCACGATCGCGAACAACTGCACGCTGGCGATGGGGGCGCCGTTCCAGGATCCGTCCTGGACTCTGAGCCTCGACTACCAGCTCTCGCCCGACACGCTGATCTACGTGACAGGCAGCCATGGCTACAAAAGCGGCGGGTTCAACAACAACACGCCGTCGCTGGCGCTCGTCAAATACGGGTCGGAGCGCATGACCAACGCCGAGATCGGCATGAAGACTGATTGGGAGGTGTTCGGCATCAAGGCGCGGACGAATCTCGACGGCTTCCATGACACGCTCGCGAACGCGCAGCGCTCGCTTTCGCTGCAAGTCCTGCTGCCGACCGGCACAAGCCAGACCCAGACGATCGTCTCCAACGCCGATGTCACGATCGAGGGCATTGAGTTCGACGGGCAGCTGATCCCGTTCCAGGGTCTCGAGTTTTCGGGCAGCTACTCGTACGACTACGCCAATTATGACGGGCCGGTGTTGATCCCCACGGTTGGGAGCTTCACCGGAATCCCGTATCCGGCGGTGCCGCGAAATCAGCTCAGCATCACCGGACGTTATCACCTGCCCATCGATGAGTCCTATGGCGATCTGAGCGTCGCGGCCGTCTGGTCGCACCGAAGCCACGACCAGTTCGCGACCGACAATTCGCCGGAAGGCTCACGGCCGGGCTATTCGCTACTGGACCTGCGGCTCGACTGGAATAGCATCATGGGACGGCCCTTCGACCTGTCTTTCTTCGTGACGAACGTCACCGACAAGGTTTACACGCTGGGCGTATACGATCTCTATAATACGACCGGTACGGTTTCCGATGTGCTGGGCGAGCCGAGGATGTTCGGGGTCCAGGTCAAATACAGATTTGGGCCAGGGGTGCCGGCTGCATTTTGATCGGCGGCGCTCGATCCGAGGGGGAGATGATGCCGCTCGTTCGCTCGTCCCGATATATGGCCGCCATGGTCCCCTATGCGAGCCTGGGCTCCAAGCGCGTCTATACCGTCGGTGTGAAGGACGGCGCCTGGACTCTCGAAGCCGTCGATCTCGCAACCGGCGGGACCGCCGCCGACTACGCGCTCGGCGATGCGCGCTTCAATACGATGTTCTCGGGCATCTATGTCGACGCCAAAGGCCGCATCCTCTATGGCGGCATGTTCGGCGCGGTTAGGCTCGATCCGCAAGGAGCAAACGCCCGATGATCGCGCGAATCTTCGCCATCGCAGCCTGTCTGGTCTCCGCCGCCGGCGTCACTGTCGGAGAGGACGTTCTGCCGCGGCCGCAATGGCATTTTCAAGGACCGGTCGGGCGCACGCCCGACGATAGCGCGCCGCCGCAATGGCCGACACGGCCGGAGGCGCCCAAGGGCGCGCCCAACGTCATCGTGATCCTGACCGATGATGTCGGTTTCGGCGCATCTTCGACCTTCGGCGGACCGATCCCGACGCCGACCTTCGACCGGCTCGCTGCGGACGGGCTGCGCTATAATGAATTCCACGTCACCGCGCTTTGCTCGCCGACACGCGCGGCGCTGCTCACCGGCCGCAACAATCACGATGTCGGCGTGGCGCTGACGGAAGAATCCGTCGCCGGATATGAAGGCTATACCGGAATGGTGCCGAAGAGCGCCGGCACGGTGGCGGAAATCCTGAAGCAGAATGGATACAACACCGCGCAGTTCGGCAAGTGGCACCTGACGCCCTATGTGGAGATGGGGCCGACCGGTCCTTTCGATCATTGGCCCGTGAATATGGGCTTCGAATATTCGTATGGCTTCCTCGCCGCCGAGACCAACCAGTGGCAGCCGGCCCTGGTCGAGGATCTCCACACGGTCGAGCCCCCGCACGACGACCCTACCTATATCCTGGACCGAGATCTCGCCGATCATGCGATCCAATGGATACGCACGCAGAAGGCGCTCGCCCCCAACAAGCCCTTCTTCGTCTATTACGCGCCCGGCACGTCGCACGCGCCGCATCACGCGCCCGCCGATTGGATCGCCAAATTCAAGGGCAAGTTCGACCAGGGCTGGGACAAGGTCCGGGAGGAGACATTCGAACGCCAGAAGAAGCTCGGCATCATTCCGGCCGGTACGAAGCTGACTCCCAGGCCGGCGGCGCTGCCGGCCTGGGCATCGCTGAGCGCGGACCAGAAGATGGTCTATGCGCATATGATGGAGGTCTATGCGGGCGCGCTTGCCCATGCCGACTACCAGATCGGCCGGATGATCGACGCGGTGCGCGACATGGGCCAGCTCGACAACACGCTGGTTATCTACGTCCAGGGCGACAACGGCGCCTCGGCGGAGGGCGGGTTGCAGGGTCTCTTCAACGATGTGCATCTGTTCAACGGGCTGCCGGAGGATTTCGCCTATCTGAAGCAGCATATGGGAGAGCTCGGCGGCCCGACGGCCAACAACCATTACCCCGCGGGTTGGGCCTGGGCGATGAACACGCCCTTCCAATGGTTCAAGCAGATCGCCTCGCATTTCGGAGGTACGCAGGACGGGATGGTGATTTCCTGGCCGGCGCGCATCAAGGACAAGGGCGGCGTCCGTTCCCAGTTCCATCACGTCATCGACATCACGCCCACCATTCTGGAGGCCGCGCATGTCGAGGCGCCGTCGGTCCTGAACGGCGTGCCGCAGAAGCCGATCGAAGGCACCAGCATGGTCTATACGTTCGATAACGCGGAGGCGCCGTCGACTCGCCGGATTCAATATTTCGAGACCTCGCGGAACCGCTCGATCTACGAGGATGGCTGGATCGCGGCGACGACACCCCGGGATCTTCCTTGGACTCTGGCAGATCCCAATCGGGGAGCGTGGGATCTCGACGATCAGAAATGGGAGCTCTACCGCGTCCCCGACGATTTCAGCGAAGCGAACAACCTCGCGGCGAAGGAGCCGAAGCGGGTCAAGGATCTGGAGCAGCTCTTCTGGGCCGAGGCCGCGCGCTATCATGTGCTGCCGATGCTGGACGTCGTGCGCGCGGTGATGGCCGGCGGCAGCGGTCCGCCGAGCGCGCTCGGCGGCGCGACGCGCTTCGTCTTTCCGCCCGGTATGAAGCGGATACCGGAGGGCGCGGCACCCGATCTGAAGAACCGCTCCTTCAGGCTCACGGCGGAGCTCGAGGTCCGACCGGGAGGCGCCGAAGGCGTGCTGCTGTCCGAAGGCGATCGGTTCGGCGGGCTCAGCTTCTATCTGCTCAAGGGCAAGCCGGTCTTCTGCTACAACATGGCGGAGTTCGAACGCACGACCATCTCCGCGCCCGACGCGCTTTCGCCCGGCCATCACGCGGTCGCGGCCGATTTCAAATATGATGGCGGCGGACGCGGCAAGGGCGGGACGGTGACGCTGACCGTCGATGGCAAGCCGGTCGCGTCGGGCCATGTTCCTGCAACCATCGCAAATCGCTTCGCGCTCGACGCCAGCCTGTCGGTCGGCGAGGCGACCGGCGCGCCGGTCAGCGACGACTATGCGACACCCTTCAGGCTGACCGCGGCGCTCGACCGCCTGACGGTCACGCTCAACTAGCGCTCCACGATCTGCGAGGCGAGGCTATGAAGAAATCGATGCGGCTCTGGATCGCGGTGCTTGTCCAGATCGTTGTCCTTGCACCGCTCGCGGCGAGCGGGCAGGAGGCCTTGCCGCGGCCGGACTGGCAGTTCAAAGGCCCGGTCGGGCCGACCGAGCAGGACACGGCGCCGCCGCAATGGCCAAAGCCGCTCGAGGCGCCGAAAGGCGCGCCCAACGTGCTCGTGATCATCACCGATGACGTCGGCTTCGGCGCGTCCAGCACATTCGGCGGGCCGATCCCGACGCCGACCTTCGACGCGCTCGCAAAGGCGGGCTTGCGCTACAACACCTTCCACACGGTCGGTCTCTGCTCCCCGACGCGGGCGGCGCTGCTGACCGGCCGCAATCATCACGACGTGGCGGTCGGCGTGACCGAGGAGCCGGTCACCGGATATGAGGGCTATACCGGCATCATTCCGCGCTCTGCCGGAACGGTCGCCGAGATCCTGAAGCAGAACGGCTTCTCGACTGCGGCCTTCGGCAAATGGCACCTCACGCCTTATTGGGAAATGAGCCAGGCAGGTCCGTTCGATCATTGGCCGACCGGCATGGGCTTTCAGTATTTCTACGGTTTCCTGCCCGCCGAGACCGACCAGTTCCATCCCGATCTGTGGGAGAACACGAAGCCCGTCGAGCCGCCGGCCAATGAGCCGGGCTACATCCTCGACCGTGATCTCGCGGATCACGCGATCGCCTGGATCCGGGAGCAGAAAAGCCTGCAGCCCGACAGACCCTTCTTCCTCTATTACGCGAGCGGGTCGACGCATTCGCCCCATCAGGCGCCGGCCGATTGGATCGCCAAGTTCAAGGGTAAGTTCGATCAAGGATGGGACAAGGTCCGCGAAGAGACGCTCGAGCGGCAGAAGAAGCTCGGCGTCGTGCCGCCCGACACGAAGCTGACGCCGCGGCCGAGCGTCATACGTGCCTGGGATTCGCTGTCGGCCGAGCAGAAGCAGGTCTATGCGCGACTGATGGAGGTTTATGCCGCGCAGCTTTCGCACGCCGACTATCAGATCGGCCGTGTCATCGATGCGATCCGCGAGACCGGCCAGCTCGACAATACGCTCATCATCTATATCCAGGGCGACAACGGCGCTTCGGCGGAAGGTGGCCCGAACGGCCTGTTCAACGACGTGACCTTCATGAACGGCATGCCGGACAGTCTGGACTCAATCCATGCCAGGCTCGACCAGCTCGGCGGCCCGAACTCGAACGAGCATTATCCGGTCGGCTGGGCGCACGCCATGGATACGCCTTTCCAATGGTTCAAGCAGATCGCGTCGTTCTTCGGGGCGACTCGCAACGGAATGGTCATCTCCTGGCCCGAGCGCATCAAGGATGAGGGCGGGCTCCGCACGCAATTTCATCACGTGATCGACATCACGCCGACGATTCTAGAGGCGACGGGAGTCGAAGCGCCGACGGTGCTCAACGGCATTCCGCAGAAGCCGTTCGACGGCGTCAGCATGGTCTCCAGCTTCGGCGACGCGAAGGCGCCGTCCACGCGCAAGCAGCAATATTTCGAGCTGGTCGAGAATCGCGGCATGTACCAGGACGGGTGGATGGCCGGCACGGAGCCGACCGTCTTTCCGTGGCAGGTGCTCGGGCGCGCGCAGGTCGACCTCGATAAGCAGGTCTGGGATCTGTATCATGTCGCTGACGATTTCAGCGAGGCGACGAACGTCGCGTCCAAGGAGCCGAGGAAGCTCCAGGATCTGCAGAATCTTTTCTGGACCGAGGCGGCGCGGAACCACGCGCTGCCGATCCATGACAGTTCCGGCGACATGGTGAAGGGATTCGGCATCCGTCCCGATCCGCAAGCCGGGCGCACGAGCTTCACCTACTATCCGGGCATGATCCGCATACCGGACTCCGCCGCGCCCAACATCCGCAATCGCTCTTTTGCGGTTTCCGCCGAAGTCGAGATCCCGAACGGCGGCGCGGATGGGCTGCTGGTTTCGGACGGCAACCGCTTCGGCGGCTATGCGCTCTACATGCTGAAGGGCAAGCTCGTCTTCTGCTACAATCTCGCCGATTTGAAGCGCTTCACGATCGTGTCGAACGATGCGGTTCCGGCGGGCAAGCACACCGTCGGGATCGACTTCAAATATGACGGGCCGGGCTTCGGCAAGAGCGCGACGGTCGCGCTTTCGGTGGACGACAAGGAAGCCGGAAGCGGCAAGGTCGACCAGACGCTCGGCAACAAATATTCGCTCGACGCCAATTTCGATGTCGGGGAGGGGACCGGAACGCCGGTCAGCGAGGATTACCAGATCCCCTTCAAATTCACCGGCACGCTCGACAGGCTGACAGTGACACTGAAGTGAGGCGAGGCGTTCGGGCCCTGTCTGCCCGAGGTTTGCGTACGATATCCTCCATTGTCTTGATAAGTCGATTGTCTTATCTTCACCGGCCGGCGCGGATCAAGGACAGGGGCGGATTACGCGGCCAGTTCCATCCGGTCGGCGACGATTACACCGTGCCCTTTGCATTTACCGGCACGGTGGCCAAAGTTACCGTGATGCGGAAATGAGATCGAGCGAGCATGGCTACTAGGTCGATTTTCGTCGTTTGCTGCGTCCTGTTGTCGATAGCGATCAGCGCCCCCGGTGCGCCTCTTCAATCGGCCTGCAAGAAGCCCGACGGCAGCGAGGTGCATGTTCCGGGCGGCACGTTCCAGATGGGATCGACGGAATATTACCAGGAGGAGGGGCCGGTCCACAGCGCGACCGTGGGCGGCTTCTCGATCGACCGCTTTGCCGTGACGAACGCGCAGTTCGCCAAATTCGTCAAGGCGACCGGCTATGTGACCGATGCCGAGAAGGCGCCGAAGCCCGAAGACTACCCGGAGGTCCCAAAGAACCAACTCGTCGCGGGGGGCGCGGTCTTCACGCCGCCCGACGGGGTGCGTCACGCGGAAGATCCGATGACCTGGTGGAGCTTCGTGCCGGGCGCGGATTGGCGCCATCCGTCGGGGCCGAAGAGCGGCATCAAGGGCAAGGACGACTATCCCGTGGTTCAGGTCAGCTACAATGACGCGGTGGCTTACGCGCACTGGGCCGGCCGCGAGCTGCCGACCGAGGCGCAGCTCGAATATGCGGCGCGGGGCGGGCTCGACGGCAAGACCTATGCCTGGGGCGACGAGCTCAATCCCGACGGCAAATATATGGCCAATACCTGGCAAGGTGAGTTCCCCGGCCAGAATCTGGGCTCGGACGGATTTCCCGGCATCGCGCCGGTCGGCTGCTTTCCGCCGAACGGCTACGGGCTCTATGACATGATCGGCAATGTCTGGGAGTGGTCGTCGACGCCCTACGATCCCAAGGCCGCGCCGACTCCGCCGTCACGCCTGCTGCGCACGATCAAGGGCGGTTCGTTCCTCTGCGCCCCCAACTATTGTCACCGCTACCGCCCCGCGGCCCGCCAGCCGCAGGAGAGCGGCTTCAGCTCGATGCATCTCGGCTTCCGAACAGTGAAGAACGATTAGTGACGGCTACGCTTTTTTGTTCGTCATGCCCGGGCTTGACCCCAAGCATCCAGGTGGTCCAGCTGCGAGACGCATGACGTGGATGGCCGGGTCAAGCCCGGCCATGACGTTATGGAGATGGCGACAGGAGGCCAAACTCGACTAAGGCGCAAACACGCTCGTGTCGAAGGCGCAGAAGGTGTGGCAGAGGTGGCGGTCGACGATCCAGTCGGTCATCTCCGGGTCGTACCAGCGGTCGATGAAGGCCCAATGGTGCGGATGCATCATGTACGGTCCCATCAGCCCGCCGATATCGCGGTAATCCTGCTCCCATACATGCGTCCATTGCCGGCCGCCGGACCCCTCGACGACCTGGCTGAAGCCCCAATTGGTGATCGATTTGATGTAGCGCGGCATCTCGCGCATCTCGACCTCGAACTGCTTGATCTTTGCCGACTCCATGCCGGGCCGGATCGCGAGCAGCAGCGTGCGGTAGACGCCGTTGCGGATGTCGGGCTCGGGCGTGGCGCCGGTGATCGCCGGATAGGCGGCGCTGTCGACATGCGCGATCGCGCCGGAGGATAGCGCGCGGTCCACGGTCTCGCGCCAGCCGGGCCGCTCGATGCAGGCGCGGTAGTCGGCCTCCTCGGCGAACTGCATGTGCCAGATATAGTCGCCGCCGTTATAGACATTGGGCAGCGTTGGATTGAGCATCGAGCGCTTCACCTCGGCGCTCCCGCGCACCGCTTCATTCAGCGTGTCGATCAGCGGCTGACGTTGGGCGGCCGGAGTGTCGGCGCCGAACGTGATGAGCTTCGTCACCTTAAACATCGGTCAGGCTCGCTATGTCGGAGACGTTCGACGCGAACGAGCGCCGGCGGCTTTCGATCATCATGTCGGCCTCGCGCCACCATTCGATGATCGCCGGATCGCGGCGCGCGCTGTGCTCCATGGCCCACCACGCCCCAGCCCCTTTCACCGACCAGACGATGAAGAGGGTATTGGGTTGGTTGTCGAGCCACATGGGCGGCGCGACCCAGGTGAATTCGTGCTTCAGGCCCCGCGACTTCGCGTTGGGTGCATAGCGCTCCATATAGGCTTTCAGAAACGCCTCGGCCTGTCCCGCCTTGGGCGTTATCTGGTCCAAGAGATAAATCGGTTCTTCGTTCGTCAATTCCGCCTCCTTCGGGCTATCGGGCTTGGATGACGGTCTTGCCGTCGAGAGAGCGCGTCGAGCGGCCGATCTTGTCGAGATACATGTAAGAGAAGGCGATCTGGCCGGTCAGAGTTTTGGGCTCGGCCTCGACCAGCGCCAGCGCGGCTTCGGCAATATGCTCGGCCGGCTCGACATAGGCCTTGGTCGCCTCGGTGATGACGCCCAGCGCTTCGACGCCGGGCGTCTCGATCGCGCCGACCGGCGCCACGATATTGACCGAGATGTTGTCGGCCAGCAGCTCCGCCGCGTGGCTGATCGTCAGCCGGTGGATCGAGGTTTTGAGCGCGGAGTAAAGCGAGGCGCCGCCGTGCGTGGTGTAATCGTCATAGGGCGGCCCTTCGGGCGTGTGCGAGGTCGAGGAGCCGAGGTTGACGATCCAGCCGCGGCCTTGCTTGCGCATCTGCGGCAGGACCAGGCGCGTGAAGTCGAACGGCGCCAGCAGATATTGCTGGGCCTGTGACAGCGCCTTCTCGGGCGTGATCGCGTCGATCTTCTCGTGGATCGCGCGGCCGGCATTGTTGACCAGAATGTCGAGCCGGCCGGTCCTGGCGATGGTCTCGGCGATCAGCTTGGCGCGGCTTTCCGGATTCTCTACGTCGCACGCGATCAGGATCGCCTTGCCGCCGGCTTTCTCGATCAGCTGCGCGGTCTCGTGCAGCGTCCCGGCAAGCTCATTGACGCTGCGCTCGATGCTGCGTGCGGCGATGACGACCGTGGCGCCGGCCGAGGCCAATCGCTGCGCGATCGCGCGGCCGATGCCGCGGCTGGCGCCGGTCACGACCGCGACGCGGCCTTCCAGAGATCCCGACATCATTCCTCCTCGTACTTTCGCTTTCTTTAGAGGTCGGCGACCTTCAGCAGCAGCTTCCCGCGCACATGGCCATCCTGAACGCGACGATGCGCGTCGCCGGCCTTCTCGAGCGGCAGGACCTCGATCGCCGGCGCGCGGAAACGGCCCTCGCCGAACAAAGCGACGATGGTGCGTAGCTGCGCGCCCGCGCGTTGACGGTTGCTCATCGTCGGGATGATCCTGACGCCGCGCCGTTGGGCTTCGGTCTGATCGAATTGCGGCTCGTCCTTGATCAGCGTGCCGATCGGGCAGATCGCGCCGCCATGCTTGGTCATCTCCATACCGTCCGGCAGCGTCCCCTGGCCCACCGTGTCGATGATCAGATCGACTCCGCCGGGCGCCCAGGCGCGCACCGCGTGCAGCACGTTTTCCGAGCGGTAGTTGATCGGCCTGTCGGCGCCAAGGTCGCGCACATAGTCGAGATTCGCCGGTCCGCAGGTCGCCGCGACGTCGGCCGCGATATGCTTGCCGAACTGGATCGCGAAGCTGCCCATGCCGCCGGCGCCGCCATGGATCAGGACCTTCTGCCCGGCTTTCAGATGGCCGGTGTCGAACATCGCCTCCCAGGAGGTGACCGCGGCGGTCGGGATGGATGCGGCGGTCTTGAAATCGACGCTGTCGGCGAGCGGCGCCACGCGGTCGATCGAGGATTTGACGAACTCGGCATAGGTGCCCCATTCACCGAGCCCCTGGTTGGAGCTGGTGACGACGCGATCGCCGACCTTGTAAGTATCGACGCCCTGGCCGACCTTGGCGACGATGCCCGCCGCGTCGAACCCGACGATGAACGGAAATTTGTAATCAAAGAATTGGGAAAGCCAGCCTTCGCGGCATTTCCAGTCCGCGGGGTTGACGCCGGCATAGGCGACGCGGATCAGGACCTCGCCGGGACCGGGCTCGGGGGTAGGGACATCGGCAGGATGGAGAACGTCCGGTCCGCCGAAACGCTCGATGACCATCGCGCGCATGATCTTCCCCCTGGTTGCCGTTCGCCCAGGATAGCTACGAATCCGTAGCGTTCAACCCCGAGGCGTTTCGAATTCCGGCTCAAATGAAAAAGGGAGACGGCGCGGCGGCGCCGTCTCCCTTTTGAAGGCGATTTGCCTGAAAGCTAGGCAGCGACCTTGCGCGGCCGCCCGCGACGGCCGGCAGGCTTGGCGGTCGCGCCGGCGGCGGCCTTTCCGGTCGACTTGCCGAGCCCGATCTTCTTGGCGAGCTGCGAGCGGGTCGCCGCATAGTTCGGCGCCACCATCGGGTAGTCCCGCGGCAGGCCCCACTTTTCGCGATACTGCGCCGGGGTCAGGTTGTAAGTGCTCATCAGGTGCCGCTTCAGCATGCGAAGCTTTTTGCCGTCCTCGAGGCAGATGATGAAATCGGGCGTGACCGACTTCTTCACGGGAACCGCCGGCACCAGCTCCTTCCGCTCAGGCTCGATCGAGGCCGAGCTCAGCTGCGCCAGCGCGCGAGAGACCGAAGCAATCGTGTCGGTGAGCTCGCTGGGGGACAGTGTTGCATTGCCGGCATAGGCGCTGACGATCTGCGCAGTCAGGGTGAGCAGGGTGTTGGAATCGACATTGCGCGAGGTGCTTTCGCTCATCTTTATTTCCGTATGGCCATGTGAAGTGTGGGCGGGGCGCCCGGCTCGCGCCCGGCAGGGTGTGAGAGACGTCCTCTACTGATGGGGCGCGGATATCGACCTTTTGCTTATTGATGTCAAGGGTCAATAAAGGGATTTTGTAAAATAAACAATCATGGAATTCGCAAGATGATGCGTATCGTTCAAGCGAAGATCATCATCTCGACTGGTCTTGAAAACTTAATCCTCGGGCGATAGGTCGAGCGCAGGTCGATTCCAAGTTCGCAAAATCATCTCGAGCCGGAAATCAGGTCGAGCACAAAGCATGGGGACGAAATGACATCCGACAAAACGGGTCGTCGTGCGGCGATCGTGACCGGCGCAGGGACGGGCATTGGGGCCGCGACGGCCCTTTGGCTGGCGGAACATGGCTTCGACGTTCTCGTGAACTACAATGCCAGCGCCGAAGCCGCCGAGCGGACCGCGGCGCTGTGCCGTCAGGCCGGCGCCGACGCCTTCGCCCTGCAGGGCAATGTCACGGCGGATGCGGATTGCGTCCGCATGGCCTTCGCGGCTGAGGAGCGCTGGGGCAGGATCGATGCGGTGGTCAACAGCGCCGGCACGACGCGCTTCGTGCCGATGTCCGACCTGGGCGCGCTGGAGCTGGCCGATTTCCAGCGCATTTTCGCGGTCAACACCGTCGGTCCGTATCAGATGGTGCGGGCCGCGGCTCCTTGCATGAAACGAACGGGCGGGGCCGTGGTGAACATCTCATCCGTGGCGGGCGTGGCCGGTACGGGAAGCTCCTACGCCTATGCTGCTTCGAAGGGCGCGCTCAACACGCTGACTTTGGCGCTGGCGCGCAATCTGGCGCCCCGGATCCGGGTGAACGCGGTTCTTCCCGGAATGGTCGAGGGGCGCTGGCTCCTCGAAGGGCTGGGCGAGGCGGCCTACGTCCGCACGCGCGAGAAATTCGCCGATGACGCCGCACTCGGACGCGTCTGTACACCGGCGGAGATCGCCGAGACGGCAGGCTGGCTGATCCAGGCGCCCGGCATCACGGGGCAGCTCGTTACCGTCGATTCCGGCCTGACGCTCGGTCGCCCGCCTGCGGTTGCGAAGTAGCCGCCCGCGACCACGACCCGTCTTGGAAACAACCGCTCCTCCGCGCTAATGTCCGCCACCGAGCGGCATATGAGAAATCGGACGAAGGGGAGAAAACCGATGAGAGCTGCAAAGCTGGTTGTGGTCGCGATGGGCGCGGCGCTCGCCATCCCGATGGCGACCGCCGGCGTCGCCCGAGCGGATGACGCAAAGATTCAGACGACGTTCGCGAGCTACGGCTATGCGATGAATCGCAAGGACGTCAAAGACGACGTTGCGAAATATTGCGACGGCAAGACGTCATGCAGCTTCAAGGTGACGGATCAAAACCTTGCGATGCACCAGCCTTTGGATCCGTCGCCCGGAGACGACAAGGGGCTGATGATCGGCTGGAAGTGCGGCGATAAGGTCGGCAAGGAGCAATTCGCCGAAGGCAAGGACGTCAATATCAGCTGCAAATAGCCGGCTAGTCTTTGCTCGGCACGGCCCGGCTCGCCAGGCCGAGGCTGCCGGCGGTATTGTCGATCGCGGCGAGGCAGGTTTCGGCGCGGTCGGCGGGGATCCAGACCGCGAAGCGCGTCACGTACCGGTCTCCGGCGGCTTCCGGTATCTTCTGCGCCTCCAGCCGAACGATGTTGGCGCCGTACTGGGTAAAGATCTCCGACAGTCGTGCGATCAGCCCGAGCTGATCGCCGCCGCTGATCTCCACCCGGTGCGTGATCCTGCCCATCGGTCCGGGATGAGGGTCGAACGCGAAGGGCACCACGCGAATTTCCGCGCCCCGAAGCTCCGGCAGCTCCCGCAGCCCCTCCTCGAGCGCGCCGACGGCGAGCTCGGCCGGCAGCTCGCAGACGGAGGTGAATTCCGCGCCGCTGCCGAGCGCGGCGAAGCTGGTGTCCCGCAGATTGATTCCCGCGGAGAAGAGATGGTCGGCGATTGCCGATACGAGGCCGACGCGGTCGGGGCAGAAGATCGAGATCAATGCGATCGAGGCCATGGGCTCGCGTCTCCTTTCAGCTGGCGACCTCTTGCCATGAACACGGAGGCGACGCCACTGGCGTTAGTGATATCGCGTCCGGTCGCGCACGGGAAATCGGACGGCAAATGACGCCCCGAGGACGAAGACTTGAGCGCCGCGGAGCGATCATGCAATCTCCGCGCCGCTCGAGGACGACCTGGGGAGGGGTCATGAAGGCGCTGCCGATTTTGCTCGTCGCGACTGCTGGTCTATTTGCCGATGTTGCGCTCGCGGCCGACCAGAATTGGAATAAGCCGGCCGCGCAGGACTGGCCAGCCAATGGCGGCGGCTGGTCGAACGAACGATATTCCAGCCTGACTGAAATCAACCGCGACAATGTGAGGACTCTGGGCGGCGCCTGGATGGTCGATCTCGGCAGCGAGATCGCCAAGGGCTCGCCGGTCGTGCAGGGCGGCGTGATGTATGTCGCCGCCGGCGGCGGACATCTCTACGCGATCGACGCCAGGACCGGAAAGACGATTTGGAGCTTCCAGCCCCCCGGGCCCGGAATCGATCCGCGTAATCGCGGTCTCGCCGTTGGCGACGACAAAGTGTTCGTCGGCCAATCCGACGGCAGCGTGATCGCGGTCGATGCAAAGATCGGACGGCAGCTCTGGAGCACCTATATCGGCGATGGGCCGGCGCGCTTCGGCATGTTCGTGTCGGCGGCGCCCGCTTATGTCGACGGGCTGGTGATCGCGGGTCTCGCGAGCGGCGATGCGGGCATCCGCGGCAAGGTGGTTGCGCTCGACGCCAAGACCGGCAAGCAGGTCTGGCAGTTCAACACCATCCCCGGCCCGGGCGAGCCCGGGCACGAGACCTGGCCGCAGGACAGTGACAGCTGGAAGAATGGCGGCGCCGGTGTCTGGATGGTGTCGGCTGTCGATCCCAAGCTCGGGCTCGTCTATTTCGGCACCAGCAACGCCGCTCCCCAATATGGAGGCGAGGTGCGGGCCGGCGACAATCTCTACACGGCGACCGCGCTCGCGCTCGAGATCAAGACCGGCAAGATGCGCTGGCACTTTCAAACCCTGCATCACGACATCTGGGAAGGCGATCTCGGCGCGCCGCTCGTGCTGTTCGATTACAAGAACGGCGGCGTCTCGAAGCCTGCGGTCGGCATCCTGCGCACCGACGGCTATCTCTTCATCCTCGACCGGACCACCGGCGCGCCGATCATTCCGGTGGAAGAGCGGCCTGTAAAACAGAATCCACGACTCAAAACCGCCGCGACACAGCCCTATCCGGTCGGCGCGGACAAGATTGGCCCGAATTGCGTGGAGAAGGATCTGATCCCGGAAGGCTTCGTGCCATCATGCTATTGGGATCCGATCGATTACGACCAGCCGAACATGATCGCGCCGACCTCGACGCGGTTCGCGCCGATGTCCTTCGATCCGGCGACCGGTTATTTCTACGTGGCCGGGCAGTCGAACGGACATTGGATCCGCCGCGGCGACGATCCCTACTTCTTCACGCTGCCGACCGTTCCGGGCATGAAGAGCTACGGCATATTGGCCGCGATCGATTCCCGCACCGACAAGATTGTCTGGCAGAAGCATATGACCTATCCGATCGCCTTCGGCAGCGGCACGACCGCGACCGCCGGCGGCCTCATCTTCCACGGCGATCCGGACGGCACCTTCCAGGCTTACGATGACAAGACCGGTGACAAGGTCTGGCAATTCCAGACCGGCGGCGACGTTTCGGCGCCTTCGGTGATCTATGCGGTCGACGGCCAGGAGTATGTGGCGACCATCGCCTCCAACCATGTCTGGGCATTCAAGCTCGGCGGCAAGCTGGCCGCGCTCCCGGCGCCGCCGGTGCCCAAGACGGAAACCGACTTCGCCGGGCGAATCGTCAAGGCCGACAAGGTTCAGATGGCCGGCGAGGAAGTGAGCATCGGCGTCATCAAGCCGGCCAAATTCTTCGACGAGTACATCTTCCAGCCGACCCGCATCAAAGTGAAGGCGGGCACGAAGGTGACCTGGACGAATGCCGGGAAGGTCGCGCACGACGCGACGGCGGCCGATGGCTCATGGAGTACCGGCGAGATCGCTCCCGGCCAATCCGGCACCGTGACCTTCGACAAGCCCGGCGCCTACACCTATCGCTGCAAGGACCATCCCTGGTCCCTGGGTCAGGTGATCGTGGAGTAGCGATTTCCTTACAATCGTCATGCCCGCATCGCGTACGGGCACGACGTTTGGGAGCGACCCGCGATTCTCACCCGCGCGTCAGAAGCCGTTTCGTGATCGCCGGCGTCTGCGGCAGCGCGACGGTGGTCAGGTAATCCGGCTCGGGTGCGCCGGCGCCGATCTGCAACGGAACGGTTCCCGCCCAGACCGTCGCATCCATGTCTTCGGCGTCGTCGTTGGGTCCGCCCGTACGGACCTTTGCGGACGCTTCCTCGATCGGAATCCACATCACGCGCGTCGCCTTGAGCTCCAGATCCGATGTCGGTCGCAACATGTCCCATCGACCGGGATAGAGGCTTTCGATCAGCCCTTTCAGGCGATCGAGCTTTTCTGCGCTGCTTTCGACGAGTCGCGCGCGGCCGAACAGCATCACCGACCGGTAATTGGCCGAGTGATGGAAGGCCGAGCGCGCAAGCACCAGCCCATCGAGATGGCTGACGGTGACGCATACCTCCGCGTTCTCGACGGCCCGAAGCATCCGGCTTGCGCTCGAGCCATGCCAGTAAAGGATGTCGTCTTCGCGCCAATAGATGGTGGGCGTTACGACCGGATGGCCTTCGAACACATAGCCGACATGGCAGATCAGGCCGGCATCGAGGATGGCGCGGATCGCTTCGTGGTCATAGCGCGCCCTCTCGTGAAGGCGTTTGGCTTGGGTTCGCCGACTGGGCGCCAGATCAGGCATGGAGGGCCCCTCTTGTTGCGGTGCAGCTCCGCAATAACCGAGGATCTGGTTCAGTAAAATATCCAGTATTGTTGGTCATGATATGACCACTTTTCCCTCCGTGGCGCTTCTATCCTTGTCATTGCGCCGGGACGATCGGGAGCCGCTGGCGCGGCAACTCTATCTCCAACTGCGCGATCTCATCCTGACCGGCCGCATCGCCGCCGGCGCGCGGCTGCCCTCGACTCGAACGCTTGCGCATGACCTGCAGGTTTCGCGCATCGTGCCGCTCGCGGCCTATGATCAATTGTCGGCCGAAGGCTATGTCGCGAGCCGGCGCGGCTCCGGCATCTATGTCGAGCATCTGGGCTCGCGAATCACGCCGCAGGGCTCGGCGCACAGGCCGCGGCCATCGAAGCCGGTCGCCGCCGGCGGGGGGCCAAGTCGCGATGCGCCCTTCTCTTTGGGCAGCCAGGACGTCGACGCCTTTCCGCACGCGGACTGGGCGCGGCTGCTGGCACGTGGATGGCGAAGGCGATCGGCCGGATCTCTCGATGACCCGGCCGGACTTCCCGAGCTTCGCGCCGCTATTGCGAGCTATGTCCATATGCTCCGCGGCGTGCCTTGCGCGACCGAGCAGGTGATCGTCACCAGCGGCAATTACGAGTCCTTGCAACTGATTGCGCGGCTGCTGCCGCGGGGGCGCCGGACCGCCTGGGTCGAGGATCCGGGCTATCTCGCTGCTCATCGCGCATTGAAGGGCGCCGGAGTCAGGCTGGCGCCGATCCCGGTCGACGACCAGGGGCTGCAGGTCGAGGCCGGAAAGGCGAGGGCGGCGAATGCGGGGCTGGCGCTCGTCACGCCGGCGCGAGAATTTCCGATCGGCAGTCCGATGAGTCTGCCGCGGCGTCTCGCCCTGCTCGACTGGGCGCGCGAGGCCGACGCCCTGCTGGTCGAGGACGATTACGACAGCGAGATGCGGTTTTCAGGCAAGCCGCTCGCGTCTTTGACCAGCCTCGAACCCGCGCGCGTGCTCGCATTGGACAGTTTTTCGAAACTGACCTTTCCAGGTCTCAGGCTGGGTTCGATCGTCGGGCCGGCTCCGGTGATCGCGCGGCTGGTCGCGCTTCGTGGGATGCAACCCAACCAGACCGCGACCGTAGCGCAGCCGGCCCTCGCCGAATTCATCGAGACCGGCGGCATGGCGCGCCATCTGCGCTTCGTCCGGCAGAGGGCGATGGGGCGTCGCCGGTTGCTGATGACCGCGCTGGAGGAGCGTCTTGGCGCCTGGCTGACGGTGAAGGCGCAGGATGTCGGCCGTCATCTGCTGGCGACGCCGGCGCCGCGCCTCGCCGAGCGTACGAGCGACGGGGCTTTGGCGAAACGGGCAGCCGAGGCCGGCCTACGGATCGCGCCGCTCTCGGCCTTCTTTGTCGAGGCGCCGCCGCGCCAAGGGCTGCTGTTCGGCTTCGGCGCCTGGGACGAAGCCGAGATTTTGCGCGGAGTCGAACGGCTTGCCGAGGTGATCGAGCCGGATCGCGATTAATCCTATCCCGGCGTCTTCGCGAATCGCTGCAACTCCCCGCCGAGCTGTACCCAAGGCTGAGCACTGTCGCAGTAGATCTCCGACAGCGGTTTCACCCATTTTCGGTCATCCAATGTGCCGGCGCTGACCATCGCGATGCCCGGCATGGCGTCTGCTTCGTCGATGACGCTCGACCCGCATTCGGGGCAGAAGCGCCTATGGATCGGCTTACCGCTGTCGCCCGTTTTGGTGAAGCTTTTCAATGTCCCCGTCACCTTCAGTGCGGCGGCCGGCACGGCGACCACCGTGGCGAAGGCCGAGCCGCTGAATTTCTGACAATCGGTGCAGTGGCACACGCCAACGAAGGCGGGCTCCGCATCCGCGCTGTAACGCACTTGTCCGCATAGGCAACCGCCTGCGATCCGCGCCATTCGTTCCTCCTCGTCAGTATGCGGTCGGCGCGACCGTAAACGCCGCCGGCGGTTAGCGATCGCCGTGTAGAGTCGCGACCCACATGTCGGTAAGCGTCGCGAGCAGGGCGTCGCGGTCCGTCTTCCAGCCGCCCCAGTGGAGCGCGGACATGCCGCGCTCCAGTTGCAGCACCAGGAGGATCGCCCGCCGCTTGGCTTCCTCGGCCGAGAAGCGGCTCCAATTGGGATTGGACGACATCAGCGCTGCGACCCGTTTCTCGAGATCGGGAAGGAACTCGGCTTGCAGCTCGCCCGGCATCTCCTGCACGACCAGGGCCACGCTCGCCGAGTCTTGGTCCCATGCGTCGAATATCAGGCGCAGCCAGCCTTCGATGCTGGCGTGGGTCCAATCCTTGAGCAGGCCGAATCGCCCGTAGAGGGAGAAGGTTTGCTCCCACATGCCGCGCGCCATTTCGCGGATGACGTCCTGTTTATCCGTGAAATGAGCGTAGAATGTGGCGCGTGACGTGCCGGCGGCCTTGGCGATGTCGTCCACCGACGTGCCGCGGGCGCCGTTGCGCAGAAAGAGGTCGCGCGCGGCATCCACGAGACGCTGGCGGGTATAGTCCCGCTGCTGCTGCCGCAAAGGGATTGGCTTGGTTTTCGTCTGGGTCATACTTTAGTCCGGAAAGCACCTCCGCGAGCCCGGTTCAGCCGCCCCTCCGGACCCGGACGAGGTTTCGCTCGACCGGGGCTCACCACCCCTATACCATATATTCTATATGCCGCACACAGGCGTCAGATCACTGGACATTTGTAAAGGAAAAGTCCATACTGGCGGGTGATGATCCGGGCGATGTCACAAATCGCAGGAGAATCGCTCGCGTGGGCGTTGGTGGGGCGCGAGTTCTAGGGAGGTCATTCGACAATGAGCATGCTGCCGATTTCGCGACGTGAAGTGATCGCCAGTGCCGCAAGGCTGGTGCCGGCCGTCGGTCTGGCCTCGCTGGGCGCCAGGACGGCTTTTGCCGCCGGTTGCGCCGACCCGGACGACAGTTTGCGGATGTCGCTGCACTATACCGAGGCATCCCCTGATGCCGGGAAGACCTGTTCGGTCTGCGCGTTCTTTACGCCCGACAGCGGCGGCGGCTGCGGTCAATGCAAGATTTTCTCGGGGCCGGCCAACCCCAAGGGGCGCTGCGATTCCTGGAGCGCAAAAGGTTGAGCCGGTCGCTCGCACAAGATCGATTTTTGGGAGGATTGCGATGAACCGTTACCTCGCCCTATCGCTCGCCGGCCTCATGACTGCCGCGGCGGTGGGAACGGCCAAGGCCGAGACCCGAGGCTATGTGGTCAGCTGGTTCGGCGTGTCGACCTATTACGGCGGCGACGAGGACTGCCCGAACGGCCTCAATCCGATGTCGACGGATTTCTACAAACGCGAGCTTCTGCGGCTCGGCTATTCGGAGGCCGACGCGACCCGGCTGTTGAAGGACTTCCCGGGGACGCCCGGCCAGCCCGATGGCGAATATATCAGCATCATGGGGCATCGCGGCGCCAACAAGGCCAATCCCTATGCCAACCCGACCTCGGTGCCCGATCCGGGCTTCAAGACGGTTCAGGGCAAGTACGCCTATGGCTTCGATCTCGACAACAAGCCCGATTCGCCGATCTCCTTCATGGATCCCGACACGCATGAGAAGGGGATCAAGAATCAGTTCTATCGCGCCTATGGCTGCGTGCGGAGCTTCCGTTCGCCGCCGCCGGCGCACCCGACTTTGGCTCAGGCGCAGTGGGACATTCTGCGCGACGAGATGCCGGCCTGGCTGATCGAGGTCAGCGGCATCACCAATCCCAAGAATTCCGATAATGTGACGGTCGAGATCTATCGCGCGACACAGCACGTCTCGCGCGACACCAGCGGCGGCGTGCGCGCCGATATGAGCTTCAAGACCGATCCCGACCCGCGCTCGCACAATGTGCTGCACGGCCATATCAAGGACGGCGTGCTCACGACCGATCCGGCGGACATCCGGCTGATCGCCGATCCGTTCCTGATCCCCGAATACAACTGGCACCAGGCCCGTCTGAAGCTGAAGATGAACCCCGACGGCACGCTGAAGGGCTACCTCGGCGGGTATCATGACTGGTACGCGCTCTATTGGAGCTACGCGTCCTCGGGCTGGGTCGAGGAGCATAGCGCGTCACTCGACATGCCAGCCTTCTATTACACGCTGCGGCGGCTGGCCGACGCGTCGCCCGATCCGAAGACCGGCGAGAATAAAGAGATCTCGACTGCTTACGAGGTCGAGGCGGTGCCGGCCTTCATCGTCCACACCGAGGACAAGAACGACAAGAAGGTCTCGGACAATCGGACCGTCGCGCCGGTGCGGCAGGCGGCGAATCTCGAGGCGCGTTGAGGAACTAGGAGTCTGAGGATCAGTATGGTGCGTTCGACTCTCATGGCGCGGTTCGGCGGCGCGGCGCTCGGCTTGGTGGCGGCTCTCGGGCTCGCGAGCTGCGGTCCGTCCTCTGATGATGGCCCGGTGACCAAGGGCGGGCCGTTGGAGGTCCGCCGCCTGACCGAGCCCGAATATCGTCACATCATCGCCGATGTGTTCGGGAAGAACATCAACATCGGCGGCCGCTTCGAGCCCGATCTCCGCGATGCCGGCCTGATCGCGGTCGGCACCGCGCATGAGAGCGTGACCGCGAGCGGGATGGAGCAGTACGACATCATCGGCCGCGATGTCGCCGACCAGGTGGTGGACGAGACCCATCGAGACACGCTGATCGGCTGCAAGCCGGCCAAGGCGAACGATGCCGACGACGCCTGCGCCAGCAAGTTCTTGGCCAAGACCGGCCGTCTGCTGTTCCGCCGCCCGCTGACCCAGCAGGAACTCCAGGCGGCGGTGAAGGATGCGAGTGATGGCGCCAAGAAGCTCGGCGGCTTCTATCCCGGCCTGTCGGCCAGCCTCGCCGGGCTTCTGGTGTCGCCGCAATTCCTCTTCCGGCACGAGGTCGCCGAGGCGGATCCGCATCATTCCGGCCAGTACCGGCTGGACCCGTATTCGATGGCGCAGCGGCTGAGCTTCTTCTTGTGGGACACAGCGCCGGACACCGAACTGCTCGACGCCGCGCAGAAAGGTGAGCTCGACACGAAGTCCGGGCTCGAGAAGCAGGTCGATCGGATGATCGCCTCGCCGCGCCTGGTCGACGGCGCCCGCGGCTTCTTCACGGACATGCTGGGCTTCGACGCGTTCAACGCGTTGGCGAAGGATCCGACGCTCTATCCCAAATACAGCTCGCAGGTCGCGCGGGACGCCCAGGAGCAGACGCTCCGGACGATCACCGATCTGGTCGTCACCCAGAATGGCGACTACCGCGACATCTTCACGACCCGCAAGACGTTCCTGACGCGCCTTCTGGGCTCGGTCTATGACGTGCCGGTCTCGGTGGAATCGGGCTGGGAGGCGCATGAATATCCCGACGGCGACCCGCATGCCGGTATCGTCAGCGAAATCAGCTTCGTCGCGCTGCACTCCCATCCCGGACGCAGCTCGTCGACGCTGCGCGGCAAGGCGGTGCGCCAAATCCTGCTCTGCCAGAAGGTGCCTGATCCGCCGGGCAATGTGAACTTCACGGTCGTGCAGGAGACCAACAATCCAAAATACAAGACGGCGCGCGAGCGGCTGGTCGCGCACCGGACCGAGCCGACTTGCGCCGGCTGCCACAAGCTGATCGATCCAATCGGCCTTGCCATGGAGAACTTCGATACGGTCGGGGAATACCGGACGACGGAGAATGGCGCGCCGATCGACGCGAGCGGCGAGTTCGACGGCAAGCCCTTCACCGGCATGCAGGGGCTCGGCCAGGCCTTGCACGACAATCCGCAAGCGTCCGCCTGTGTCGTGAACCGGCTCTTCGAATATTCGTCCGGCCATCCGGCGACGAAGGACGACACGGAACTCATGAAGTACCTGCAGCAGCAGTTCACTGCGTCGGGTTACAGGATCCCCGCGATCATGCGGACGATCGTGACGACCCCCGCATTCTACCGAATCTCCACGCCTGGCACCGAGGCAGGCGGGGTGACTTTGTCCTCGGCGGAAACAACCCCTCGACAGGAGGTCAACAAATGAGCGCAACGGGTAAGGCAAGCCGTAGGTCCGTTCTACGGGGCATGATGGGCGGCGCCGCCGTGAGCGTGGCGCTTCCCTTCCTCGATTGTTTCCTCAACGAGTCCGGGACGGCGCTGGCCGCCACGGGCGGGCCGCTGCCGACGGTGTTCGGCACCTGGTTCTGGGGCTGCGGTCTCAATCCGGGCCGGTGGGAGCCCGCGACGTTCGGCAAGAATTATAATTTCGGCGTCGAGCTGGCGCCGCTCGCGCCCTACAAGGATCGCATCACCACCTTCAGCGGCCTGAAGGTCTTCCTGGACGGCAAGGGCGCCAAGCCGCACTACACGGGCGATATGGCCATCCTCACCGGCAACGTGCCGACCGAGGGCGGCGTCAGCTCCGGCGGCCAGGCGGGCTTCTCGTCGATCGACCAGATCGTCGCCGACCAGATCGGCACCCGGACCCGGTTCCGCTCGCTGGAGACCACCGGCACGGGCAAGCCGACCGACAGTCTGAGCCGCCGTGCTTCGGGCGTGCAGAACCCGGCCGAGATTTCGCCGGTCGCGCTCTATACGCGCGTATTCGGTCCGGATTTCCACGACCCCAACGCCGCGGACTTCAAGCCCGATCCGAAGGTGATGGTCCGCCGCAGCGTGCTCTCGGCCGTGACCGACCAGCGCGAGGCATTGATGAAGCAGGTCGGCATGGCCGATCGCGCCCGTCTCGATGAGTACTTCACATCGCTGCGCGAGCTCGAGCAGCAGCTCGACATTCAGCTGCAGAAGCCCGCGCCGCTCGCCGCCTGCTCGCCGGCCGACAAGCCCGACGAGCTGCCGCCGGGCACCGAGATCGACACGGTCGTCCACAACAATCAGCTCTTCGCCAAGATCCTGGCGCATGCGATCGCCTGCGACCAGACGCGCGTCTTCAACGTGGTGTTCGGTGAAGCCACCTCGCCGCTCCGCAAGGCCGGCACGCCGATGACCCACCACATCCTGACGCATGAAGAGCCGATGGATGCGACGCTCGGCTATCAGAAGGAAGCCTCTTCCTTCATCAAGAGCATCGTCGAAGGCTTCGCCTTCATGCTGGCCACTTTGGACAGCATCAAGGAAGGCGACCACACGCTGCTCGATCGCTCGCTCGTCATGACGGCGACCGACACCGGCTTCGCGAAGATCCACTCGCTGGAGAATATTCCGATCCTGCTTGCCGGCGGCGCCAACGGCAAGGTCAAGACCGGCATGCACATCCAGGCGAAGGGCGACCCGGTCACGCGCGTCGGCCTGACGCTGCAGCAGGTCATGGGCGTGCCGCTCGACAATTGGGGCACGCTGTCTCTGAACACCAACAAGCCGTTCGGCGAGATCATCGCCTGATCTGGTCTGAGCGGGGTTCTCATGGATGAGGACCCCGCTCGAGCCAGCTTTCGTTTCGAGGGAGGATGAACCCATGCGGTTTGTGACGGCGTTGCTGGGGATCGCGATTCTGGTAGCGATCGGGGCCATTGCCGAGAAGGCGATGCATGCCGGCGCGCCGACGGCGAAAGGCTCGTCGGTGGTCTCGACCATGCCGCCCGGCGTGACGCTGCAGCAGTCGGGCGTTCCCGACCATTACGGCAAGATGAGCGGGCCGATGGTGCTTGCGGATTCGACTGGGCTTACCCTCTACACCTATGACAAGGACACGCAGGACAAGGCTACCTGCGACGGCGATTGCGCCAAGGCTTGGAAGCCTTTGGCGGCGCCCGCGAACGCTCAGCCTTCAGGCGACTGGACGGTCGCGACTCGCGCCGATGGGTCCAAGCAGTGGGCCTATCGCGGCAAGGCGCTCTACACCTCCAGCCTGGACGCTAAGCCCAGCGAGACCAAGGGCAACGGCGCCGAGAACGGCGCCTGGCACACCGCGATCCATGATCCGGCGGCCGGCGTGCCGATGCCCGACGGCATCACCGCCAAGGAAGAGACCAATGCCGGCGGCATGGCCTTCATCGATGCGCGTAAGAAAACGCTCTACGCCTTCGACGGCGATGTGAAGAACGACACGCCGCCCTGCCCGCAGGGCCAGACCTGCATCAATCATTGGCTCCCGTTGACCGCGCCCGAGCTCGCCAATGTCGTAGGCGATTTCGCGCCGGTCAGCCGGTCCGATGGGACCAAGCAATGGGCCTATCGCGGCAAGGCGCTCTATACCTATGACGGCGATGTCGAGCCCGGCGATTCCAACGGCCGCGACGTGGATCCGAAATATCACGTTGCGCTGCTCGAGAAGTACTTCATGCCGACCAACGTCGCCGTGAAGCGCAACATCCACGGCTTCGACATTCTGACGACGGCCGAAGGCATGACGCTCTACGCGCATGACCGCTATATGTACCAGGTCGGCGGATTCAGCCTGAAGGGCGGTCAGAAAGGCATCCCTGCCATGGGCCGCGGCATGGGCACACTGACCTGCCCGACGCCGCAATGCACCGATGTCTGGCCGCCGCTCAAAGCGCCCGACGACGCGCAGGCCTCCGGCTACTGGACGGTGGTGAAGCGCCAGGACGGCTCCAAGCAATGGGCGTATGGCGGCTATCCGCTGTACAGCTTCGTCAAGGATACCAAGCCCGGCGACGCGGTGGGGCACGATCTTTTCGACATCAGCCTCGGCAAGCTGCTGCCGCCGACGCCGAGCCCGATCGACGCAGTCAGCGCCCTCTATTGGCGCGAGGTCATGCCGTAAGGCTGGCGCTCTCGATTTCTCCTAAAAGGCCGGCAATTGCTGGCCTTTTCTTTTCGTCATGCCCGCTTTCGCGGGAATGACGACCGTCTCGGGAAACCTAATAAATCAGCCGCGCGCTGAACTGGAACTGCGTCTCGATCTGGTGGGGCGACAGCCCGTCATCGTCGCGTTGGGCGCGCGTGCTGTCGAGCCATAGGGCTTCGCTCGACAGGCGAAGCCAGCTCTCCGGCCGCCAGGTGAGGTCGAAGGTGAAAGCGCGGCCATGCTCGTTCAGATCCGGGTTGACCCGGGTCCGCGTGGAGAAGAAATCGGCCCTGCCGGCCAGCGTCCAATCGTCGATATTCCAGCCGGCCAGCAGATAGGCTGCCTCGAAATGGGTCGACAGGTGGAAGCGGACCGACGGGTCGATCTCCGTGTCGCCGATCATGCCCTGGGCCAACAGGACGACGTCGCCGATGTCGCCCTCGGCGCCCACGCTGGTGAACTGCGTGTGCCAGCCGATCTGTCCGTCGGCCTTCGCCGCCGGGTCGACGCGATTGTCGTAGCGCAGCACCGAAAGCTTGCCGACCCCATCCTGCCGCCATGCGGCGCCGGCATACCATCCGGGACTGTCGCCGATCTGCACGAAAGGGTCCTGCCATAGGGGCGGCGTGCGGCCCACCTCATAGCCGAAGGCATTGGGCAGACGGGTGTGGTCCAACAGCCCGATCGGGCGGTCGTCCATTGCCCAGCCCCGGTCGGCCAGCAAGGTCCCTGCCGGACCCGCCCAGCCGAAGACGGCACCGGTGGCGGAGAGCGCAGTCGAGCCGAAGCGCCACTCGGCGCTGGTCTCGCCGCCGATCGTCCGAAGTTCCTCGCCGACCCAGCTGTTGATGGCGGATGGGGTGATGGTCCACGGGCTGGTCCAGCCGATCCCCTCATTCTCGAGCGAGATCGGCGGAAAGAAGGCGCCCAGCTTGATCAGCCACTCGACCGTCGGAGTTTCGATCGGGCGGTAGCGGCCATAGGCTTCGAGAAAATCGAATGCAGTTTTTTGCTTCGGCTCATAGCGGATCGAGGCGAAGGCCAGGAGATCGCTCGACGGCTGCCCCCGGATGTCGGCCGCGATCTCGCTCAGCTCGAATTGCGGATTGGGATTTCCGTCGCTGCCCCAGCGGAGCTTGCCGAGGCCGCCATCCAGCCAGCTGCGCTCGCTGGAAGGCTGCACCAGCGAGAAATCCGCGAAGGCCGACGAGGATAGATCCGCGGCATGCGCCGGCGTCGCGGCGCCCAGCAGCCAGGCCAGGAGCAGCTTCAGCCCGCGGGGCGACATGCTGCGCTCGGACCGATCGGCGACGATATACGCAGGGAAGATTCCATGGGTACGGAGCCAGTTCCGAGGTTGTTAACCAATTTCGCGCCTTGCCCGTAAATTCCCGGTTAAGGCCGCCTTTGGCAGTTTTCGCTTGCCGAGATCCCGGTTTTCGGGGCTAGGCTGGTGGCAACAGGGAAAGATCGGCTCACTTGGTCATGGGGAACGAAATGGGGGAAGCGTGGGGGCGCGCGGCGTTGGTCGCGGCCTTGCTGATGACGGCCGCTTGCGCGGCGCCCGGCTCGCAATCGCGCGCGGAGGGGAACAAGGCCGCCGCCCAGGCCGCCTATGATTCCTGCCTTTCGAGCGCCGCGCGTTATGCCGATACCGGCAAGGAGAGCGCCGCGGATCTGGCTCAGATCGTGGCGCCGATGTGCTACCCGCAATATCTGGCGCTCGAGAAAGACATTGCCGAGGATCTAGGCTCCCGCGCGCGGCGGCAATTCGAGCTGGACGCGGATGCGAAGCAGGCCGGCTTTGCGACGGCGGCGATAAAGCAGGAGCGCGCCAAGCAGCAATTGGCCGGTGTTATTGCTCAGTAGGACGGGTTTCGCCGCGCTCTATCCATCCTATTGCGTATCAGGCTGCCGGTCTGGCGATGCTGCCGCGAATGCCGGCAGCGTCGCGCAGCGGGCATCGATCGCGCGGAGCCTCGCAAAAGCTTCGAGATCGCAATCGTAACGACGGGCATTGGCCATTTGCGGCACCAAGCAAATGTCCGCGAGGCTCGGCGTCTCGCCCCAGCAGAAGGGTCCGCCGGGCCCGCGCTGGACCAGCGCCTCGACCGCGGCAAGGCCTTCGGCCACCCAATGGCGGTACCAGTCCTTGATCGCTTCGTCGTCGGCGCCGAACTGGCGACGCAGCGCTTTCAGCACCCGCAGATTATTCAAGGGATGGATGTCGCAGGCGATGGCGAGCGCGATCGCGCGGACTCGCGCGCGGGCGTGCGGTTCGGCCGGAAGCAATGGCGGCTCGGGGTATGTCTCGTCGATATAGTCGATGATCGCGAGCGACTGGGTAAGGGGACCAGCCTCGTCCTCGAAGGTCGGCACCATCGCTTGCGGGTTGAGCGCGCGGTAGACGGGCATGAATTGCTGGCCGCCGTCCTTGAGCAAATGCACGGGACGGCTCTCATAGGCCAGGCCCTTGAGGGCCAGCGCGATCCTCACGCGCCAGGCCGCGGAGCTGCGGAAATAGGTATGAAGCGTCGGGATCGTCACGATCTTGGCATCACGGGACGTGGTATCGCTGCAGGGTCTGATCGATGGCGCCGAAGATGGAACGCGCCCGGTGGTCGAACATCTCGATCCGCACATGGTCGCCGAACTTCATGAACGGCGTTTTCGGCGCGCCATGCTCGATCGTCTCGATCGCGCGACGCTCGGCGATGCAGGAGGAGCCGACGTCGCGATCCTCGTTGGCGACCGTGCCGGAGCCGATGATCGTCCCGGCCACGAGCGGCCTTGTCCTGGCTGCGTGATGGACGAGCTTTCTAAAATCGAACACCATTCCCGCCCGTGCGTTCGGATGGCCGAAAATCGCCCCGTTGAGTCTGGTGACGAGCGGCAGGTCGATCGAGCCGCCATCCCATGATTCGCCGAGCTCGTCCGGGGTCGCCGCGACCGGCGAGAAACCTGTCCAGGTCTTGCTTTGGAAGAAGCCGAAGCCTTTGGCGAGCTCCGTCGGAATCAGGTTCCGGAGACTCACATCATTGACCAGCATCAGCAGCTTGATGTGCGGTCCCGCCTGTTCGGCGCCGATACCCATCGGCACGTCGTCGGTGACGACCGCGATTTCGGATTCGAAATCGACGCCCCAGGATTCGTCGGCGATCCGGATCGGCTCGTCGGGTCCGAGAAAATTCGCGGACCCGCCCTGATACATCAGCGGATCGTGCCAGAAGGATTCGGGCATCTCCGCGCCGCGCGCCTTCCGTACCAGCTGAACGTGAACCACATAGGCGCTGCCGTCAGCCCATTGATAGGCGCGGGGCAGGGGTGCTGCGCAGCGTGCGGGCTCGAACGGGAAGGGGCGCAGCACGCGCCCGGCTTCCAGCGCCAGCGCTCTCTCTCGAAGGAGCGGTTCGACGCGCGCCCAATCGTCGAGCGCGGCCTGCAGCGTGGGCGCGATCTCGGGAACGGCGGTCGCGCGCATCAAGTCATGCGAGACCAGCACCAGCCTGCCGTCGCGCCCATCCTTCAGCGAGGCGAGCTTCATTCCGCCTTCTTCCAACTATCGGCGTAAGCCTCGACCTCGACCGCATGTGCGGCTTCGCCGAGATCGAGCGGGTCGCGCGAATCGATCATCACCGCATATTCGTCGGTGCCGGGTTTCTTCGGCCTCAGCATCGACTCCAGCGCCTTGGGATGCGGCCCATGCGTGAATCCGGCGGGATGGAAGGTCACCATGCCGGGCTTGATGTTATCGCGGCTGAAGAAGTCGCCGGCGTGATAGAAGATCACCTCGTCATAGTCATCGTTCGAATGGAAGAAGGGGACCTTCAGCGCGCCCGGATCGGTCTCGAACGGGCGCGGCACGAATGTGCAGACGACGAAGCGGTCGGTGAGGAAGGTCGTGTGCGCCGACGGTGGAAGATGCGCGCGGTGGCTCATCAGCGGGCGGATGTCGCGGACATTGAGCCTGACCGGCATCAAATCGCCCTTCCAGCCCACGGCGTCGAGCGGATTGAAGGGGTAGGTCACGGTCGAGACCTGGCCGCGCCGCTTGATCCTCACTCGCCATTCCGATTCGGTCTGCTGCGCCTTGAAGGGTGCGTCGATCGCCGGAACGTCGAGGATCGCGGGATCGAAGATCGCGTGCGCGCCGGCGATGCCGCGATCGGGTAGTCGGTAGGAGGCGCCTGTGGCCTCAATGAGCAGCACGCTCATGGGCGCGTCGCACGCAATTCGCCACATGGTGCCGCGCGGCAGCAGCAGATAGTCGCCGGCTTCGAGCGAGAGATGGCCGTAATCGCAGAACAGCTCGCCCGATCCGGCATGGACGAACAAAAGCTCGTCACCGTCCGCATTGCGCGCGAGATCGGCCATGCTCGCCGGCAAGATCCAGTAACGCAGCCGCGCCGAACCGTTGAAGAGAAGATCAGGCGCCGACCAGGGCGACCGATCTCCGCCCGAAGCAATCTTGGTCAGGTCGAAGGCGCGGGGCCGTAACGGACCTTCCCACGCCGTCCAGCCGGTTGGCGGATGGCGGTGATACATATGTGTCGCGGGCCCGAAGAATCCGTCTTTGCCGAGCTCGCGCTCGTAGGTGCCGGGCGGCAGATCGACATGGGCCTGCCGCGACGCGACGCCTTCGATCCGTGGGAAGGAGATGTATTTCTTCATCAGTCCGCCGCGACCCGTCCAACCCGTTGCAGCCCGCAATCATGATCGCCCCGCTGAATCACGACGTCACCGGGGAGCGTGGCCGACGGCGGATGCGGCCGCCGGCCGACCAGCCGCGCATAAAGCGGCGCGAAGGGTTTGCGGGTCTCGCGGAACAGCTGCTCGAAGCTGTCGATGACAAAATAGGTCTCCTGATAATCGTCGATGCGATAGTCGGTGGCGAGCACGCGCTCGAGGTCGAAGGCGATGCGGTTGGGCTCTGTGCTGTCGACGGCATAGCCGATCTCGCCGGCGGAGGAGAGAAGACCCGCCCCGTAGGCGCGCAGCCCGCCCTGGGAATGAATGAGCCCGAACTCGATCGTGTACCAGTAAAGCCTCGACAGAAGCGGAACGGCATTCGCCGCGGCGGCCCCTGGGCCCGCTTTGCCGTATTCGACCATGTAGTCGGCGAAGACGGGCAGAGCCAGCAAAGGCACGTGCCCGAAAAAATCATGGAAGATGTCGGGCTCGACCAGATAGTCGAGCTCTGACTCCTCGCGGATCCAGCGGCTCACCGGGAAGCGCCGGTTGGCCAGATGGTCGAAAAAGACGTCATCGGGGACCAGGCCCGGGACAGCGACGATCTGGAAGCCGGTCTTGTCGCGGAGAAGCGCGTTGATCCGTTCGAAATCGGGAATACCGCTCGCGACGTCGAGGCTCATGATGCTCTCGACGAATTCCGGCGCCGCATAGCGCGGCATCAGCGCGATTTGACGGCCATAGAGCCTGCGCCAGCGATCGTGCTCCGCGTCGGTGTAGCTCAGGAAATCCTGGTCGATCGTGTAGTCGGGGCGAATATGTGAGTAATCGCCGCGCAGCGGGTGCGACGAGCGACTCGACGCCGGAAGGCCTTCCCCATTTGTCCGTTTGGACTCAGTCACCAAATCTATGTGGCGGCGATAAGCGCCAAGGTGAAGGGCATTGGGTGATGCAAACCGACAATCGATCGACAAACGACAATCCGATGGGCACGGACGGGTTCGAATTCGTGGAATTCACGGCCCCCGATTCAGGCCCGTTGGCGCAGGTATTCGAGGCCTTGGGCTTCCGGATCGTAGGGCGGCATCGCTCAAAAGAGGTGCTCCATTACCGCCAGGGCGACATCAACCTGATCCTCAACGCGGAGCCGAGGAGCCCCGCCGAGGCCTTTGCGAAGGCGCACGGGCCGTCGGCTTGCGCGATGGCGTTCCGGGTCAAGGATGCCCGCGCGGCTTATGATCGGGCTCTCGCCAAGGGCGCCAAGCCCTTTACCGGCCGCGCCGGGCCGATGGAGCTCAATATTCCGGCGATCGAAGGGATCGGCGGCAGCGCGCTCTATCTCGTCGACCGCTATGGCGGCCATACGATTTATGACGTCGATTTCCTGCCGGTGGGCGCGCCGCAGGTCAAAGGCGTCGGGCTGACGCGCATCGACCACCTGACTCACAATGTCTATCGCGGGCGCATGGACGATTGGGCTCGTTTCTACGAGGAGCTCTTCAATTTTCGGGAGATCCGCTATTTCGACATCGAGGGCAAGCTGACGGGCCTCAAATCCAGGGCGATGACGAGCCCCGACGGCAAGATTCGCATCCCGCTCAACGAATCCTCGGACGACAAGAGCCAGATCGCCGAATATCTGGAGGTCTATAAGGGCGAGGGAATCCAGCATCTGGCGCTCGCGACCGATGACATTTACGGCACCGTCCAAGCCCTGAGGGCGCGCGGGATCGCCTTCGCCGAGGCGCCGCCCGACGCCTATTACGAGATGCTGGACGAACGCCTGCCCGGCCACGGCGAGCCTGTGGAGCGCATGAAGGCGCTCGGCATCCTGGCCGATGGTTCAGGCCGCGGCGGTCTCCTGCTTCAGATCTTCACGACCACGCTGATCGGCCCGATCTTCTTCGAGGTCATCCAGCGCAAGGGCGACGAGGGCTTCGGCGAGGGCAATTTCAAAGCCCTCTTTGAATCCATGGAGCGCGATCAGATCAAAAGAGGCGTGCTGAAGCCTGCCTAGTCTCGTCATTCGCGCCTTCGCGGGAATGACGCAATTAAGGCTAGACCGAACTTTGCCCAAGTTTTGAACGAGCTGGTTGATATGACTCGCATTTTATGTTGCGTCCT
>DATGMP010000055.1:0-42738 GCA_035293565.1 Alphaproteobacteria bacterium | reverse complement strand
GAGATGTTCAAGGCGCCGATCAAGATCCTCCATCCGCTGCTGACCGCGACGCAGGAAAGCAACTATGTCGGCACCGAGAATATCGGCGCCATCCCCTTCCAGGGCATGATCCTCGCCCACTCGAACGAGGCGGAATGGCAGACCTTCAAGCACAATAAGAACAACGAGGCCTTCATCGACCGCATCTGCGTCATCAAGGTGCCGTACTGCCTCAGGGTCACCGAGGAGCAGAAAATCTATGACAAGCTGATCCGCGTGAGCGAGCTCGCGACGGCGCCCTGCGCGCCGGCGACGCTGGAGATGCTGGCGCGCTTCACGGTGCTCTCGCGGCTGCGGCCGCACCCCAATTCCAATCTGTTCTCAAAAATGCGCACCTATGACGGCGAGAGTCTCAAGGAGACCGATCCGCACGCCAAGTCGATGCAGGAATATCGCGACATGGCCGGCATCGACGAGGGCATGGACGGGGTCTCGACCCGCTTCGCCTTCAAGGTGCTGTCGGCGACCTTCAATTTCGATAATCAGGAGGTCGGCGCCGATCCGGTCCACCTGATGTATGTGCTGGAGCAGGCGATCAAGCGCGAGCAGTTCCCCGAGGAAACCGAGAAGCAGTATCTCGAGTTCATCAAGGGAGAGCTGGCGCCGCGTTACGCCGAGTTCATCGGAAACGAGATCCAGAAGGCATATCTGGAATCGTACAATGACTATGGTCAAAACCTTTTCGACCGCTATGTGGATTATGCGGACGCCTGGATCGAGCACCAGGACTTCAAGGATCCCGACACCGGCCAGATGCTCGATCGCGAGCTTCTGAACCAGGAGCTGACCAAGATCGAGAAGCCGGCCGGGATCGCCAACCCGAAGGACTTCCGCAACGAAGTAGTGAAGTTCGCCCTTCGCGCGCGAGCCCAACGGGGCGGCAAGAACCCGTCCTGGACGTCGTACGAGAAGATCCGCGAGGTGATCGAGCGGCGTATGTTCAGCCAGGTCGAGGATTTGCTGCCGATCATCAGCTTCGGCAGCAAGAAGGAGGCCGAGACGGAACGCAAGCATGCCGAGTTCGTCGAGCGCATGGTGGCCCGCGGCTATACCGAGCGGCAGGTGCGGCGGCTCGTCGAATGGTATATGCGCGTGAAGCAGGCCGGCTAAGGAGGCGCGTGAGCACAACGTGAATATCGTCGACCGACGGCTCAACCCCCGCGGCAAGAGCCTCGCAAACCGCCAGCGTTTCATACGGCGAGCCCGCAAGGAGCTCACGGACGCCGTGCGGGAGGCGACCGCCAAGCAGGGCCTGACCGACCTCGGCACCGACGACAAGATCCGCATCCGGACGGACCGGCTGAGGGAGCCCACCTTCCGGCATTCGCACCGGCAGGGCGAGCGGGACTATGTGCTGCCCGGCAACAAGGAATATGCCGAGGGCGACCGCATCCCGCGACCGGAGCAGGACGGCGGCGGGGGCAGAGGCTCGCAGGCGTCGGAGGATGGCGAAGGCGAGGACGCCTTCCAGTTCATCCTGTCCCAGGACGAATTTCTCGACATCTTCCTCGATGATCTCGAGCTGCCCGACATGCTGCGCAAGCAGCTCCGCGCGTCGGAGAGCTTCTCGCACGTGCGAGCCGGGTACCAGGTTTCCGGACCGGTCAGCAACCTCAACCTGAAGCGCACGATGCGCAACAGCCTCTCGCGCAGGATCGCGCTCAAGCGTCCGCGGCCCGCCGATATCGCGGCGCGCGAAGCCGAGCTCGAGAAGCTGGAGGCGTCCGTGGAGGCCGAGGACCTCGAGGAGCGCGCCCGTCTGGAAGCGGATATCGAGCGGCAGAAGAGCCGCAGCAAGCGCATTCCGTTCATCGACCCGGTGGATGTCCGCTATAACCGGTTCGAGCAGGTGCCGCAGCCGGTCGCGAGCGCGGTCATGTTCTGCCTGATGGATGTCTCGGGCTCGATGACCGAGCATATGAAGGATCTCGCCAAGCGCTTCTACAAGCTGCTCTATGTCTTCCTGGGACGACGCTACAAGAACGTGGAGATCGTCTTCATCCGCCACACACATCTGGCGCGCGAGGTGGATGAGGAGACCTTCTTCATGTCGACCGAGACCGGCGGCACGGTCGTGTCGACCGCTTTTGAAGAGATGATCAAGGTGGTGCAGGCCCGCTACCCGCGCGATCAGTGGAACATCTATGCCGCTCAGGCCTCTGACGGCGACAACCTCTCCACGGACAATTCGAAGGTCGCGACCCTTCTACGCGACCAGATCCTGCCGATCTGCCAGTATTTCGCCTACATCGAGGTCGCCTCCGAACATGGCGGCTACGAGGTCAATACCGAGCTGTGGCGGACTTATGACGAGTTGATCAAGACGGGGCATCCGCTCGCCATGAAAAAGGTCAGCCGGCGCAATCAGATCTATCCCGTCTTCCGCGAGCTGTTCTCGCGCGAGCAGGACCAACCATCGCGAGCCCCGACATGACCCTCGACCGCACCCGCGACCCCAAGGGCGCCGGTTTCGACTGGGATTTCGACGGGCTCCAGCGCGCCTATGACAAGGTGAGCGATATTGCGCTCGGCGAGCTCAAGCTCGACATCTACCCCAACCAGATCGAGGTGATCACGTCCGAGCAGATGCTCGACGCCTATTCCTCGATCGGCATGCCGCTGATGTACAAGCACTGGTCGTTCGGCAAGCATTTCGCGCGCGACGAGCTGCTCTACCGGCATGGGCTGCGCAACCTCGCCTACGAGATCGTGATCAATTCCAACCCCTGCATCGCGTACCTCATGGAGGAGAACTCTATGATGATGCAGACGCTGGTGATCGCGCACGCCGCCTTCGGCCATAATCACTTCTTCAAGAACAACAACCTGTTCCGGCAATGGACCGACGCGAACGGCATTCTCGACTATCTCGAATTCGCCAAGAGCTACATCGCGCGCTGCGAGGACAAGTATGGCGAGGCGGAGGTCGAGAAAGTTCTCGACGCCGCTCACGCGCTGATGGCGCAAGGCGTCAACCGCTACCCGCGCAAGAAGGCGTTCGACCTGCGCGACGAGGAAAAACGGGCGCGTGAGCGGGCCGAGGAGGCGGAGCGCTCCCACAACGAGCTCTGGCGCACGCTGCCGCGCAGCGGGACCAAGCCCCAGCAGAATGCGACCGAGGCGGAGCGCCGCAAGCTCTTGGGGCTGCCGGAAGAGAATGTTCTCTATTTCCTGGAAAAGACCGCGCCGGCGCTCAAGACCTGGCAGCGCGAGATCATCCGCATCGTCCGCCAGATCGCGCAATATTTCTATCCGCAGAAGCAAACCAAGATGATGAACGAGGGCTGCGCGACCTTCGTCCATTATCATGTGATGAACCGCCTGCACGACATCGGCTTCTTGAACGACGGCGCGATGTTGGAATTCCTGCATTCGCATACCGGCGCCGTGTTCCAGCCCGAATTCGATCATCGCGGCTATAGCGGGATCAATCCCTATGCGCTGGGTTTCGGCATGATGCAGGACATTCAGCGCGTCTGCACCGAGCCCACCGACGAGGACCGGGAATGGCTGCCGGAGATCGCAGGCCAGGGCGATTGGGTCGAGGTCCTCAAGGATGCCTGGGCCAACCATCGCGACGAGAGCTTCATCCGCCAGTTCCTTTCGCCCGAGCTGATCCGCAAGATGAAATTCTTCAACGTCTATGACGATTCGGTTTCGGACCTGATCGTCAAGGCGATCCATAACGAGCAGGGTTATCAGACGGTCCGCACCAAGCTCGCCAACCAGTTCGACGTCGTGTCGATGGAGCCCGAGATCGAGATCGTCGATGTCGACCTCTATGGCGATCGCAAGCTGATGCTGCAGCACCGGGCCCATTCCGGCATCGTGCTGGACGAGAAGGAGACCGCCTACGTGCTCCAGCACCTGGCCGACCTCTGGGGTTATGAGGTCATGCTGATCGAAATCGCCGCCCAGTCGGATGCCGTGCTGAAGGAGCACCGCGCATCGCCATCAGGCGCCGTAGCGTCGAACTGACCCTTTTTTGCCCTTGGATGGGTAGAGCGCGAGCGAAACCCGTCGACGATCCAGGCGCGCCGCAATGCACTAACGGCGGGTACCGCTTCGCGCCGCCCACCTCGTGAGTCCCGGGCTGTTCGGTTTCCGCCCGGGCAAATCTATCGCCGCGATTGGATTATGCAGGCGCGGCCATGTGATCGGCCTGCCGGGCGATGACACTGGCCTCGCGCTTCAGATGGGAGAGGATGACGTCGACCCGTTCGGGCGCGATCCGGTCCGTCTGGGCTAGAATGGTCAAGGCCGCATAGGCCAGCCCGCTCCGGCTTGGGACGCAGAGGGACAGCGCGCAGAGATCCGGCACGAAGACCCGTTCCGAATAGCAATAGCCGTCTCGACGCGCCTCTCCGATCATCTGCTTCAGGCGCTCCGGCGCGATCGCCGCCTGGCCGAGCAGCCAGTCGTTTTCCCAGAGAATCTCCTCAACCAGCGCCTCGGGTAGCGCGGCCAGAAGGGCCACGCTGGCCGAGCCGAACCCCATGAAACCGACGGCGCCCGACTTGGCGAAGGCCGGATGCGCGGGGCCGCTGCCCGCCACGAGGTCGAGCGACAGGCCGCTTCGTCCGACCCTGATGGTCAGCTGGGCCGCGTGGCCGGTCGCCGCGGCGAGCCGTTCGAGCGACGGGCGGCAGATCGCGGCGAACCAGGAAAAATGATGTCGGGATGCCTCCGGTCCCAAACCGAGCGCGAAGGGGCCGAGCTTGTAGAGCCGGCCCGCGCCGGTCTCGCGCAGGACCATTCCCTCGGCCGCCAAACCCCGCAGAAGCCGGTGGGCGGTCGACGGCGGCAGGCCGGTCGCCGCCGCGATATCGCTGAGCCGGCTTCCGAGCGGACTCCTCTGCGCCAGGTACTTCAGGACCGCCAGCGCACGGCGCACCGCGCCGAGCCCATCGTCGGCCCGCTGCACGATCGCGCCGCCGAGCGTCGCCGAGCGCCGAACGGCCATTGTCCTCCCGATCCACGAATCTCCGCTCCTCGCCTTATCCCATCTGACCGGGGGCTCACAAGCAGGCGGCCTCGCGGCTTTCCACGATCTGGAATTTGGCGGCTTCAAACGATTGGCCGGCGAGGCGACGACTTTCTACCGTCGCCTTCGGTCATCAAAGGAGCATTCCATGCACGACTACGACGCAACGAGTCGATTTGTAACCACCCCCGCCGGGCGGCTGCATTTTCACGAAGTCGGCGACGGGCCGCCGCTGATCTTGCTGCACGGCTCGGGCCCCGGCGTCGACGGCTGGACCAACTTCGCCGGCAACTTGCCCGCGTTCGCCGGATCGTTCCGCGTGCTGGTTCTGGACCTGCCCGGTTTCGGCGGCAGCGATCCGGCGTCCGGCGCCCCGGTCGACGCCGCAATCACCGCGCTCGGCGCCTTCATGGACAGCCGGTCGATTTCCTCTGCGGACCTGCTCGGCAATTCGATGGGTGGCATCGTCGCGGCCCGCTTCGCGAGCCTCTATCCGGACCGCGTCCGCCGCCTTTGCTCGATCGGCGGCGTGGGCGGCCAAAGCCTGTTCAGCCCGTTCCCGAGCGAGGGGCTGAACCTGCTGGTGGAATTCACCGAGGCGCCTAGCCGCGACCGGCTCGCCGCCTGGATGCGATCGATGGTGTATGACCCGGCGACGGTCACCGAAGCGCTGATCGACGAGCGCTGGCGCCGCGCCGGTCGACCGGAAGCGCTGTCCTGGGCGAGACGTCTCTACTCGCGCGCCGCAATCCAGGCCATGAACGCTTCGCCCGAAGCCGTCGTCCAGCCCTGGGCGCATCTGCCGCTGATCAAGGCGCCGACCTTGCTGACATGGGGCCGGGACGATCGGGTGGCTCCGCTCGATCGGGCGATCCTGCCGATGCGGCTTATCCCGAAATGCGAGCTTCACGTGTTTTTCGATTGCCGCCATTGGGCGATGATCGAGCGTCAGGCCGAATTCGAGGACGTCGTCCTCGCCTTCTTCCTTCGGCCTTGGGCATCGCCGAGGCGCCCACCCCGAACACCATCATGAGGCGCTTGACCTCGGAAGGGACGACCTCGGCTATGTTTCAATCAATCGCAAATCGCTCGAGGCTCCCCGTGTCTATTGCGCCCTCTCAACAACGGCTCCGCCGGAATCGAGACAGTCGCCGCGTTCGCGCATTTCGAACGAACCGCCGCCGTACCTGCACATGATGATCGCGCGAGGAGCATCAAGGCCGTCCGCCGCCGGCGGATAATCATCGAAGCCGTCGGATGCGGGAGCGTCATCGGACTCGCTCAAAGGTGAATCGCTCAGACTGAAGCGGCTCTTTCGCTCCATGCATGCGACCAGGTCGTTCTCGCCGCCGATCCCATGAGGATGCTTGGCGACGGTGTCGCGCAGACATCCCTGCCGAATATCGTCGGCCCAGCCGGGCGTCAAATTGGAACAAGGCCCGCCGCCGCAACTCTCATCGAGCCTTTGGAGGATTCGATCGCGAAATTGGTCGGCGAGCACCTCGATGGGCTCCCGTCCTTCCCGGGGGTAGGCGGCGCCCGCGCCCAAAGTCTGCGACGAGGGCAGCACCAGCACGATCGTGAGGAGCCAAATCTGATACGGCGAGTGCCGCGGTCGAGGCGGGTGAAGCATGGTCAGCCAGATACCGCCGTCGCCCATCGTGCGTCTACTGTGGCGGCCTGTCCTTTTGAACCGCCAAGGCGCCAAGCCCGCCAAGAATTGATCGAGTCTGCTTGGCGCCCTTGGCGTCTTGGCGGTTCAAATGGGATCTTGACATTTGTTCTTGTTTCGTTCATTGTGACGAGGCACCAGGCCGCCTTGAGGGCTGGCTTTCCGGTCTTGTGCGTTCCGAAATCCCCCTCACCCTCCCATTGCTGCGCAATGGGCCCCGCCCTCTCCCACTTCGTGCGGAGAGGGAACGAGGGCGCTTATTCAGATCCCTCTCCGCCCTTCAGGGGGAGAGGTGCGGTGGGCCCGCGCGGATGCGCGGACAGGATGGCTCAGCCTGAACATCGCTGTCTTCCCCCGTCCGGCCCTGGGGCGTAACATCGGGCGGGTTTTGGCCATGGAAGGGGAAGGCTATGGCGGCGTTCGATTGCGTGATCCGGGGCGGGACGGTGGTCGATGGGAGCGGCGGAAAGCCGTTCGAGGCGGATGTCGCGGTCTCGCAGGGCCGGATCGCCCAAGTCGGAAAAGTCTCGGGGGCCGGTACCGAAGAGATCGACGCCAAGGGCAAGCTCGTCACGCCGGGTTTCGTCGATATCCATACCCATTATGACGGGCAGGCCATCTGGTCCTCCCGGCTCGTCCCTTCCTCCGCCCACGGGGTGACGACCGTCGTGATGGGCAATTGCGGCGTCGGCTTCGCGCCCTGCCGCAAGGACGACCATGAGCTGCTGATCGCGGTCATGGAGGGCGTCGAGGACATTCCCGGCGTCGTCATGGCCGAAGGGCTCAGCTGGGAATGGGAGACCTTCCCCGACTATCTGAACGCGCTCGATGCGCGCAAGCGGGACATCGATGTCGCAGCCTACCTGCCCCACTCGCCGCTCAGGGTCTACGCGATGGGGCGGCGCGGCGCCGATCGCGAGCCCGCGACCGAGGCCGATCTCGCCCGCATGAAGGCTCTGTCGCGCGAGGCGATGGAGGCCGGCGCCCTGGGCTTCGCCACGTCGCGTCTCTTCATCCACCGCACGCGCGACGGAGATTCGATCCCGAGCTATGACGCGTCGGAGACCGAGCTGTCGGCCATCGCGCAGGGCATGCGCGAAGCCGGCAAGGGCATCATCCAGATGGTGATGAACGCGCGGCAGCGAAGCTGGACCGAAGAGATCGGAGTCCTGACGCGCCTCACGGCGGAATCGGGCCGCCCCGGCACCTTCACCCTCGGCACGTCGAACGAGCCGTCCGACGATTGGAAGGTGGCGCTCCGGGCGATCGACGAAGCCAACCGCACCGGCCCGGGCATCACGGCGCAGGTCTTCCCACGCCCGATCGGCATGATCCTCGGGCACAATCTGTCGGTGAACCCGTTCAGCCTTTGCCCCAGCTATCAGCCGCTGAAGGCGCTCTCTTTCGCCGATCGTGCCGCGGCGCTGAAGAACCCCGAGCTCAAGCGGAAGCTCGTCAGCGAAGAACCCGGCCAGTCCGCGTCGATGCTGGCGATCATCGGCCGTAATTGGGAATACATGTTCGAGGTCACCGATCCGCCGAACTACGAGCCCGCGCCCGAGACCAGCATCGCGGCGCAGGCGCGAGCGCGCGGCGTGAAGCCGGAAGAGATCGCCTACGAGCTTCTGATGAAGAACGACGGGGCGCAGATGCTGATCGTGGCGCTGGGCAATCTGCAAGGCGGCTCGCTGGAGGTCTGCCGTCAGATGCTGCTCGACAAGGATACGGTGATCGGACTCGGCGACGGCGGCGCGCATTACGGCATGATCTGCGACGCCAGCTTCCCGACGCATCTGCTGACCCATTGGACGCGCGACCGCAAGGGCGAGCGCCTGCCGCTCGAATGGGCGATCAAGGCTTTGGCGCGCGATCCGGCGAAGGCGGTGGGCTTCGAGGATCGCGGATTGCTGGCACGGGGCTACACAGCCAACCTCAACATCATCGACTATGACCGGCTGGCGCTGCACACGCCCGAGATCCTGTTCGATCTGCCGGCGGGCGGCCGCCGGCTGAACCAACGGGCCGACGGCTACGCCCTTACCATGGTCGGCGGCCGCATCATTTATCGGGGCGGCGCGCCCACCGGCGATCTTCCGGGCAAGCTGCTGCGCGGCGCGCAGCCCGCGCCGACGCACTGATCCACATCGGAGCGAGAATGACGATGAAGACAGCCAAGGATTATCGGATCATCGACAGCGATACGCATATCAGCGAACCGGCCGACGTGTGGACCGCGCGCGTGCCTTCCAAATGGAAGGAGCTCGTGCCCCATGTGCAGTGGGCGAAGAACGTGCAGGGTGAGCCGGAGCAGTTCTGGTTCATCAACGGCAAGCAGATGTATGGCGCGGCGTCGGCCGCGAATGCCGGCTGGGACGAGCCCTTCCCCAGCCATCCGCCGAGCTATGAGGCGGCGCACAAGGGCTCCTATGACGCGACGGCGCGGCTCGCCTATATGGACGAGATCGGCTGCTGGGCGCAGGTGCTCTACCCCAATGTCGGCGGCTTCGGGAACCAGGTGTTCCTCAAGATGGATAACGCCGAGCTGATGATGGCCTGCGTGCAGGCCTACAATGATTTCCAGCTCGACTGGATCGCGCCCGCGCCCAAGCGTTTCATCCCGGTGATGGCGATGCCCTTCTGGGACGTGCCGTCGATGGCGAAGGAGATCGAGCGCTGCGCCAAGAAAGGCTTCAAGGGAATCCTCTTCACCGCGGCGCCGCAGGATTACGGCCTGCCGGTGCTGGCCGACCCGCACTGGAATCCGTTCTGGGCGGCGGCCGAGGCGTCAGGCCTGCCGATCAGCTTCCATATCGGCAGCGGCGATTTCCTGGATCCGTCGAAGGACATGTACACGCCGAAGCGGCTCAAGGCCGACGGCTGGGCCGCGACCTATGCGCGGACGACGGTCGACCTGTTCTTCATCAACGCGACGCAGATCACCGACCTGCTCTTCTCGGGCGTGCTGGCCCGTTACCCCAAGCTCAAATTCATCTCGGTCGAGAGCGGCGTCGGCTGGATTCCGTTCATGCTCGACGCCGTCGACTATCATTTCGACACGGTCCGGCTTTGGAAGACCCGGCCCGAATTCACGATGAAGCCCAGCGAGTATTTCCGGCGGCAGATCTATGCCTGCTACTGGTTCGAACGCGACATCAACCGGACGATTCTCGAAAAGGTCGGTATCAACAACATCCTGTTCGAGACCGATTTCCCGCATGTCACCTGCCTCTATGGCGACCGGCATGTGACGGAAACCATCGACGCGGGGCTGGGCAAGGAGAGCGAGGCGCTGCGCCGCCGCATCCTCTTCGACAACGCCGCCGAGCTCTACCAGCTCGATTTGGCCGCCTGAAATGGCAGCGGCCAAGGAGGACGAGCGGGTCGTTCGGATCGGCGGCGCGTCGGGTGCGTTCGTCGACAGCGCGATGGCGGTCGGCCAGCTTCTGACCGCGCCCGCGCTCGACTATCTCGTCTTCGATTATCTGGCCGAAGGCTCGATGGGAATCTTCGGCAAGATGATGGCGATGAATCCCGAGTCCGGCTTCATGCCGGAGTTCGTCGACATCCATATCGGGCCTCATCTCGCCGAGATCAAAGCGCGCCGCATCAAGGTCGTCGCCAATGCCGGCGGCCTCAATCCGAAGGGGCTGGCGAAGCTGCTCGAGCGCAAGGCCGCGGAGCTCAACGTGCCGCTCAAGGTCGCGACCGTCGAGGGCGACGATCTGCGCGGTCGCGTCGACGCGTTCAAACGCGATGGCGTCAAGGACATGTTCTCGGGCGCGTCTTTTCCGGACAAGGTCATCAGCGCCAATGCCTATTTCGGCGGCTTCCCGATCGCGGCCGCGCTCGCCAAAGGAGCCGATGTCGTCATCACCGGCCGCGTCGTCGACAGCGCGCTCATTCTGGGGCCGCTGATCCATGAGTTCGGCTGGAAGCCGGGCGACCACGATCTTCTGGCCGCGGGCACCGTCGCGGGACATTTGCTCGAATGCGGCTGCCAGGTGACCGGCGGCACCTTCACCGATTGGCGCGACGTGCCGGATTGGGAGAATACGGGATTCCCGATCGGCGAATGCCGCGCCGACGGCACGCTTGTCATAACCAAGCCGCCCGGCACCGGCGGCAAGGTCTCGGTCGGCACGGTGGCCGAGCAGCTGCTTTACGAAGTCAGCGATCCGCAGGCCTATTACGTGCCCGACGCGGTTTGCGATTTCACCCAGGTTAAGCTCGAGCAGGTCGGACCCGACCGCGTGAAAATCTCCGGCGCCAAAGGCTATCCGCCGACCTCGACCTTTAAGGTCTGCGTCACCTATGACGACGGCTGGCGCGCTGTCGCGCTGACTCCGATCATCGGGATCGATGCGCCGGCCAAAGCGCGGCGGCAGGCCGACGCGATTCTCGGCCGCACGCGCAAGATGCTCCGCGATCGCAATATGGCCGATTGGTCATCGACTCATGTCGAGCTGCTGGGCGGCGAAGCCGGCTATGGGGCGCGCGCGAAGATCACGAACAGCCGCGAAGTGATCTGCAAGATCGTCGTCGATCACGAAGACCCACGGGCCTGCGAGCTATTTTGGCGCGAGCAGAATTCGGCGACCATGAATATGTCGGTCGGCACGTCGATCGGCCTTGCGAACGCGATGCCGCGCGCGCTGCCGATCACGAAGCTGTTCTCGTTCCTGATCGACAAGAAGGAGGTCGAGGCCACCGTCACGATTGACGGCCGAAGCGAACCTGCGCCCGTTTCCGTCGACGGTGGTTTCAATCCGGGCATGATCGAGCGGCCGCGCTCCACACCCGCTCCAGCGTCGGAGCCGGGCTGGACCTCCGTCCCGCTCATCGCGCTGGCCTGGGGGCGCAGCGGCGACAAGGGCGATCTCTTCAATGTCGCGGCGATCGCGCGCAAGCCCGACTATCTCCCCTATATCCGTGCCGCTTTGACCCCGAAGGCGGTCGGCGCCTGGTACCGGCATTTCCTGGCTGACGCCGAACATGCGCGCGTCGATCGCTACGAGGTGCCCGGGATCAGCGCGCTCAACTTCGTGGTGCATGATTCGCTGGCGGGCGGGATCAACTCCTCGCCGAGGCTCGACAGCGCGGCCAAGGGAATGGCGCAGCAGCTGCTCGAATTCCCGATCCCGGTGCCGCCCGCGGTTGGCGCGGCCCTTCAAGTCGACCGACCGACCGGCTAGGTTCCTTCGTCGTCATTCCCGCGAAAGCCGGAATGACAAACCAAGAGAATGGAGACGGGAAATGACCGGAGAGCGTGTTCTGGCGGGAAAGACCGCGTTCGTGACCGGAGCCAGCGGCGGCATCGGCACGGCGAGCGTCACGCTGCTGGCCCGCGACGGCGCGGCGGTCTTGATGATGGGCCGCCGCGCGGGCGCGCTCGAGGAGGCCAAGGCGAAGATCCTGGCGGCCGTGCCCGATGCGCGGCTCGAGCTCTTCGCAGGCGATGCCGGCAAGGAAGAGGACGTCAAGCGCGGCATCCAGAAGGCCTACGCGATCCAGAATCGTCTCGATATCCTGGTTCCGACGGTGGGCGGCGGCGGGTTTTCCCCTTTCCTTCTCTCCACGGCCGACGATTTCCGTCATTCCTTCGAGATCAATGTCGTGACGACTTTCCTCGCCGTTCGTCACGGCGTGCCGCTGATGGAGCCGGGCGGCGCGATCGTCTGCATCTCCTCCACGGCGGCCAAGCTGCCCTTCGCCTATCTCGCCGCCTATCACACGGGTAAGGGCGCGCTGGAGAATTTCGTTCGGGCAGCCGCCGAGGAGCTCGGATCCGCCGGCATTCGCATCAATGCGGTGCGGCCGGGCCTCACGCGGAGCGACGCGACGGGACCGATGTTCGGGTCGGAGGATGTCCTGAAGCTTTTTATCGCCGAGTTCCCGCTCGGCCGCGCCGGCGAGCCGGAAGACATCGCGGAGGCGGTGCGCTACCTGGCCGGTCCCGAATCCTCGTGGGTGACGGGCCAGAGCTTCGCGGTCGATGGCGGCAACGAGATTCGCAAGAACCCCGACCTTACCGCGATGGTCGAGCAGATGATCGGCAAGGAGAAGCTCGCGACGCTGAAGCGCGGCAAGATCCCGAGCTGATCATTGTCCGAATCGGTGATCGAGCGCCTCGAGCGCTCGATCGGCGGCCTGGATGATTTCCGATCTGAGTCGCTCGACGCCGGGCGTGTCGCGCTTGATCGCCGAAGACAGCTCGCGCGCCAGTCCCATCAGCTCGACGAAACCGAAATTGCCGGCGATCGAGGTCAGATTATGGGCGGTGTGAGCCAGCTGCGCACGGTCGGTCTGCTCCGCGCCGCAGACGACCATCAGATCTTCAACACGGTGGCGGAACATCGCTCCGAAACGGGCCGTCTGGTCGCGACCGATCATGCCTTCGAGCTCGCCTAGCACGCTTTCATCGAGCACGATGGGGGGCGGCGCGCGCTGGTCGGCCGTCCATTTGGACACCATGGCCATCAGATCGACGCGCTCGATCGGCTTGGGTAGGAAGTCGTTCATGCCGGCGGCACGACACTTCTCGGCATCCTCGAGCATCGCGTTGGCCGTCAGCGCGACGATCGGGATGTCGCGCACGCGCTCGCCGAGCGCGCGAATCGCGCGCGTCGCCTCGACACCGTCCATCTCCGGCATCTCCATATCCATCAGGATCAGGTCGTAGTCATCGTCCTGAACCGCTTGCACCGCTTCCGCGCCGTTGGCGACGAGGGTCACGCGATGACCGCCGCGCGTCAGCAGCGACTCGATGATGATCTGGTTCATCGGCAGGTCCTCTGCCACGAGCACTTTGGCCGCCGCGCCTCCAATTTCGACGATGATCGGCGCCTCATGCCTTGCCGCAGGCGCCGCCGCCTCGACGAGCGCCATCGTGAACCAAAAGACGCTGCCGAGGCCGAGCTCGCTTTTCACGCCGGTCGAGCCGCCCATCGCTTCAGCCAGACGCTTGCAGATGGCGAGGCCGAGGCCGGTGCCGCCGTAGCGACGCGTCGTCGACCGGTCGATCTGGGAGAAGCTCTGGAACAGCAGATGCTGCCGCGCGAGCGGAATGCCGATGCCGGTATCTTCGACCTCGAATTTCAATATCGGCAGGCCAGCCTCTTGCTCCCGGCGCATGCGCACCGTGATGTGGCCGAATTCGGTGAATTTGAGCGCGTTGCTCATGAAGTTGAGAAGAATCTGCCGAACCCTGGTCGGATCGCCTTCGATCCAATCGGGAATATCCGACCCGCGATCGATTCTGAGCTCCAACCCCTTGGCCGAGATCTGAGGCCCAAGGAGCGCTGCCGCGCCGTCGACGATGGCTGTCGGCTCCATCGCGATGCGCTCGACCTCCAGCTTGCCGGCCTCGATCTTGGATATGTCCAAAATGTCGTTGATGATGGCTAACAGCGACTTGCTCGCATCCTTGAGGCCCATGACCTGGCCGCGTTGCTTCTCGGAGAGATCACTGTCGAGCAGCATATCGGCGAAGCCGATGACGCCGTTCATCGGCGTCCGGATCTCGTGACTCATGCTCGCTAGGAAATTGCTCTTGGCTTCGTTGGCGGCTTCCGCCTTCGCACGAGCCTGGTCGATCTCGAGCGCGGCAAGCTTGAGCGCCGTGATATCGGACACCATGCCCACGACGCCGCCTTCTTGCGTGCGATAATATCTGCCGAGGAGCCAAGTGCCGTCAGGCATCAGTTGCTCTCTGGGTGTACCGTCCGCCCGCCGATATTGGCGCATGCTTTCACCCACCTGCTCGTCGATCGTGCCCGCTCCCCAAACCGTATCCCCGTCGCCGCGAATATTGGTCGTTATGTCGGTGAAGGAGCGACCAGGCTCGAACAGCTCTGCCGGGCTGGCGACGAGCCTGCGCATCGCCGCATTCGAGACGATCAGCCGATCCTGGGAGTCGTAGATCGCGATTCCGTCGTCGATCGCGGCGATTGCGTCGTTTAGGAGCGCCTGGGTGCGATGCGCCGCATCCTCGGCGGCTTTCCGTTCGGAGATGTCGCGCACGATGGACAGGATCTGTTGTTGTCCATCGGATCCTTCCGCCACCCAGTGATAGACTGCCTCCACCCAGATATAGGTTTCATCTTTTCGGCGCAGGCGGTGGACATATTTCGAGCTCGGCCGTTCGCGCGATAACGTCGATAGATGTTCGGAATGCTGGGCGAGATCATCGGGATGGACGAGCTGCTCGGGGGTCATCCGCAGCAGCTCCTCCGGCTCGTATCCCAGCATGCGGCGGCTAGCCGGTGACGCATACTGCCCCCACCGATCGGCATTCTGCAGCGTAATCAGGTCGGATGTGTTGTCCGCCAACGTTCGGTAGCGGATCTCGCTTTCGCGAAGCGCGTCCTGCGTTCGTTTGCGCTCGGTGATGTCCTCGATCTGAGAGACGAAGTGCAGCGGCTTTCCATCCGCGCTGCGGACCAGAGAAACGCCGAGAACGACCCAGATGATCGTTCCGTCCTTCCGGCAATAGCGTTTTTCCATTTGATAGGAATCGATGTCGCCGGCGAGCGTCGCGCGCAATTGATCGAGATCGGATTCGAGATCGTCGGGATGGGTGATCGATTGGAAATCGGTCGCGAGAAGCTCCGCTTCCGAATAGCCGAGCATCCGGCACACCGCTGCATTGACCTTGAGCCATCTGCCTTCGGTTGAAACCAATCCCATCCCGTAGGACGCGTTTTCGAAGGAGAGGCGGAACCTCTCCTCGCTGCTTCGAAGCGCGTCCTCGGTTTGCTTGCGGGCACCGATCTCGCGGATCGTCGTGATCACCGCCGCTCCAGCCTCGTCCTTCTCGGCGATCCTGTGGATCGAAGCCTCGACCCACACATAATGGCCATCCTTGTGCTTCAACCGGTACGCGACGGCTGCTTCTTCCCGCCCCGTCTTCAGGCTGTCGAAGGTGTCACGAAGGATCTCCCAATCATCCGGATGGGAAATCTGGTCCCCGGGTATGCGCGCGAATTCGTCGGGCTCGTAACCCAACATCCGGCGCGAAGCGGGCGACACATAGGCTCTGCGATCCGCGAAATCATGCTGAACGATCAGATCACTCGCATTGTCCGCCAACAGCCGATAGCGCGACTCGCTCGTGCGCAGCGCGGCTTCCTGGGCGCGCCGCTCCGATATGTCGATAATCGCCGCGACGAACAGACGGCCATCATTCGAATCGATCGCATTCAGTCCGAGCTCGACCGGAAATTCCAACCCGTCGCGGCGTATGCAGTAGAGCGTCCGACCACTGATCGCGGTCCAGCGCCGGGAGCCGACAGTGAGCGCGTTCAGATCCTGCAGATCGGGCTTCAGCCGCTCAGGAAAAAGAATGTCGACGGACTTTCCCGAAAGCTTGCCCGGGCCGCAGCCGAACTGGTACTCGACGCGCGAATTCGCAAATCGAATGATCCCGTGTCCGTCGATCAGGAGCGTTGCGATCGGCGCCGCCTCGATTACGAGCTGCCGATCTTCCTCATCCGTACGAGGTTCCGCCGCGACACCTGTCTTCTGCGCTGCGATGAGGCTCATCACGGCTGTCGCGAGATCCGCCAACGTCGCCCGCTGGCTCGGCGTCAATCGGCGCGGCTCCCGATCCATGACGGACAATGTGCCGAGGCGGTGACCTCGAGCGTCGATCAGAGGCGCCCCGGCATAAAATCGGATCATCGGCTCTTTCAGAACGAGCGGATGATCACGAAACCGAATATCCGCGCGCAAATCCGGGACTTCGAGGATGTCCGAGCCAAGGATCGCGTGCGTACCGAAGGCGAGTTCGCGCGGCAAAGCCCGGAGCTCACCAAATCCTTGGACCGATTTGAACCACTCGCGGCCACGGTCGATCAGGCCCACGAACGCGATGGAAACCTCGCAGACGCGCGCCGCGGCCCGAACGATCGAATCGAACGACTCCTCGGGCTGGGTGTCCAGGAGACCGTAGGAACGAAGCGCTTCCAGCCTTTCCGGTTCGGTTACGGGCGCTGGGGCGGTTAACATTTCGCGAAAGAATCCTCGTACCGGTCAGCGTAGAGTACGACCGAGACTTACTCGCGGCGCGCTAAAAGGAAGTTTACCAGTCGCGTATCGCGATTGCTATTCCCACCGCCGGGCTTGGCTCATTCGACAACCCGGACAGCGCCCCTCGCTGCGCTTGTTGTGAGCAGAGCGTAAGCTTTGAGGGCGGCCGTAACCTTGCGTTTGCGGGTGGCCGGTTTCCAAGCATTCCGCCCCCTGGCGTCCATCGCCGCTCGTCGACGCGCGAGCTCCTCGGCCGGAACCGCGAGATTGATCCGGCGGTTCGGGATATCGATCTCGATTCGGTCCCCTTCCTCAACCAAGCCGATCAGGCCGCCCTCGGCCGCTTCCGGCGAAACATGGCCGATTGAAAGGCCCGAAGTACCGCCCGAGAAGCGTCCGTCGGTGACCAGCGCGCAGGCCTTGCCGAGCCCGCGGGCCTTCAGATAGCTGGTCGGGTACAGCATCTCCTGCATGCCCGGCCCGCCACGTGGGCCCTCATAGCGGATGAGGACGACGTCGCCCTCCTTCACCGCGCCCCCCAAAATGCCGGCGACGGCCGCTTCCTGGCTCTCGAAGATCCGCGCCGGCCCGGCGAACACGAGGTTCGAGGCATCGACGCCGGCGGTCTTCACGATGCAGCCATCCTCGGCCAGATTGCCCGTCAGAACCGCCAACCCGCCATCCTTGCTGAAGGCGTGCGCCGCGTCGCGGATCACGCCCTTCTCGCGATCGAGATCCAGCTCGCCGTAGCGCGCCTCTTGGCTGAACGCCTCCATCGTCGGCACGCCGCCCGGGGCTGCCCGGTAGAAGCTCGTGGTCGTCTTGCTGGTGCCGCGCTTCACATCCCATCGGTCGAGCGCCGCGGCCAACGTCTCCGAGTGCACCGTCGGCAATTCGTGATGAATCAGTCCCGCGCGATCGAGCTCGCCCAGGATCGCCATCACGCCGCCGGCCCGATGCACGTCCTCCATATGAACGTCGGGCACCGACGGCGCGACCTTGCACAGCACCGGGACCTTGCGCGACAAACGGTCGATGTCCGCCATGGTGAACGGCACCTCGCCCTCGTAAGCCGCCGCCAGAAGGTGCAGCACTGTATTGGTCGAGCCGCCCATCGCGATATCCATCGTCATCGCATTCTCGAACGCCTTGAAGGAGGCGATCGCGCGCGGCAGCACCGAGCCGTCCTCCTGCTCGTAGTATCGGCGCGCGAGATCGACGATCAGGTGACCGGCTTCGACGAAAAGCCGCTTGCGGTCGGCATGAGTCGCGAGCACCGAGCCATTGCCGGGCAGCGACAGGCCGAGCGCTTCCGTCAGGCAGTTCATCGAGTTAGCGGTGAACATGCCCGAGCAGGAACCGCAGGTCGGGCAGGCTGAACGCTCGACGGCCTGCACCTCCTCGTCGGAGACGCTGGAATCGGCCGCCACCACCATGGCGTCGACCACATCGACCGCATGGACCTTGCCCTTGAGCTGGACCTTGCCGGCCTCCATCGGTCCGCCGGAGACGAACACCGCCGGGATATTGAGCCTCAAGGCCGCCATCAGCATGCCGGGCGTGATCTTGTCGCAATTGGAGATGCAGACGATGGCGTCGGCGCAGTGCGCGTTCACCATGTACTCGATCGAATCCGCGATGATCTCCCGCGAGGGCAGGCTGTAGAGCATGCCGTCATGGCCCATCGCGATGCCGTCATCGACGGCGATCGTGTTGAATTCCTTGGCGACGCCCCCTGCCGCCTCGATCTCGCGCGCGACCAGCTGGCCTAGATCCTTCAGATGCACGTGCCCGGGCACGAACTGGGTGAAGGAGTTGGCCACAGCCACGATCGGCTTGCCGAAATCGCTGTCCTTCATGCCCGTGGCCCGCCAGAGGCCCCGGGCGCCAGCCTGGTTGCGCCCGTGCGTCGTCGTGCGGGAGCGTAGCTGCGGCATCGAAATTCCTCCTGAAATCAGTCTCTTACTCGACATTCACCTGACGAAGAGATGCTGGTGGCGGCCACCGGGTTAGGCCGCGCATCGGCCATGCATCCTCGTCGTCACCGCCCCATGCTAAAGCGATCATCTCAGTCGAGCCAGAGCGCCTGTCGATCGGGTCCAACTCGGCCCCGACCGCAGCCGAGAACCAGCTTAGGCCCTAGCCCGAACTCGATCCAAGAGCGGCCCGAATGCTACAGTCCCTTTTCAAGAAGCGCCATCGCCGAAAGGGATAGAGATGCGGCTCCTGCGGGTCCGCCACGTAACCACCTATCGCCATGCCGAGCCGGTATCCTTCGGCGACCACCGAATGATGTTCCGGCAGCGGACAGCCATGATCTGAGGCTGGTCGAGACCAAGCTCGCGATCTCGCCGCAGCCTAGCGCGGTGCGTTGGCTGCTGGCGGTCGGTGGCGGGTGCGAGAGCAGCGCCGGCGCCCAGTAGCAGCCGCGCCGAAGGGCTCATCGGGAGTCTTATGCGCCAATCGCGCCCGCTGCCGCGGCGTCCTCCGCCTCGGCGCGTTTGGAATGATCCGCGGCGATAAGGAGATAGACGGCCGGCACGACGAAGAGCGTAAAGGCCGTCCCGATCGCGATGCCGGTCGAGATCACGAGCCCCATCGAGAACCGGGAATTGGCGCCGGCGCCTGTCGCCGTGATGAGCGGAATGACGCCGAGCACCATGGCGGCAGTCGTCATCAGGATGGGACGCAGCCGGATGGCGGCCGCCTCCTCGATCGCTGCTCGCTTCGATCTGCCGCGCGCCTGGAGCTCGTTCGCAAACTCGACGATGAGGATGCCGTGCTTGCTGATGAGCCCCATCAATGTCACCAATCCGACCTCGGTGTAGATGTTGAGCGTGACGCCGCCCACACCCAAACTGATGAAAGCGAGCGCGCCAGCGATCGACATCGGCACGGATACGAGGATGATGATCGGATCGCGGAAGCTCTCGAAAAGCGCCGCCAGCGCCAGGAAGACGACGATCAGCGCGAAGGCGAACGTCGTTACGAATCCGCTCGATTCCTGAATATATTGCCGCGACAATCCGCCGTAATCGACGGAATAATCTTGCGGCAGCGTCCGCTTCGCCAGTTTCTGCAGATATTCGATCGCATCCCCGAGCGCCACGCCCGATGCCGGTACGCCCTCGATGGTCGCCTCGTTCAGCTGCTGGAAGTGATTGAGCGATTGCGGAATCGTGCGGGTCTCGATGGAGGCCACCGTCGAGAGCGGGATCGGCGTGCCGTCCGCCGCCTTGATGTAGTAATTCAAGAGCTGATCGGCGTTGAGGCGCGACCGCTGCTGGACCTGCGGGATGACCTTATAGGAACGGTTGTCGAGGCTGAAATAATTGACGTAGCCGCCACCCAGCATCGTCGCCATTGCGCTGCCGATATCGCTCATCTTGAGGCCAAGGGTCGCCGCCTTGTCGCGGTCGATCTTCACGACCGATTGCGGCTGGTTGATCCTCAGATCCTTGTCGATATAGGCGAACATTCCGCTCTTGGTCGCTTCCTGCAGGAAAGCATCGGCGACGCTATCGAGCTCCTGAAACTGGCGGGAGGTTCCGATCACGAACTGAAGCGGCAGGCCCTTCCCGGAACCCGGCAACGGGGGCGGCTGAAGCGTTGCGATCTGAAGCCCGGTCACCTGATTGAGCGCGTTCTGAACCTCCGGCCGAATGTCCTCCGCGGTCCGCGAACGCTCGTCCCAGGCCTTCAGCACAAGGCCGGTACCGAACATGCTTGACCTGTCGATTTGAAAGACGTTCGCCATCTCCGGCAATTTTGAAAGCTTCTCCCAAATCTCGTGTCCATAGATCTCGCGCTGCTCCAACGTAGCGTTCGGCGCAGCGGTTGCGATGTTCAGCAGAAATCCTTCGTCTTCCGACGGCGCAAGCTCGCTGCTGGCGTTGTTGTAAAGGAAGTAGATGCTGCCGAGCACGATCAGCGCAAACGTCGCGGTCACCGGCAAGAAATCGAGGCTGCCGTGAAGCTGGCGCTGATAGAGTCTCCGTACATCCTCGAATCGATGATCGATGAAGGTGATGAGCCGATCCTGCCAGCCATGGTCCGATATATGCGGCTTCAGGAGGCGCGAGCACATCATCGGGCTCAGGGTCAGCGCGATGATGGCCGACACGGTGACTGCTCCGACGAGCGTGAAGGCAAATTCGGTGAAGAGCGCGCCGGTGAGGCCGCTTTGGAATCCAATCGGCACATAGACCGCCGCCAGCACCGCTGTCATGGCCACGATGGGTCCCGCAAGCTCGCGTGCCGCGAGGATCGAGGCCTTCATCGGACTCATGCCCTCGTCCATATGGCGGTTGACGTTCTCGACGACGATGATGGCATCGTCGACCACCAGGCCGATCGCGAGCACCAGCGCCAAAAGCGTCAGCAAATTTATCGAGAAGCCGAACAGCAGCATCATGCCGAAAGTGCCGACCAGCGACAGCGGGATCGTCACGGCCGGAATGAATACCGACCGAATCGAGCCGAGGAAGGCGAAGACGACAAGCGTGACGATGAGCGCCGCCTGGACAAGCGTGCGCTGCACTTCGCGAATCGAGCTGGTGACGAATCGCGAGCCGTCCCACCCGATGTCTCCTTTGATCCCCGGCGGCAGCTGCGGCGCGATTTCGTGGAACACCTTAGTGACGTTGCGCAGTACCTCGAGGATATTCGCGGTCGGCGCGAGCTGAATACCGATGAAGACTCCTCTTTTGCCCAGAAAGTTGGTTTGTGAATCATAGTCGTCGTAACCGAGCGTGACCTTGCCCACATCCTTCAAGCGCACGATCGCATTGTTGGTTTGCTTCAGCACCAGATTCTCGAAGTCGCTCTGCGAGTGCAGATTGGTCGACGCTGTGAGATTCTGTTGCACCATCATGCCGCGCGTCGTGCCGACGCCGGCGATGTAGTCGTTGGCGGCCAGCGCAGCGCTGACATCGGTCGCGGTCAATCCATAAGCCGCGAGCTTCACCGGATCGAGCCACGCCCGCAGCGCGAAGTTCTTACCGCCCTCGATTTCGGCCATTTGCACGCCTGGAACGGCTTGAATACGGGGCTGCACGACCCGCACCAGGTAATCGGTGATCTGGTTCGGCGCGGCGCCGCCGCTCGCGCCGTCGCTGTAGAAACAGATATACATCGAATCGACGTTCTGCCCGATTTGCAGCGTGAGCACAGGCTGTTGCGTACCCGAAGGAAGCTCGTTGAGAACCGAGTTCACCTTGGTGCTGATCTCGGTCAGCGCCTTGTCGGAATCATAGTTGAGGCGCAGATAGACGCTGATCGTGCTCGTCCCGCTTTGGCTGGACGAGGTCATGTAGTCGATCCCGTTGGTCTGAGCGATCGCCGTCTCGAGCGGCGTCGTAATGAAACCCGCGACAACATCGGGATCGGCGCCGTAGTACGTCGTGTTCACCGTCACGACCGCGTTCTCGGTGCGCGGGTATTCGCGCACCGGCAGCGACATGGCCGAGCGCAGGCCGAACACGAGAATCATGAGGCTGACCACCGTCGCAAGGACGGGGCGGCGAATGAAGATATCGGTGAAGCCCTTCACAGCGAGCGCCTTTCCCTCACTGATCAACCGGCGTAGGGTTCGCCTCGACGGCCGGCTTGGTGGAATTGTCGACTATGACGGGCGTGCCGTTGCGCAGCTTGATCTGCCCGGCTGTGACGACGGTGTCGCCGTCTTTGACGCCGCTTAGAATCGCGACCAGATCGCCCCTGGTCTGTCCGGTCTTCACCAGCGTCTGTCGAACGACGAGCTTAGGATGGCCTTCCTCATCCTTGCCCTGATTGTCGATGATGAAAACCGAATCCCCATAAGGATTATAGGTGACAGCGGTCTGCGGCAGCGTGATGTAGCGCTGCGAACGACCGGAATCGATCTGCACGGTCGCGAACATGCCGGGCAGGATCTTGTGATCAGGATTCTTTAGCGTCGCCCGCACCTGAATGTTCCGCGTCGCCGGATCGACCTTGGAGTTGATCGCCGAGACCTCGCCCTGGAAACGCTGGCCAGGATAGGTATCGAACGATGCCGAGACCGGCTGGCCGACCTTCACATCATCGATCGATTGCTGCGGCAGATTGAAATCGACATAGATCGGATCGAGCGATTGCAGGGTCACGATCGGCGTGCCCGCGCCCACATATTGGCCGAGATCGACCATGCGGATTCCGAGCCGGCCTGCAAACGGCGCCTTGATGATCTTGTAGTCGAGGATCGCCTGCTGCTGAGCCACCTCCGCCTCGTCGCTCTTCAGCGTCTGCTCGTCCGCGTCGACCGTCTGCTGGCTCACCCCTTGAACCTTCAGCTGACGCTGATCGCGCTCAAAAGTGATACGCGCCAACGCCGCTTGCGCTTTCAGCGCTTGGAGCTTGGCCTGGTCGTCGGCGTTCATCAGCTCAACCAGCACCGTTCCTTCGTTGACGTCGGCGCCGGATTCGAAATGGATCGCCGAGACAATGCCCGACACCTGGGGGCTCAGATCGGCGCCATTGACCGCGCGCGCACTGCCGACGGCCTCGAGATGCGGCTGCCACATGTCGTAATGCGCAACCGCGGACGCGACGGTCTGCACCGGCTGGCCCATCGACCGCATATAGTTCGCGAGCATATGGGCCTTGAAAGCCTGATACCCGAAGATTCCGCCCAGCACTACCGCGGCGGTCGCCAGCATAATGACCATGCGCCGGGTCAGGCCTCGGTTTCCGGTCGAACTGATTACGCCGCGCGCGATCATTTCTCGTCTCCCGCTAGGTCGTCGCGGTTCCACCATCCGCCGCCCAGCGCCTGGAACAGCGCCACCGTATCGGAATAGCGGTTGGCCTTGGCCAGAACCAGGCTGATCCGCGCCTGCTGATAGGTCTGTTCGGCTTCGAGCAACGCTACATAGGTAATCGAACCGATTTGGTATTGCCCGCGCGCCACGTCGAGGCTTTTCGCCGCCGCGCGTTCCGCTTGGAGATCGGCATTCACGGCGTCGGCATCGCTTTGTAACGCCCGAAGAACGTTTGCGACGTCCTGGAAAGAGGCAAGAACCGTGCTTTTATAGGCTGCCGCGGCCTGGTCGAAGGCCGCGACCGCCGCCCGCCACTTATGAATCAGCGCGCCGGAATCGAACAGGGTCTGGGCGAGGCTGCCGCCAATGCTCCACACACCAGTATTCGCCCCGAATAGATTGCCGGCGGGCGACGCGGTGCTGCCGAAACTTCCTGTCAGATTGACCTGCGGCAGCATATTGGCGGTTGCAACCCCGATTTCGGCCGAAGCCGCGTGCAACGTCGACTCCGCCGCGCGAATGTCGGGCCGTTGCTCGACCAGCTTGGAAGGCAGGCTCACCGGCAAATCCTGGGGCAGCTCAAGGTCCGCGAGCTCGAACGTGGCGCCTGCAGCCTCGCTCGGCAGCTTGCCGGTCAGCACGGCGAGCTGATTGCGGGCCTGGGCCAGTGCCTTCTCGAGCGGCGGCAGGGTCGCGCGAGCCTGCGCCAGAATGGCGTCCTGGGCCAGCACCGCGGCGCCCGGAACGCCTCCCAGCGCGAATTGCTGGTGCAGCACCTCGGCCTGATGGGCGTCGGCGTCGATGATCTCCTTCTCCGCCCTGATCTGAGCCCGGAGCGACGCTTCCTGAATCGCGGTCAGGACGACATTCGCCGTCAAGCTGACATAGGCGGCCTCGGCCTCGAATTCCTGATAGTCCGCCTCTGCCGCCAGGGATTCGATCTGGCGCCGGATGCCGCCGAAGATGTCGAGCGGGTAGCTGACATTGAGTGATGCGGTACTCAGGCTGAACAGCGCCTCCTGACCGGGAAAGCCGATCGAGCTCGTCGAGAATTTCTCGCGTGTGGCCGAAACGTTGCCGGTCAAGGTCGGAAACAGCGAGGTTTCGCCGGCATAGAGATTCTCGCGCGCCTGCCGGAGCGTCGCCTTCGCCGCCTCTAGGCTCGGATTGTCGTGAAGCGCCGTGGCGATCAGCTCGTCGAGCGGCTTGGAGTGGAACAGCGTCCACCATTCGCCCGGAATGTCGCGACCGACCAGAAGGCGCTGCACTTCGCCGCCGCTCGGCACGTCAGCGGAAGCGGTATTGGCCGGCAGCACATCGGGCGTGAACCGATCCGTCGTTGGCGCAGCAGGACGCGCGAAATCCGGCCCCACCGCGCAGCCGGATGCCGCGGCCGTCAGCACAACCGCGACGGTAGCCGTTGCGGCCCGCTTCCAGCGAGGCACTGCGCGAAAAATGAGGTCGGACATGATCCGCCTTGCCGGTATCGGATGGGATATTGACCGTACGGTACGGTCATGAAACTATCCGGGAGGGGCCTGTTGGTCAACCTTTGCGCCATTTATCGCCGGGGCGTCACGCTTGGAAGAATGAGCTTATGCGAGCCGAAAACGCGCCGTGATCAGCGCCGGGAAGCGATTCTCGACGTGGCGCGCGCCGTCTTCTCCGAAGAAGGCTACGCGGCCGCGTCGATGTCGACCATAGCGGCGCGGCTCGGCGGGTCCAAGGGCACCCTCTACAACTATTTCAAGAACAAAGCCCAGCTTTTCGAGGCGTTCGTCCGCGACTACTGCGAGCAGCATGCCGAATATGTGTTCGGCGTATCGCTTGAGGGGCGCAATGTTGAAGAGGTGCTCACCGGCGTCGGCGAGCGCTTCCTTCACCTGGTGCTGTCCGACGAAGCAACCTGCTTCTATCGGCTGATCGTCGCCGAAGCGCAGCACAATCCGGCGGTCGGGCGTGCGCTCTATGACAGCGGTTACCGGATCGCCATCGAAAGGTTGGCCGAATATCTGGAGGATGCGCGGACCGCGGGCCTGATCGCTACCCAGGATTGCAAGCGCGCCGCCGACGACTTCCTCATGCTCTGCCAAGGGCTGCAATGGAAACGCGTACTGAATGTCGCCTGCGATTTCTCTGACGCCGACATCCGCGCCGAGGCCGCCCGGCTCGCCGGGATCTTCGTCAGAGCCTACGGGACCTAGCTTCGCCCATAGGACAAATCGAACGGGCCGCCGCGCTCGACGGCGCGTTTATAGGCCGGGCGCGCTTCCAGCTTGGCGACATAGGCTTGGAGATTGGGCCGGCCTTCGAGCCGCCCGAGGCCGCGGCAGGTTTGCAGGATAAAAGCGATCTGGAGATCGGCGGCCGTGAAGTCGGAGCCGACCAGCCAGCCGGTCGGCTCGAGCAGCGTCGTTACGTAGTCAAGCTGGAGCGCGATCTGCTGGTCGGCGTAAGCCTGGAAGGCCGGATTGTCGACTTGGAATGCGCCGAAGAAAAGCGGCCAGACCGCCGGCATGCTGAAGGAGCCCTCCGGATAATGCATCATTTCCAGATAGCGGCCGTAATTCGGCGAAGCCGGGTCGGGTGCCAGCCTTCCGTCGCCCCAGCGGGAGACCAGATATTCGACGACCGCCCCGGATTCGGCCATGACGCTGCCGTCGATCTCGACGGCCGGGGCCTTGCCCAGGAAGTGAATCTTTTTGAGCTCCGGCGGCGCAAAGCCCGGATTGCGCTTATAGAAAACGATCTCGTAATCGAGCCCGAGCTCCTCCAGCGCCCACAGCACGCGCTGCGATTTCGAATTGTTGAGATGATGAACCGTGATCTTCGGCATGGCCGCCCCCTCCCCTAATAGCGCGAGCTTGCCACGCGCAATCGCCGGGTCATAGACTCCCCGCGTAAGGAAGGCGCGATGTTTCAAGGCAGGGTCGAGGCGCAGATCGCGGTCAACGGCTTCAAGGCCACGCTGCTGCATTATGTGCATGAGGCGCCGGACGAACAGGTGCTGACTTCAGACACCGACTACGTGCTGGGCGTGCCGATCACTCCGCAATGCACCAACCCCCACGTTTCCTTCGGCCGGATTGCGCCCGCGAGGCGCTTCGTGAATATCCGCCATCCGGTGTTCCGCCCTGTCGCAACGCCGCTTGTCGCCCGGGTCTCGCGTGGACGGGAGCGATGCGTAGAGCTTTCGGTGTCGCCCGAGCGCTTCGCCGAAATCACCGGACATGGAGGGGTCTGGCACATCGACGACCTCGAGGCTTGCGCCGACATAAGCGAGCCCGTGATTGAGGAGCCGCTGCTCCGCCTCGCGCGCGAGCTGGCGGAACCGGGCTTCGCCGCGACCATGCTGGTCGAGGCTCTGTCGATCGGCCTGATGATCGATATGGCCCGCTATCTGCGGCGGGTGCCGGCCTCTTCGGAAGGGCGACGATCGAGGCTCGATGAGCGCCATCTCGCGCGCATTCGCGACCATGTCGAAGGCAGCGGCGAGGCCACGCCTAGCCTCGCCGACATCGCCCGCGTCTGCGGCATGAGCGAGCGCCATCTGATGCGGCGATTCCGCGAAGCGACCGGCGAGACCGTCAAATCCTATGTCGAACGGATAAGACTCTCGAAAGCCAAAGCGCTGCTTTCCGGAACCGAGCTGCCGCTCAAGGAAATCTCGGCCCGGCTCGGCTTTGCCAGCCCGAGCGGCTTTTCGGTCGCGTTCCGTCGGCTTGCGGGCGAGACACCGACCGCCTTCCGCCGCCATTTCCGCGGCTGGCCGATGGAGGAGGACTGAGACTACTCCTCCGCCCCGATAGCGCCGACGGGGCAGGACTCGACCGCGCGGCGTACTTGTGCCCTGAGGGATTCGGGCGGGTGCTCATTCAGCACCGTGACCAACCCGTCGCTTTCGCGTTGCGCAAAGACGTCGGGCGCGGTTGCGACGCACATACCCGAGCTGCAACATTTTTTGCGATCGGCGGTGACGCGCATCGTCCCCTCCTTTCCATCCTATAAGGCGATGCGCTGCGACTCGTAACCGATCGCCGGCAGCACGTCGTCATACTCGACGATCAGCTTGTGAACGCCTCTGAGCGGCGCGCCTACGATCGCCGCGTCCTCGCCCTCGGCGCGGCGGAGCCCTGGCAGCCGATCGAGCAGCAGCGTCAGCGACACGCGCAGCTCCTCGCGTGCGAGATGTGAGCCCAGGCAGAAATGCACACCTTTGCCGAATGCCAGATGCCGGTTGGGCCGGCGCTCCAGTGAGAAGGTCCTCGGATCTTCGAATTCTTCCGGGTCATGGCTCGCGGGCGCGATGCCGTACAGCAGCTGGCTGTTGGCCGGGATGTCGACGCCGCCGATATTGACCGCATTCTCGGTGAAACGCGGCAGCAGCGGCGTCGCCCCATGCCGGCGCAGCGCCTCCTCGACGGCGACCACCCGGTCCTCAGGGTGGCCCTTCAGGCGCTGATAAAGCGCTCGGTCGCTCAGCACTTCGAGCATCATCGAGCCCATGGTGAGGAAGGTGGTCTCCGCGCCAGCCGGATAGATCAGGCGGAGGAAGGCAAATATCTCTTCGTTGGTAAGCTTGTGGCCTTCGAGCTCGGCAGTGACCAGGCGCGAGATCACATCCTCCTTGGGATTGACGCGGCGCTCCTCCAGGATCGGTGTCAGATAGACATCGAGATCGCGCCGGGCTTGGAGTGCCTTGTCCGGCTCCCACGGGAAACGCAGAACGCCATAGACCCAATCCATCACCTGCTTCTCGTCGTCGATCGGGATGCCCAGCAAGTTGCTGATGACGCCGAACGGATAGCGATGCGTATATTCCGGAACGAGGTCGAGCTGCCGACGGTCGGCAAAGCCGTCAATGAGGCGGTTGGCGAAGGGCACCAGCATTTCCGTGGCTGCCTTGCGTATCACCGCCGGCTGGAAAGCGCCCGCCACCAGCGCGCGGTTGATCCGGTGCTCTTCTCCCTTCATCGCCTGCATGGTGCGCCCCATGCTGGGCATCGAGATGCGCTCATAGCCGGGCGCCGAGGGCAGCTTCACGTCGTCGCTGAAGGCCTCCGACAGATCGTCATATTTGAGGATCAGCCAGGCAATGCCGTCGATATAGCGCACCGGCACCACCCGGCGGCCTTCGGCATGAAGCTGCGCCATCCGCTCATGCAGATCCTCCACCGGATCGGTGCCGAAATTGACTTCCGGCATCACAGGCGCAATGTCCGTCAAGTCGTCCTCCCCAGATCAGCCGATCTCGCGTGCCTCGTTACTTGAATCGTGGCGCGCCGAGCGCCCGGGATCAAGCGGCCCGCCTTTCGCAAAACCGACATTTATTCCGATTTCCGCCAAAGCGAGCGGAAATCTTCTACAGCCGGGCGATGACGTCGTCCTGGATCTTCTTGATGAAGCGCTCGATCTGCGGGATTTCGTTGCTCATCGCCTCGTTGGCGACCGTGACGATCCGGGTCACGCCCAGGTCGGCATACGCCTTGACCACGCCCAGATCGGCCGTCGCCCCGAATTTGTAGGCGCAAGGCGAGACCGAGAGCTCGATTTTGTCGGGATCTCGCCCAGCCTCCTTGGCGGCCGCCCGCATCGTCTCGATGCGCTTGGCGAAATCGTCGGGGGAGATCGCGTGCGGGAAGAAGCCGTCGCCGCTGCGACCGGCGCGGCGGGCCGCGATATCGGTCGAGCCGCCGATGATGACATGCACGCCGCCCTTCTGCGCCGGCTTGGGGTCTGAATGCACCTTGTCGAAATTGTAGAACTTTCCGTGGAAGGTCGCCGGCGCCTGGGTCCAGAGCGCACGCACGGCTGCCAGTCCTTCGTCGAGCCGCGGGCCGCGCTCCTCATAGGGCACGCCGATCGTCTGGTACTCCTCGCGCTGCCATCCCATCCCGATGCCGAGCAGCACGCGACCGCCGGAGACCGCATCCAAGGTCGCCACGCGCTTGGCGAGAATGATCGGCGCGTGGAGCGGCAGCAGCAGCACACCGGTCCCGAGCTTCACCTTCTCAGTGACGCCGGCCGCAAAGCCCAGCCACTCCAACGGGTCGCACATCTCCGTATCCGGCTGGAAGGGCGCACGGCCATCCTGGGAATAGGAATAGAGCGGCTCGTAATTCTCGGCGACGATCGGGTGTTCGACCGTCCACACCGATTCAACGCCAGCCGCCTCGATCATCTTGAGGAAAGGCCGCGCCCACGCAGGGTTGGTAACGAAACCCTTCTGCATCAACGGAATAATCCCGAGCTTCATGATCGTCTTCCCTTCCCCGTGGCTTGGGCTAGTGTGATCGGAAATCGCTTCCGGGCCGACCTTTCCCGAAGCGGCCGAGGAGCGTCAAGCAAAATGGGGAGGCGACAGGTGGAAAAGACGGTCTCGCTGATATCGCGCAAGCAGGGGTCCACCAGGGCCGAGTTCCGGAACTATTACGAGACCCGGCACGCCGTGCTCGGCATGAAGAACTTCCCGTTCCGCAAATATCTGCGCAACCATGTGATCGCCGCACCGCCGGACGCAGGCTTCGACGTCTTCTCCGAGTTCTGGCAGGATTCGGTGGCCACGGCGTACGAGACGATGGCCGGACCGATCGGCGACGTCATGCGCGCGGACGAGGCCCGTTTCATGGATCGCTCTGTCCAGCGCGCTGCCAAATCGCATGACCGCGTCGTGTTCGGCCCGCCGCGCGGCGTCGACCCGACGCCGACCCGCAAGCAAATCCTGCTGCTGACGCGCGCGGCCGACACCAGCCCCGCCGATTTCGCCGCAGCTGCCGCCAAATGGGGCACCAAGCTGGCCGAGAGCGCGCCCGCCGGGCAGATCCCCCGTGTCGCGCTGGACATCATCGAGCCTTTCGACAATGTCGGCTACCCGTGCGACGCGGTGCTGTCGATCTGGCTTGGCCCTTCATGCGACGGCATCGCTTTCGGCGATCCACCCGCAGGCGTTTACGTCAAGACCGCCGCCACGGTCGAAGCTTGCGAGACTCCGCCCGAGGTGCTGGCGGCGAGTTACAACCCTGGTGTCGACTGAACCGACGACCTATCGATTGTCCGTCGGCGCGATGATCCGCATTACGGCGCGGCCGTTGAGATTGCGGAGTGGAAGGAATAGGCGGTGCGTCGCGGGATCGACCGCGACGGAGTGCGCATTCTCGCCGGCGAAAACACGGCCGATCGCGCGGGGACGGGCAGGATCGGCGATATCGAAGACCGACAGTATGCCGCTCTCCCCGGCAACGTAGAGCCGCTTCAAGCCGGGATCGTCGGCGAGGACGTCCGGATCGTGACCAAGCGGTTGCGTTCCCAAAACCGTTCGTCCCTTCAGATCCACGACGAGCAGGCGGTCGTTGCCGTCGCAGGCGACATAGGCGATGCCCATGTCGGCCGCGATCCGGAGGCCGTGAGGATGTTCGCTGCCCGGAAGGGGGAAGCGGCCGACGAGGCGATCGGATTTAGGATCGACGATTGCGAGTTCGTCCTTCGACTGGACCGGAGCGAAGACCAGCTTGGTCGTCCGGTCGTACTGAACGTTCCCCACCTCACCGCCAGCATCGATACGGGCGACGGGTTTGTTCGTGCGTGCATCGATGATCTCAATCGCACCGCCGAGTTCGTCGGACACGAAGATTTTTCCATCGTCGGGATCGTAGGCGATCCCGTCGGGAAAGACGCCGCCCGGAACGCGTGCGATCTCCTTCAGCGTGTCGCTGTCGAGGATGGCGACCGCGCCCGATCCTGACGAGAGCCCGGCGACGCCGAGTGCCGCCGAGACGGAGGCGCCGATCCCGGCGCCGGGCACGCTGGCATACACGCGATGCAGTGCCGGGACCGCGAGCACGCCGGTGACCTTTGGAAAGCCGTCCAGCTCCGCGACGAAAGTCTGATTGCGGCTGTCGAACACAAGCAGCTTTCCCGATCCCATCTTCGAGACGAATAGACGACCGCTTTCTGGATCGAAGCTGAGGTAATCGAACCGGCCTGTCTTCGCGCCGACCGGAACGTCAGCGACCGTCGTGAAAAGACGATCGAGCGGCATATCCGCCGAAGCGGCGGTGTCGGACTGGGCGCATCCGGCGCCGGCGGCCGCCAATCCCAGCACGAGCAGCGCGCGAGGGAACCACCTCATGCGACGATCACCGGAGATCGTCAGGATTTGGCGACATTGACCTTATCAAGCGCAGCCTTGAGTCCCTTCGCCAGCTTTCCGGCGTCGTCGTTCGCCCAGAAGTGCAGGAAAAATAGCCGCGGCTGGTCGTCGAGCATATGATTGTGGACGGCGGTAACCTCGATACCGTTGCTGCGCAGCGCCCGCATGACCGGATTGACCTCGGCGGCGACCAATACGAAATCGCCCGTGATCGCAGCCTTGCCCTCGCCGGTCGGTTGGAAGTTGATTCCGATCGCTGTGCCCATCGCCGGTGGGACAGTCATGCCGCCTTCCTTGATGGTGTCGGCACGCGGGATGCTGAATTGGTAGACGCCGCTGTTGGGTCTTCCTTTCGCGCCCAGAATCCGATCGAGTGTCGCAGTATTGAGGTCTATCGGCTGAGCCGCCGCTGGCGCCGGACTTCCGGGCGGCGCGAACGGAGTCTTGCTGGCCGAGAGCGCCTCTCGAAGCGCCGCCGCGAGCTTCTCGGGATCGCCTTCGCCGCCGACATGCATGTAGAAGGTCATCGGCGAAGCGCGCAGAAGGTGATTGTGGATCGCCGTGACCGAGATCCCGCCGGCCTCGAGCTTCGAGAGCACAGGATTGACCTCGTCCGCCGTGAGCACGAGGTCGCCCATGACCATCGCCTTGTCGCCCATCGGCGCGAAAGCGAGCCAGCCGCCGAGCGCGAGTGCGGGCTTGATGTCGACGCCATCCAGCGTGACATGAAGATCGCTGCGCGGAAGCCCGTACTTGTGAACTCCTCCCGGCTGCGCCGAGCCCGCTTTCCCAAGCGCCGCATCGACCTTCTGCCAATCGATTTCGGCCGCGCTTGCGAGGGACGGCAGCGCTAGAAGAAGAAAACCAACCGCGATTTTCCCGGCGAATCCCATCTCGACCTCCTCCCGATTTTCTGAAGCTAACGGCCAAAAAGAAATGCCGGCCCGCTCGACGCGGCGCCGGCATCAAATTCGAGATAGAAAACGCTCGTGCTTACGGCGCGGTGATCCGCCAATAGAGGCCGAGGCCGTGGTCGAGCACCATGTTGGAGCTGGCGTTGCCGTTCGCCGCAACCTGCTGCATGGGCGAGTGCTCGTCGTTCACGAACAGGTTGAATGTGTCGTGGCCGATCGTGTCGCCGGGCTTCTTGTCGCCGCTGTAGCTGTAGAGCGCATAGCCCTGATAGGCCCATTGCTGCGAGCCGTCGGCGCGGGCGATGAGCGACCAATAGCCCGAGGGCTGCGAGCCCGGCGCGGCCTTCAGCGGAATCCATGTCTGCTCGCATTGCGCATCGCAGCCCGAGGTGCCGATCATCTTGCCGATCATCGGGTTGCCACGCGTGCCGCCGCGAGCATTGTGGCCGCCGGTGCCGTTGAAGACGAGCTTGTCGCGCGCGTAGAGCGTCATGCCTTGGGCGTTGGTGAGCAGGCCGCCGCGTCGCTCGTCCGGCCGAATCCCGACGCCCGGCGGCATGAAGTATTTGGTGATCATCGCCACCTGATAGCGCTGATCGAGACCGATGCCGTTGGCATCGCCGAGATCGATGTCGCCGTCATAGGTGTAGAGAGGCCGGCCCTGATAAGTCCATTGCTGGACTCCGTCGTCGCGGCTTACGACGCCGAAATCGCCGATCGGGTTGGCGAGACCGCCGGCCGCGACCGGTACGAAATTGCCCGGACACGGATTGGTGTTGTTGCAGGCGATCTTGTCGTGCTTCAGCTCGCCGTCGAAGGCGTAGAGCACCATGCCGTGACTATCGACCAGCGCCTGCCCGCCGGCCTCGGCGACTTCTTGAACCGCGATTCCGTCAGGCAGCGTCATGCCGGCGCCCGCATTGGCGTAGGCGATGTGCCAGAGGCCGTCGGCGCCGTCGCCCTTGTAATCGCCGGTCTTCATGTCCTTGGCGAACAGATAGAGCGGCTTGCCGCGATAGGCCCACTGCTTGGAGCCGTCGTCGCGTGCGATGATCGTCCAGTCGCCGACCGGCTTTGCGTCGGCGGGCGCCGCCATGGCCGGCCAGGCTTTGGCGCAATCGCCGCTGCACGCCGATTTGCCGGGAACGGTGTCCTTGTCGAAAGTGTAAAGAGTCATCCCCTTGGGGTCGCCAAATACGCGAAGCTCGGCCTGCTGGTCCGAACTCGCGCCCGGCACATAGACCGCATTGCCCATCTTCACCGTCGCGAACATGATGCCGGGCGGCGTCGCCAAGCCCGCTTCATGGGCCGGCTTCGCCTGATGGCCGGCATAGTAATAGACGCCGCCGGCGATCACGGCGATGCCGAGGACGGCGAGCCCAAGGGCAGACTTCATTCCCATCTTGCGATTCTCCTTCCCCTAGCCGCCGCCCTCAAGCCATCACTTCGGTGATGGTTTTCGCGGTCTGCATCGAATCGGTGCCCCAGCTGTTGATCGGCACGCCCATCGCCTGCTGCACGGTGAGACCGACGCGGGTGCCCGGGTCGCCCTTTGCCGAGACATGGATGCCGGTCTTCATCTTGCCGCCCGCCTTGCCGGCGGTGAGCAACGGAATGTTCTCCAGCGAGTGCACCTTGGCGTATCCGGTGTCGCTGGAGGCCATGATCAGCATGCGGTCGAGCAGCGTGCCGTCGCCTTCCTTGATCGCCTCGAGGGAAGCCAAGGTCGCGGCGAAACCCTCCATGACCCGCTCCATGAAGTAGGTCACGTTCGGCTGGTATCCGAGCTGCGGATCGATCGCCTCCTCGTGGCTCTGCACGTGCTCCGTCATCGAGCTGCCCTGCTTCCTCAGTGACGAGGTCGCGTCGGAGAAGGTGATGTTGACGACGCGCGTCTGATTGCAGGCCAGCGCGTGCGCGAGGATCGCCGCAAAGAGCTTATGGTTGTTCTGGACAGTCTCGATCTCGGTGCCCGGCGGCATCTCCTCCGCCTTGGCCGGCGTCGTGCACGCCTCCAGAGGCGCCGGTTTCTGCAGCTCGATATCGAGCTGCTGCTCAATCTGTCGGAGCGACGAGAAGTATTCGTCGAGGCGAGCCTTGTCGGCCGCGCCCAAATGCTTCTGGATGTCGGCGCGCTGCTCGGTGATCGCCGACAGCACGCTCTGGCGCGCCATCACCGCCGGATCGGGCGTGAAGTCGGCCGCGTTCGGGTCCTTGAACTCCGGCCCGAACACACGGGTGTAGAGTCCAACTGGCGAAGTCTCTGCCGGATTCAGCGCGGCGCCGGCGCGACGGCTGTAGGAGTGCGTCGCGTTGCCGGTCGCGGCCACTTCCAGCGAGCGGAAGCGGGTGCGCGTGCCGATCACATCACCGATCAGCACGTCGATCGACGGAATCTCGACGCGCTCTTCGCGCGGGGTCGTGCCGGTCAAGAGCGACCAGTCACCGGAATAGTGGGTGATGAGAGGCCGTCCATCGAGATAGACCTTCATGCCCGAATAGACGTTGATCTTGTCCTTATAAGGCTCGAGGGCTTTGAGCTCCTCTCCCAGATCGACGATCTTCCCGACCTGCTTGGGCTCCCATCGGCCCGGGTTGAGGCCCAAGCCCCAGAACCACGACCCGAAGCAGGTGGGAAGCGCCTGGCCCGATGCCAGCGCCGTCCCGTTCGTGTTCAGGAAACAGTCGAGGAACGGCAGGCCCACCGTGACGGCGGCGCCGCCCAACACGCCGCGCAGAACTCGCCGGCGGCTCAGTTCCTGAATCGCGTTCATTTCGCAGTCTCCTGTTTCGAATTCGCATCCGCGAATTTAGGGGTTGGCGCATCGATCGCGCCGGTCGTGGGTGGGGTTACCCGATAAAAGGCGTCGCTCGTGGCAACCGCCCGCATGAGAGCCGGCACGCGGTAGCCGTTCGAGGCGAACTCCTTCTCGAGATCGCTCTTCAGCCATTCGCCTTCGGCCTTGTTCGGCTTGTGGCCAACTGCGTATTCGTAGATGCGGTTAACCAGACAAGCCGGTACGGCGGCATTGTCGTGAACCGCCCTTCCGAGGCCGATCGCGTCCGCAAACTTGACGCCGTCGAGCTCGCCGCTCGCGTCGATCGGCGCGCCGTTTTCGGTCGTGCGGAAACCGCCGATCGTGTCGAAATTCTCCATGCCGAGGCCGATCGGATCGATCAGCTTGTGGCAGCCGGCGCAGGTGGGCTCGGTGCGGTGAGCGGTGACCCGCTCGCGCGCGGTCTTGTATTGCGGGTTGTTGGTGTCCTGCACCACCGTGAAATTCACGTTCCCCGGCGGGTCGGGCACTTTCTCGCACAGGATCGTCGTGCGGAGCGCCTTGCCGCGGATCGTCGGCGAGCTGCGGCCGGGATGTGAGTGCAGTCCGACGAAGCTCGCCTCGGTCAGAATGCCCGCCTGCTCGGCGTCGGCCGGATATTCGTACGGCACCCAGGCATTCCATGCCCCGTCGGGCGGCGCGATCGGCACCTTATAGATCGACGCCAGCGCCTGGGTCAGGAAGGTCTTCCGCGTGGTGAACAGGTCGCGGTAGTCGCCATTATCCGTCAGGACGACCTGGACGATCGTCTTGAGCGTCTGCTCCTCCGCATCGCTCGCCACCCTCGGATTGAACTTCGGATAGAGCGTCCGGTCCTTGGCCAAATTCTCGAAAGCGTCGAAGCCCAGCATGTCGCTGAAGAAGGCGCGCACGCCGGCCTCGAGCCGAGGCGACGCCATCATGCGGTCGACCTGCTTCGCCATGCCCCGGCCGGTATTGAGCTCGCCGCTCTCGGCGGCCTGCAGCAACTGCGCATCGGGCGCCGAATCCCACAGGAAGAAGCTTAGCCGCGAGGCTTTGGAATAAGCGTCCAGACGATACTGACCGGAGTGATCGGGATCAGGCTCGGCCACTTCCTGCCGGAACAGGAATTGCGGCGCTTCGAGAAGGCTGGCCAGCGCCAGGCCCAGCCCGGCGTAGAAATCCTTTACCTTGGTCGCCGCCGCATTGGCGCCGGCCACTTCGGTCTGCAGCTCGTGATCGCTCAGCGGGCGCCGATAGAGCAGCTTGCCGGCCTTGGCCAGGAACTGCTTGGCGCAGGCATCGTCTGCGGCCTTCGGATCCGCGGGTTTGCATGGAATCATTGAGGCGCGGTGCTGCTCGTCGACCACCTGCGAGGCGATCTTGCGCGCCATCGTGTCGTACTGCTCGATGCCCGAAGCGGTCACGCTGACCTGGCTGGCGCCCACCGCCATCAGCCCCGCATCGCGCATGTCGGGCTCGAAACGACCGCCCAGCGTCACAGTGGGACCGAACACGTCTTCGATGATCTGCTTGTATTCGTCCTGGGTCAGCCGACGCATCGCGACCGGCCCGGCGACCTGCGCGGAGTCATCGGCCTTGGCATGCGGCAATGCCATGAGCGCGAGCGGCGCAGTACAGGCCGCGAGCACCGCCCCCAATATGATCTTTCCCCGCGCCGGCTTCTCGATCGACATCTTCATTAGGGTTCCTCGGATCCGAATTCGTTCAATTACGGTGCGACTGATCAGCGGGTCTGCGAAACGGGCACGAGTCCCGTCGCCTGCGACACCCGCGTATCCTGCGGGTGAACCAGGAAGGCGGGGACCGCCTCGATCCGATAACCGGCCGAGATCATGGTGTTCTCACCCGTCTTGGGATCAGGATAGGCGTCGGCCAGACGGCGAAGCGCGTAGTAGGAGCCCGGCATGTCGATCGACAGGTTGAGCTCGTTGACCGAGCCGCCCACCGCGAGGCTCACATAGATCGTCTTCCAAGGCGTGTAGCCGCCAAGGATGCCCTTGATCGAGCCGTCGGGATTGAAGGTCAGGCGAAGCTTGGCGTCCTTGAAGATGTACTCGGCAACGCCCAGCACCGGGTCCTGCAGCATGTCGAAATTGAACCGATCGGTCGTCAGCACGCCGTCCTTGATCCTCGCGTGGACGACATTCTGCATCCGCGGGTTGGGATCGACCCGGTAGGTCATATCGGCCTGCGGATCGCCCGAGGCGTTGCGGGTGGTCGGACCGGTCGCCCGCGTGATGCGGACCGTCACATTGTCGGAATTCTGGATACTGTCGATGCCGCTGATCTCGATGATCCAGGCCGGCATCTGGTCACGGCCGGCGTCCCATTCGATCGCAGGCCAGGTCGGTCGGGTGGTCGGGGTGCCGCGCTCGGCCACGAAGCAGCCCAGAGCGCGGAAAAGCTGATTATTGACCCCCTGCTCATGCGTCTCGGGATCCTCGAACCCGTTGGGCGAAGCCGCGCCCTTGCCGTCGAGATTGAAGCCGTAAGCATATTTGCCGGCTACCGTATGGATCTGCGGGTCCGGAACCGAGGTCGGGTTCACATAGACATTGGCAGGCTTGCCGTCGATTTTCCCGCGCATCACGACCGCGCCGTACATGTTCGCGGGATAATCCTTGAACAGCGGCGCCCAGGTCTCGGGCGACTTGCCCATATCCGTCAGGATCCGCTTCACGAAGACCTCCGACAGCGGATTGAGGCCGCCCGGGCAATCGCCATCCTGAGAATAGGCCGCGCGGTGGAACCAGCTCACCACATAGCCCCTGGTCTCGGAGGCCTGAGCGCTTCCCGCCGCCAATCCGCCCAGCATCAGTCCGGCCAAAGATAGTGCCAGGCCGCGCACGGCGCCGAATTTGCGAACTGGGAACATTGACCTGCCTCCGTCTACCAATGTCGGCCCCGAGCGCATCCGAACCCGTACTGATGCTAGAGACTTCCCCACAGGCCCTTTGCCAGGGGCCGATGGCTCGCGCGCCATGTTGGTCGGCATTATGACACAACAATGTGTCGCGTCAAAGAACCTTTGCGCCGCAGACAGGTCATCCTCTAAAGGATAACGATCACGCGACTTATCAGCCAAAAGGCCGCCGCAGCGCCGATTCCGTAGGTCGGCAGCTCGGCCAGAAACGGCGGGATTCTGGGCATCAGGCGCCTGATCTCCCAGCGAATCAGAAGCAGCGCGGCCACAAACAGAAGCTGGCCGGCCTCGACTCCGAGATTGAACAGCAGCAGGGCGAGCGGGATATCGTGCGGCGGCAGCCCGACCTCGGCCAGCGCCCCCGCAAATCCGAGGCCGTGCAGGAGGCCGAAGGTGAACGCCACGACCCAGGGGTACCGCGCGGTGAGCGCCGCCTCGCCCCGGGCAAGGCGAGCCAGCTCGCGCGCCAGGAAGACGATCGACAACGCGATCGTCGCCTCGACCGGCGCCGGGGGCACATGAACATAGCCGAGCGCCGCGAGCGCGAGCGTGATGCTGTGCGCGACCGTGAAGGCGGTAACCGTTTTCGCCAGCGCCATGGGGCGCCGAACGATCAGCAGGAGGCCGGTCACGAACAGCAGATGATCGATCCCGAAGAGAATATGTTCGACCCCCAGCGAGAAATAGCCGGCGACGTCGACATGCCTGCCGATCCCGTCGAGCTCCAGCGAGGGCTCGCTCGGATGGAGCACGCGCGTCACCGTCCGCCCATCGGCAAAGCCGATCCGAACAAGCGCGTCCAGCACCGTGCGGTCCAGCCCAACAAGGGTGACCCGTCCTTGGCCGAGGCCGGACGGGCCGCATCTCAGCAGCATGCGGCCGACCAACGCCCCCGGCTCCTGGGTCGTGGAGGCCGGCGCGGCGGCGGCGCACTGAGTGGGAAAGGACGGCGAGACGGATGGCGGCGCGCCCTGGGTCGCCGGGACTCGCCAGGTGACCGCGTACGTTCCGACCCCTTGCTCGACGATGCCGAGAAAGACCGGCAGGGATTCATGCGCGCCGGCGCGCGCCGCGATCAGCAGGAAAAACAGAAGCGCGAAGAATAAGCGCTTCATCGGGCCGCCGTCGATCCTGAAGACACGGCGTCCGGCGCAACGACGATTTGATAGCGCGCCCGGATTGCCGCATAGGCCGCGTCGGAGGCGGCCCGCATGCGCTCGGCCACCATGTCATCATGGACTCGGTTGCGGACTTGAGGCAGCGCCGGAAGCCGCGGGGCGCTATGCGAGTCCACCCGGACCAGATGGAGGCCGAGCGCCGAGCGTATCGGCCCCTGCCAAGACCCGAGCGGCAGCGCAAAGACCGAGGCTGCGAACTCCGGACCGTAATCCTGCTCGATCTCGGCGCGAGACTGCGGGCCGGCATCGGCTGGAAGCATCGACGGGTCCCCACGCGGCGGCGGGCCGCCGGCTGCGCCGAGCGACGCTAGCATTGCGTGCGCATCGGGCTCAGCCCGATCGCCGCGTAGCGACGGGCTGAAATAGATCTGGGTGAATGCGACCTGCTCCGGCACCTCGTAGGTCTGGGCGTGCGCTTCGAGATATTTCCGCATCTCGGTTTCGGTCGGCTCCTTCACCGACGAGGTGTCCTGCAGCAGGAACTCCATCTTCTGCATGATTCGGTTGCGCAGCACCGAATCGTCCGCGCCCAAGCCCAGCGACGCGCCCTCGCGGAAGAGAATCTCGGAGCGGATATAGTTGTCGATCAGATTCGGCATATCCGCGGGTTCGGGCGGCGCGCCCCATTGCTGGGCATACAGCGCGCGGATGCGCTCGACGTCGGCCTTGCCGATCTCGATCCGATGGCTGTCGCTCCGCGCAGCTGGATGCAGAATTGCGTTCGCTGCGAAGATAAGCGCCCCCAATAGCAGGAAATGCACGAGCGGCTCGCGGGCGATCCGGCGCAGGAGACCTTTCAACGGCGTGTCCTCTCCATTCTCTCCCGCTTTTCTCGCGCATCCGGCAGCACCGCGTCCAGCCCGCCGGCAACGAAGCGCAGCAATGTGCTCGTCTTCTTCGCCTGCCGGGCGGCAGGATCGCCGATCTCAGAGCCTGAGATCCTTACGGCGAATACCAGATGGGCGAGCTCCACGCCCGCTCCTTGATCGTCGCCGGCACGCTCTTCGGCGGATCGACATTGAGCCGGTGCGCGTCCCAAGTGCTCCAGCGGCAGGTCGGGTCCTCGAGTACGCGCACATAATAGACCGCGCGGCTCTTGGGATCGAAGGACGGATCGATCCAGGTTGTTGCGAGCTCGCCGGCACCCTTGCCGGCCCCGACCTTGCATGTTGCGATGTCGACGGTCGCGCCGTTATCCGCGCAGCGTCCGGTCTCGGGATCAGGCTTGATTCCGTCGGAGCAGACGATGTCATAGGTCTTTGAGCGGCTGACGCCGTTCTGGACCCAACCCTTGATGATCTGGATCTTCTGCAAGGGTGCGCTGTCCGGATCGCGCGTTGCCGAGGCGACGAAGACGGGCGCCTTTCCGGCGGGCGCTGATTTGAGATCGCCACCCATCGGCACGCCCTTGGCATAGCCGATCTTCACGAGGTCCGGGCTCTTGTGGAGATCGCGCGGAAAATCGAACGAACCAAAGAAGCGGACGCGAATCCGCGTGCCGCTCGTGCCGAAGGTCTCCTTGCGATAAAGCGCGTCCCAGATCGATTCGCGCGTATTCTGCTCCGCCCAGACACCGGTGAGTCCGCCCGGATTGAAGCGCAGCATCGAGACCGCATCGTCTCCGTCCGGATCGCGGCCCTGCGCCATCGGCGCGCGAGTCGCGAGACGCTTGGCGGGCGTGTTGTCCATCTGACCGTGGGCGCCCGTATAGCTGCTCTCATCGGTGGAAGTAGACAAAGCGTCGTGATTATCCGTTCCGCCGACGATGCCGTACTTGAATGGATTGAGCCCCCATTTATCTTGTACGGCCAGACCTTTCACCAACCCGTCGCGGACGAAGGAGGTGGGCATTGCGCAAGCTTCCGTCTGGCCGGGCTTGCAGGCCGGCACCGAATTCTCGAACCCGCACTCCTCGTCGGTGAGGCCGATGCCGGCCTGGCATTCCGATCCGCCCTTGATCTGGAAGATCTCGATCAAGGGCTCCATGCGCACCTTGCGATCGAGGATCTCCTTCGTCCAAGGCGAGCCGTCGGAATTCTTCTCCCAGAAGAAGCGGCCCCAGGAATAGTTCGAGTTATGCGGGATATCGAGCACGCGGCAGGGCTCGCGACAATCAGCGTCCAGCCAGGCCTGCAGCTGCTCCGCACTGCCGTCGTAGGAACTGAAGACATTGTCGGGGACATGATCGGTCCGGAAGATCACGTTTCTGTGCAGCATGCCCGGCACGGTGCCCGGGACGTAAGGATGTCCGTCGGCGGTCGGGATGCTGGGCGAATATTCGAAACCGAGCAGCGTGGTGAACTTGCCGGGTTGATAAAATGAAGCCGCCGCGTCCCGGAGCCGTTTCCACGTACCCTTGGCGGCTTCGCGGCAGCGGCTGCCGTCCTCCCCGCAGATCTCGGCGACGTGGCGCCGCTCGGGACGTGAAACGCTCTCGACGATCGGCTGAAAGGCGGCCTGGTCGCCGCGCCGGACGCCGTCGCACATCTTGCCGTCATAGGCGGGATTTCCCGGCATCGTGCAGAGCGCGATCTCACCCATGTACTCGGCATGATCGGTCACCGCCATGAAGTCGAGCGGATGCTTCAGCTGCTTCTTCTCGCCGCCATAGAGGGTCACCGCCTCGCCGCGCCCGAATCGGTAGGCGGTCGTCGGATCGTTCCGATTCCCGAACAGATAGGAGTCGAGCGAATAAGAGGTATGGAGGTGGAGCTCGCCGAAATAGACGTTGCGCTCCGGTGCCGCCGCCGCGCCCTCGGCTCTCGCGACAGCCGGCTCGATAAACGCGATCGCAACCGCGCACAGAACCGCAAGGCGCTCGATCGTCATCGGCCTTCCCTCCCCTTTATTGGTCACGGGGGGCCTATAGCGCCATTCTAAGGCGTATACCAGATGGGCGAAGTCCAGGCGCGTTCCTTGATCGTGGCCGGCACCGCCTTCGGCGGATCCACATGCAGCCGATGGGCATCGTAGGTGCTCCAGCGGCAGGTCGGATCCTCCAGCACGCGGACATAGTAGACCGCGCGGATCTTCGGATCGAAAGACGGATCCGTCCACGTCGTCGAAAGCTCGCCGGCTCCCTTGCCCGCGCCGACCTTGCATGTTGCGATATCGACGGTCGCGCCATTGTCGGCGCAAGTGCCGGTCTTGGGATCGGCCTTGATGCCGTCGGAGCAGACGACGTCATAGACCTTCGCCATCCGCTTTCCGTTCTCGATCCAGCCCTTGACGATCTGGATCTTCTGCAACGGC
>DATGMP010000054.1:0-23199 GCA_035293565.1 Alphaproteobacteria bacterium | reverse complement strand
GCTGGCACCGAGCCCGGCGGGCAGGCGCAAGATCGTGCTGTCGAGCGCGATTGCCGAGACCAGCGTGACCTTGGACGGGATCCGCCAGGTGGTGGATGGCGGCCTCGCGCGCATCAGCCTCTACGATCCGCGCTCCGGCATGACGCGGCTGGAGACGGTGAAGGTGAGCCAGGCCGGCGCCGAGCAGCGGGCCGGGCGCGCTGGGCGCACCGAGCCCGGCGTCGCCTGGCGGCTCTGGCCGGAAGGCCAGCATCGCGCGCTCGCCGAGCGGCCTTCGCCCGAGATCGAGACCGCCGATCTCGCGCCGCTGGCGCTCGACATGGCTCTGTGGGGAACCGAGGATCCCGCATCGCTCAGGCTGCCCGACCAGCCGCCCGCGACCGCCTTCCTAGCCGCCCGTCATCTGCTGGTCGATCTGGGCGCCCTCGACCAGGCCGGCCGCATTACGCCGCATGGCCGGCGCATGGCCCGGATCGGGCTTCATCCGCGTCTCGCTCATATGACGCTCGCGGCCGCGGCGCACGGCGAGGGATCGCTCGCGGCGGCGATTGCAGCGCTTCTCGGTGAGCGCGATCTCATGGCCGCCGGGCTGCGCGACGCCGATTTGAGAAGTCGCGTCGAGCTTCTGGCTGCAGGTGGTCGCGATCCGGCGATCAGGCGCGTTCGCGAAGCTGCTCGCCGCATCGAGCGGCAGGTCGGCGCCGACCCGACCCCACTCCTGCCCGCGCGGACCGGAGCCGTGCTCGCGCTTGCTTATCCGGACCGGATCGCGCTGCGCCGCTCCGAAGGCAACGGGCGCTTTCTCTTGTCCGGCGGCCAAGGCGCCTATCTCGGGCCGAGCGATCCGCTGGCGGCGGAGACGATGCTCGCCGTGGCCGACCTCGATGGGCAAAAGCCCGACGCGCGCATCTGGCTCGCCGCCCCGCTCGATCGCTCCGAGCTGGAGGAGCGGCTCGGCGACCGCATCGTCGAAGACGATCAAGTGGCTTTCGACCGCAAGACCGGTGCGGTTGTCGCACGACGCCGACGACGCCTGGGCGCGCTCGTGCTGGCGGACGCGCCGCTTTCCGATCCGCCGCCCGGCGCGATGCTGCAGGCGATGATCGGCGCGATCCGCGCGCTCGGCGCTGACGCGCTGCCTTGGACGAAGGCGGCCGAGCAACTGCGCGCCAGGATCATCTTTCTTGCGCGGCTGGACGGGCCGGACGCAGGCTGGCCGGCCTTGGAGGATCAGGCGCTGTTGGACGGCTTGGAAGATTGGCTTGCGCCGCATCTCGCCGGCATCCGTAGCCTGGCGCAACTACAGGAGCTGGACCTGTTTTCGATCTTCGAGGGCCAACTGAGCTGGGCGCGGCGCCAGGATTTGAATGCGCGGGCGCCGACCCATTTCGACGCGCCTTCCGGCTCGCGCGTGCCGATTGACTATTCCGGCGACGCGCCGGTGCTGGCGGTACGCTTGCAGGAACTGTTCGGGCTCAAACAGCATCCCTCGGTCGCCGACGGAAAGGTACCGCTGCTGTTGAGCCTTCTGTCACCGGCCAACCGACCGATCCAGCTGACCCGCGATCTGCCGGGATTCTGGAGCGGCTCCTACAAAGCGGTCCGGGCGGACATGCGGGGCCGCTATCCCAAACACCCTTGGCCCGAGGAGCCCGCCGAGGCCGTTGCGACCGCGCGAGCAAAGGCGCGCGGCGCATAGGCGCGAATTTGATCAGTCTTCCGGAGCGACGGTGACCTTGAGGCCTTCCAGCTCCGGCTTGATCTCAATCTGGCAGGAGAGACGCGAAGTGGCCTGCATATGCGAAGATTCCTCGAGCAGCTCGCGCTCATCACGGTCGCTGAGCGGCATCTTCTCGTACCAGCCCTCGCCCAGATAGACGTGACAGGTGGAGCAGGACATCATCCCGCCGCAGATCGCGGCGAGCTCGAATTTCCCGTCGTCGCGAATGGCTTCCATCAACGTAAATCCGTTGGTGGCATCGACCTCGTACTCGGTTCCCTTGCGGTCGGTTACGTAAATCTTCGGCATCGACGGCAAAATCCTATCCAAGAGCGGCGGCGGCGGACCTAGTATCGCGCCTCACGCCAGTTTGCAAATGCCGGGCGGAATCGTCCATCAGCCGAGCAGGCTCGCAGGGTGCACGGCCTTTTCGCCGAACGCGTCGGCCACCCCCTTGTTGGTGAGCTTGCCCTCGCAGACGTTGAGCCCGGCCAAGAGATGCTGGTCGTTCGTCATGGCCCGCTTCCAGCCCTTGTCGGCCAGTGCCAGCACGAAGGGCAGGGTCGCGTTGTTGAGCGCGAATGTCGAGGTCCGCGGAACGGCGCCCGGCATATTGGTCACGCAATAATGCACGACCCCCTCCTCGACATAGGTGGGATTGGCGTGGGTGGTGGGGCGCGACGTCTCGAAGCAGCCGCCCTGGTCGATCGCCACATCCACCACCGCCGAGCCGCGGCGCATTTCGCGCAACATCGCGCGGGTCACGATGCGGGGCGCGGCCGCGCCCGGTATCAGAACGGCGCCGATGACGAGGTCGGCCTTGGCGACGGACCGCGCGACGGCATTGGCCGATGCGTAAAGGGTCTGAATGCGGCTTCCGAACATATCATCGAGCTCGCGCAGCCGCGCGACGGATTTGTCGATCACGGTGACCTGCGCCTCCATGCCCACGGCCATCCGAATCGCATTGGTGCCGACCGTGCCGCCGCCCAGCACGACGACCTGGGCTGCCGGCACGCCCGCGACGCCGCCGAGCAGAATCCCCGACCCGCCGGTCTCCTTCTCGAGGCAATGAGCGCCGACTTGCACCGCCATGCGGCCCGCAACTTCGCTCATCGGCTGCAATAACGGCAGACGGCCCATGGAATCCGTGATGGTCTCATAGGCGACACAGACCGCGCCCGATTTCTCGAGACCGCGCGTTAGCGTCTTGTCGGCGGCCAGATGAAGATAGGTGAACAGGATTTGACCCGGCCGCAGCATCGCCACTTCCGCCGGCTGGGGCTCCTTCACCTTCACGACGAGATCGGCAGAGGTGAAGATCGCGGCCGGATCGGCGACGATTTCGGCGCCGGCGCGCTGATACTCCTCGTCGTCGACGCTGATCCCCTGGCCCGCATTGCTGCCCACGAGGACGCGATGGCCATGGCGGACAAGATCGCTCACCGTGTCGGGCACAAGTCCGACGCGGAACTCGAGAGTCTTCGTTTCTCGCGGCACGCCGATGATCATTTAGTGCTCCGTTGAGTGCATTTTCGCCTTGCATATGGTGCCGCAGCCACGGCCCGCAGGGGGAAAAATATGTCCCGAGTCGCGCGACTCGGAGGCCCGAGTCGCGGCCAAAACGCCGAGTCAAGATGTGCTAAGTTGAATCAGAGAATACAAATTTTATCATCAAAATCAACTATATAGACCATGTTGTTAATTTACTTAACAAATCGTACACACTTTTCTGTAAGATATTGGTTAACGGCACCGAGTCGCGCCAAGGCATACCGCGGCGCTCCACGTCTAGGAGAAGTAAGATGGTTGTAAGCAAAGCTAAATCGGCCGCGAAGAAGCCGGCCGCGCGCAAGACGGCGGCCAAAAAGGCTCCGGCACGCAAGGCGCCGGCCAAGAGGGCCGCTGCCAAGAAGCCGGCGGCGCGCAAGACGGCTGCCAAGAAGCCGGCCGCGCGCAAGCCCGCTGCTCGCAAGACGGCGGCCAAGAAGCCGGCGGCGAAAAAGGCCGCAAAGCCCAAGCCTGCACGACGACTAGCCACGACAAGACGGCGCAAGATGGCCTCTAAGCCCCGGGCGAAGAAGCTCGGCGCGAAGCGGCGCACGGGAGCGTCGATGCGTAAAAAGGCAGTCGCGAAGTAGAGTTCTTTCTGCCGCGGCGAGCTGGATGGGCCATGCTCATCCAGCTCGCCGTATTCGCCTTGCTCGACCTTCGCGAAGCCATCATGCTCTCTCGAATTGGAGGGCACGCGTGATGCTTCGGTTGGTTGTCTGCTTCGTCCTTCTATCGCTCGCTTCGGCCGCCCGTGCGGATACCGACGCGTTGCCGCATGCCGGCGAGCATCTCTCATCCCTTCCAGGCCAGCCGCTCTGCGCGTCCTTGGACGAGCTCGTGCTCTATTTGCGCAGCGAGCTCGGCGTCGATCGCAAGCCGCGCAAGTTCAAGAGTTGCGGCGACATGCCGGAAGGCGTCGATTTCATCGTGCTCGATGTCAGCGCCGAAAATCCGGAACTGCCCGTGCGCCCGGCAAAAATCCGGATCGTCGCGCCCAACGGCCGCAATTCCGTCACGGGCTGGACGGTGCTGGTTTCAAACGACCGGTAAGCTGAGCGTCGCGGGTTTGACCACTTCGAAATACCGCGCTCGGCTGGACGATTCTCGCCGCCACGCGCTAGAAAGCCCCGTCGCGCATTAGCCGGCTTAGCTCAGCGGTAGAGCAGCGGTTTTGTAATACGTCGAAAGCCGTCCCGACCAATCCCCGTTACTGCCATCAAGGCCCGATTTACGGGGTCCGAGACGGATCAAATAGAACTGTCGATGCTGTCTTGTCCCCTTCGGTCACCGATAGTCCGGTGGCAAGTTCGGTGGCAATTAATCCGCAAAGCCTAACAACCAAAAGAATGGAGGGATCGGACTATGTCCAATAATATCGCGCACTGGTTTGAACAGCCCGCGCCGCCGCCGGCGATCGGGCCGGATGCCGAGCTCTTTGCCCAATACCGAAACTACCTGGCGACCCAAGGCCGCATCGAAGAACTCGACGCCAAGCGGGTCGGCGGAGCAGAGCTCGCGGCCGCCGACGAAGATCTTCGACAAGCTCTAGAGCGATTCATCTCAACGCCGGCTATGACAGCAGCGGGCATGCGCTTGAAGCTCGAATATGCCCTGGACGGTGAGACCATCCCCGGTGGCGACGACGAAGCGACGGCCGCGGTTCTGGCGACGCTATCGGTGATCGCCGATCTCCGCCGGCTCGAAGCGCGGGGCTAAGGGCCTCCGATCGCCGGCTCACGCGTCGCGCGCCCCGAGCTCGCCAGTGGCGCCGATGCAGCCGAGGGCACGCTGCTGGGCCGGATAGCGCCTTGACCAAGCGCCTGGCGCCGGGCCGCCCATTGTGCCTGAACTGCATTGGCGAGGATCGGGTTCTCGGTGAGCAGCTGGGCTTTGGCGGCCTCGCGAAATTTGTTCACGGTTCGCAGAACGATCATCGCCTGGACCGAAGGCGAGGCCTTGTCCCACTGGCGTTGATCTACGGCAGGCGCGTTTCCCTGGACCAGCGCGTTCAACAGGTCCTTTGCCCCCATCTTCGTGTGCGGATCCTTGAGCTCGTTTCCCGACAGGCTTTGCAGCCGGTCGAGCTGGTCGGGCTGCAATCGCACCTGCGCAGAGACCGTCCGATTCGTGCCAGGCTGCTCCCAGGTCTGCACGGGACCAGGCTTGTAAAGGTCGAGCCGCTGCTGGTCGGCGTTGGGGAAGGCGTCGCGATTATTCCAGATCCACGTGTCGATCGGCTCGGCATTGTCGGCCGGCGCCAGCGGCACCGGGCTCACGGCACGCGCCAGGCCGGTACCGCTGAAGGGTGGCAGGAAGCCGTCCTTGGTCGGGATCGGATCGCCCCACAGAGTGCGCGCCGGCGGCAGCTGCTGGCTGACGATCGGCAGCTTGCTCTCGATCGTCTGCAGCAGCGTGTAATGCGCGCGCATCCAATCATCGGTCGCGCGGTCGACGGCGCCAAGCGCCGCCGGCACCGTCGCGCCCGAGATGAAGCGGCGCAGCCAGGCGCTGCCGTCCTTGTCCGGCTGCTGGAAGGCGTCGAAGAATGACGCCAGGCCCGACATATAGGTCTTCGAGATGAGCGCGTTGCCGGCGCCGAACATCAGCGAGGCGGCGACCTGGTCGGCGACCTGGTCGTCGCGGGCGAAGCGCAGCACGTCGCCGGTGTCGGCGATCGTGCCGAGCAGCATGCCGACCGGATCGATCTGGTTGTAGCCGTACCATGTGTCGCCGAGCTTGACCGAGTAGGGCTCGTTGCCGGCGGCGCGCCAGGCGCGGTTGAGCGTTGGATCGGACGGGCCGCGTCCGGTCAGGAAGCCGGCCCAGGCGACGCCGGAGGCCGCCAGCGTCACCGCCGAGCCCAGCGCCATCTTGGCGATCGCCAGGTCGCGCGTGGCGCCGCCGGCGGCCAGCGCCGCCTTGACGCCGTTCGACTGGAACAGATAGGCGAGTGGCGAATTCTCGTAGGCCGCCGAAGCGATGTTGGCCGGGATCTTGACGAAGGGCAACACCATGCGGCCGAGCGGGATGTCGAAGCCCTCCCATCCCAGCGACGGCGCACCGATCGGAATGTTGACCTTGTCGGCGCCGGCGGCGAGGTCGGCCGCGAAGCCGGTCAGCGGCTCCTGGAAGGTCGTCTTCAGGGCGGCCGCCTTCGCCATCTCGTGGAGCTCGCGCGTCGGCGTCGCCATCATCTGCCCGATATGCGCGTCGAGGGCTTCGTCCTCGAGGCCCTGGCCGATGCCGTCGCGCAGCGCGAGCGCCTTGAGCTCGGCGCGATAGTTCACGTACTTCGCGAAATCGTCGGCGGCGCCCAGCCAGCGCGTCGGCAGCGCCATCTTCAGGTAGTCGAGTGCCGCACGGGTAGGCTGGCCGGCCAGCGCTTCCGGCGCGCCTTCGGCCGCGATGTCGATGCGGCCGCGGCCGAGCGCATCCATCGGTTCGGTGCCGAGCTCGAATTGCCGCTCGCCGGTCGCGATCCCTTTGCCCGCCAGGCGGAACGCATCCCGCATCGATGTGACATAGCCGTCGAGCATCGCGGCCGTCTCGCCATCTTCGACCGCCCCGGAGCCGAACTTCTCCGCAGCATAGCGGGTCGCGAGGTTCCAGATCGCCATGCCGGTGTCGGACGCGCCCTTTTTCAGCAGCACCTTCGGCACGTTCGAAAGGATGATGTTGTAGTAGCCGTTGAGGATCAGGTCGCGCGAGGACATCCGCTGCGACGCCGCGACGTACTGGCTGACCTTGTCGGGATCGCCGAGCTCGGCGACCTGACGCATCACGGTGCGGATGTCGCTGTCGCCGCCGGCGTTCTCGATCAGAGACTGGACAGCCTTGGCGTAATCGCCCCGCTGCTCGGCCATCATCGACCAAGCCTGCAGCGTGCGGCCGGCCTGCGCCCGCGCATTCTCGGCATATTGCTGGATGCCACGCGTGATCGCAAAGGCGCGCACGAATTTCGCTTCCGCCTCAGGCGTCGCGGTCGCCGGATCGGTCGCCTCAGCGGCGAGATCGACCAGCTGGCGCGCGCTGTCGTTCAGCATGAAGCGCATCGCGGTCGTCTCGGCCGCGTCCAGCTGCCCGCCCTTGTATCCGGCCAGGAACTTCTCGGGCGTCAGGCCCAGCTGGCCGGCGACGAACTTGGTCGACTCGTTCGACACGACGCTGTCGGCCTCGCGCGGGATCGCGCTTTTGGAAATCTGCTCGAGCGCGGCCTTGATGTCGTCGCCTGTTGCGATGCGCTCGAAATTCAGCTTGACCGGATTGTCGCCGCTCTTGCCGGCGAGAAAATCCTGCGCCTGGCTCTCGACTTCCGGCGAGATTTCGACCGGGTCCTTCGCCGGGTCGCCCAACAGCAGAAAATCGCGCCGGGGACCTGCGCTCGAGGGAGCGCCCCGCAGGTCTTCACTCTGCGGAAACAAATCGCCGGGATTCTGCCCTTGCGCCTGGCGCTGCAAGAATTCGGCTTCGGTGTGCGGATAGGGCTTGGTGTAGAGGTCGGGCGGCGGGTTGGTGTCGCCGCCTGGCTTGGCGTCCTTCTCGGTCTCGCCGATATAGCCCTGCAGCGTGTCCTGGTACTTCTGCCAGTCGACGCCCTGGCCCTCGACGTACTGCTTCTCCTGCGCGGTCGCGATGCGGTGCGCGTCCTCGTAGGAGAGGCCGCCCTGCTCCATCAGCGCGTGCTCGGTCTGCTCGTGGATGTTGAGCGGGATCGCCGGGTCGAGCTGCTTGCCGTCGATGTCGAGCATCGCCGGCAGCCGCTGGTCGATATAGGTCGTGCCGCCATCCGTGCTCGACCCGGCCAAGTACGGCACATCATGAGTGCGGTCGATCGTCGAATCATTGATGGCCGCCTGGACATCTGCGCGCCCGAGGATCGTCTGCACCTCGCCGGACGACACGCCTTCCTTTGCCGCCGCAGCCGCGGCGGGCGCCGTGGAGGCCTCTCCGGTTCCCGCCCCGGCCTCCGGCACGGCGGCGGTCGCTTCACCCGCGCCAATGGGCTCCGCAGTGAGCCCGGCGGGGATTTTCATTCCAGGCGGCGCCTCGATCCCGGCCGCCATGCGAGCCTCGGACGATCCGAGCACCATGCCTGCAAGGTTGCTGATGAAGGCGCCGGTGTCCCTGGCCGGGATGCCGGTCGCGGTTTCGAGCGGCCGGCCGAGCAGCGCACGCCCTAACCCCTCGACCGGCGACAGCGCATAGCCGAACGCGTCGCCCACGGTCTTGATCGCGCGGCCGGCGAGCGCGAACGGATCCTCGCCGCGCGTCGGAGCGTTGCCCTGCGGCAGATCGGTCGGCACCTGGTCGAGCGGCCGCGTGAAATCGCCGCCGAGCTCCTGCGCGCGCTCGCGCACCGTGTCGGTGTAATCGCGGCCGATCTGGGCGAGCATATGGACCTGCTTGGTCCAGAAGTCGGCGTTCTGCGGCGGCGCCGGCGTCTGGCCGGCGTTGAGCGCCGCCGGCGATGCGCTCGCCAGCGCCGCCTGCCGCATCCAATCGTCCGAGCCGCGCTGCGCGACCGCCCGCATCGCGAGGAAATCAGACTTGATCTGGTCGTTACCGGGAGAGGCCGGGATCGCGTCGGGCATCGTCTGTTTTTCCTTCCGTTTAGAAGTGAAGTTGCATGGTTGGCTGCACGCTCAGATTCGGGCTTGCAACCGGCGAGAAGCTGGTAGGCACGAGGCTGCTGGTTGCGCTTTGCGTGGCGAGCCGCGCGCCCGCTGTCAGGAGGGTCGATCCCGCGCCGACGATGCCGCTGGTCAGTGCGTTCTGACCTTGCAGCTTGTCGAGCGCGCCCTGCTGCAAATCGGCGATCGCGCCGATCTTACCTTGGTAGAGCGTCAGCTGGCGGGTGAGCTCGCCCTGCGTCGCTAGGTCGGACATCACGTTGAGCGGCGAGCCCGAGTTCGGGTCGACACCGCTCGCGCCATAGGCAGCCTCCGCCTGGCCCATCTTGCGCGCCGTGTTCTGCTTGTCGATCGCCGCCTGCGCCTCGGCCTGCTGCTCGGCTTCCTGGGCGCGCTGCTGCTCGACCTCGGCGTTGTATTTGGCCGCGTTCGATTGCGCGACGCCGGAGGCGATCGATCCCACCGCGGCCACGCCTGCCGCCGCGATGGCGGCGATCTCACCGATTCCCAGATCAGCCATTTAAACCTCCTAGATGAATTGATCGACAGAGCGCCGTCGTCCGCTGGTACCAATTCGCCGACGCCAGGTTGGCGACGAGACCGAGCGACGGAAGGCCGAGCCTGTCGGCTTTGTCGGCCGCCAGCCCGAGCAACGTTCCGACACGGCTGCATATCGCGGCCGCGCATAGGCGCGCACCCAAGCCGATATGGTGAAGGCCAGCGCGCCAGGTGACTTGCTCACCGGCGAGACTTCTGGCGTGAGCGTCGGCACGCCGACCGGCATCAGGCATCTTTGAACCTCACGAGAAGGAAGTGATCGGAGCCGTCCGGGGCGTAAGCACGCAGCCGTGCCTCGAGTACGAAACCGAGGTGATGCGCCCAGCGATAGGCAGCCTGGTCGCAGGCATCGACCGTGCATTCGAGGCGCCGAAATCGGCCGGAGGCCTGTAGCGCGCCCAACCACCGGCGCGCATGCGCAAGAGCACGCCGAAAGTGCCTCCACTCCGCATGGATGCCCGGCGTCATCCAGACGAGCCCTCGACCCGGCCAGAGCTCCATGACGCCGCCGGCGCCGACGATGTATCCGCTGTCGAGCAGCGCGAAACCGAAACCAGGTCGCGCTGCAAAGCGCCGCACGAGATCATCACTGACGACCGACGCAGGACCGCCCAATCTGTCCGCGACGGGCAGCCATCGCAGCAGGTCCGCCGTCAGCTCGACGAAACGCGGCCCTGTTGTCCACCCGTCCGGCGTGATGAATGTGCTCGGCTCGGTCAGGAGCGTCATCATTCGGTCGGTCCTGATCCCTCGCTCGGTGCCGCCGGCGCCGGGTAGGCTTCGCGGTAGGCCGCCGAAACGCTTTCGACTGCAGCCGCGTGGTCGGGGTGATTCTTGTCGAGATAAGCCGGATCCTTTCGGCCTTGATCGATTCGCTCCTGCGCCGACAGCTTCGGCACGACCTGGCCGTTCCTCACCTCGAGGCGCATGATTTCAGGCGCCGCGTTGGACCGCCCTTCGCCTGGAGGGAATTCGCTTTCATAGATACGCGTGACGCGGTCGACCGCCGCCTTGTGGTCGGGATGATGGCGATCGCGGTACGCGGGATCGGCCATCAGCTGCTCGAGCTTCCGAGCCGTGTCTGGCGAAGGCGCATCGCGATCGCCGGCCGGCGCGCCTGATGGATCGACGCTCGGATAGGCGACCTCCATCAGGTGCGCCGTCCGAGCGACACGATCGGCATGTTGCGGATGACTCTTGTCGAGGTAGGCGTCGAGGTATTCGTCGGATGTCTGCGCCCACGCGAGCACCGCAGCCGCATCTTCCGCATCGAGGTTGGCGAACGGGTTCTCCGGCGTCGGCTGACGGCCGGTGCCAGGCTTCGCCGGCCAGGCCTCCGGCTCACCGGCAGCACTCTGCGGGTGCTCGTGAGCGAAATAATTGACCATCTCGGCGAAAGTCTTCACCGCTTCGTGATACCTTCCCGGTTTAACCTGCTTGCCGCCGATCTCTATCGTCCCGCCGCTGTTCCGGTAGGCGGCGACGACGGGCGCCTGTGTACGCGCCCAATCGAGCACTGCATTGGCCTCGGCCCTGGTGAGGCGATCGGGATGCTTAAACGTCATGCCGCTGTAGCGCGCCAGGTCCTCTAGCAGCAGCTCTGAAAGCAATCGGTTGACGCGCATGGCTTAGGCCTTTGCCGGGACGATGTGAAAGGTTCCAGCGGAGCTCCCGAGCGCGAAGACACGATGGCCCTGGTCGCGCAGGTACCGCGCGGCACGTTCGGCATCCTCCTGCGATTCCCAGTGGCGGATCATCGCCGTAACGTAGAAGACCGCCTTTTCCTCTTCCTCGATCAACGTGCTCTTGCATCGTGGATCAGCGCCGTTGATTGCCAGGCGAAGAAAGTCCCGGCTCTCGTGGCCGGCACCCTTCTCCGGGTCGGCCGTAAACAGATTGGCGAGGGTGTGCTGAAGCCGCGCGGCAAAGGCCGGCACCCCAAAGACCCGCACAGCCTCGCCGGTTCCAACTGCGCGAGCGAGCTCGACACCGATCTGGTGTGATTCGCGCATAGCCGCCCCCAATTCCTCGGCGCACTGTTGGACACGGCGAGCGCTGGCCAGCTTCCGATCGGCGAGGGCACCGACGCTGCGGATTTTAGCTTGTTCCGCCTTGCGCTCCGCCTCGGCCCTTTCCTCTCGAGCGCGGGCTTCAGCTTGATGGATTGCGCCCTGCAGTTCGCGCACATAGCCGCGGTAATGGTGCAGCCGTTCGTCCAGGTCTTTTAGCTTGGCGGTGGCGCCTGGATCGCCCAGCTGTGCTTCAAAGGCGGCCTGCTCGCGCTGCGCCTCAAGCTCGGCGATCTTGCCGTGGGTTTCGTCGGACCGCTTCTGGAAATCCGCGATCCACTCGGCGGTCGACTTGTTCCCCATCAGCCGGGCAATCCGGTCCTTTATCGATCCCATCGGGTCACCTTCCTTTCCGTTGGCTGGCGATCAGCGCCGGGCGAACCCGGTTCGCCCGTGCGTGATCGGCAGCGATTTCAAAACTGGGGGAAAAAAGAAAAAGCACGCCGGCAGGGGGGCGCACGACGACGAGACGCGAAAACCGGGGGTACCCCCTGCGCGGATTTTTTCGGACGAAGGCGGAGGGCCGGCCAGGCCGCAGCGCGCAGCAGGTATCGGCCGCCAGGCCGGAGGGGAAGCGGGCGATCTGACACCTAGAGCGGACTGAAAGACCGCTACTCAGCCATGGCGAGAGGCGCAGATTTGTGCGGGTTCCAGTGTATGCCGATGAAGCGATGCCACCGTATTTGCCACCGAACGCTGCTGAGATCGCCCCACCCCGACCCCCAGTTGCTGCGGAAAAATTCGCGCGGCCCATCCATGGGCGCACAGCGCAGAGAGCGCTCGGCCGATTTCCTGGAACGAGTTGGCCGCACCCAAATTCGGGTCGGCGCGGCAGCCGGCCGGATTCGCGCACCGGCGCTTGCCGAGCTCGCAGCTCACGCGCGATCGCACCGGAAACGGGGCCTTTGAATGGTCCGAAACCTGGGAGCGATCGAGCACGGACATCGGCCCAGGAGAGGCCTGCCGAGGCATATGCCCCCAATATTTTATTTGTTTTCAACGCTGTGACGGTCATTTTCTCTACCGTCACAGCACCGTCACACGGCGCGGCCTCTCCTAAGTCACTGATACAGATACATCTTTCGATGTAAGTAGATGGAATGTGACGCTTGTGACGTTGTGACGGTCGCGTGCGCGCATAAGCGATCCATCGCGTATCTTCTCCGATCGCGTGGACGTGTTTTTCTATACGTATGCATTTGACCGTCACAACCGTCACAACCGTCACAGCATTGATTTCATTGGTATTTTCTGTGACGGTCTTTGTGACGGTCGGAAAACCGTCACAGCGATCCGCGCTCAATCTTTGATTGAACAATCGGGTCGGGGCCGGGCCGGGGAAGGGCAGCAAAAGCGACACATGCGTCGCTTTTGGGAGCCTCGGTTTCTCGTCATGCCAAGGGGTTAGGCGCGTCATGCGCTCATTGGCGATCATGGCTCGTCCATATGCGGAAGTGGTGGCGTCCAGGGCCGCCCTGGCTCGTCAGCGTCAGCGCCGCCGAGAACGAGCGCCATCGGGATAAGCGTGGCCTTGCCGGTCGCCTTGTCGCCGGTGGTGCCGAAGCGGACGGCCGTGCCGGAGGGCATCGCGCCAGGCAGCCGGCGCAGCGCCTGGCGCCATACGCTCGAGGCGCCCGGCTTTTCCGCCCAATGCGTGCCAGCGAACAGGTCGGCGAGGCCTCGGTGCGAGTTGGCGACCGCAAGCCACTTCGGCAGGCGCGGCGTGCCATCGAACAGAACCTTCAGCCCGTAGGTGCCGAGCAGTCGATTCGCTTCCAGCGGCTCGCCTTGCGTCTCGCCGGCGGCGATCGCGACGAAGTGATCGAGGGTCTGCCGCGTCCCGCTGCGATAGGGATCGATCGGCGACGTCATGAGATGCCGCAGGCACCGATCTTCGTCCTGTGCCTCTTCCTCGTTCTCGGCGAGACTCGCGGCGCCGAGCTGCGAGATCCAGCCGTCCGCGCTGTCGGCCTCGGGCATCGCGTCGAACAGCAGCACGTCGGCGCATGCAAGCAAGGTCCCGAACTGGTCGGCGCCGCGCGCATTGTGGCCGGCCAGGGCGAGCTCGGCCCGATAGTAGGCCAGCGTCTCGTCGAACCGCCCCCACCCGTCGACCAGGCGCCGCCTGAGCGCAACGCCGGCGGCCGACCAGCGCTTGGGTTCGAGGGCTGGCGATCTGGCGCCCGGCGGCAGCTCGCCGAGCTCGAGGACGGCCAGGCGCGATCGATCTTGCGGCTGCAATGACGGCATCAGGATCGATGAAAAGAGAAACGCCGACCGCGCCTTGAATTCCGACGCCTGGTGATCGGCGCCGCCGCGGAGGACGAGGCCTCCGCTGGCGGCCTGGCGAGCAAGCTTGACGATCGCGTTGCCCTTGCGGTTGTCCTCTTCCGCCTCGAGCTCGTCGACCGCGACGGGCAAGGTCGAGTGGCGCAGCTTCTGCCAGATGCCGGCGGCCGAGGGATCGCTGACCTGCACGACCGAGCCCAGGAGATGGCGCACGAGCTCGTGGAGGGTCGACTTGCCGGTCCCCCGGCTGCCGGTGATCCAGATCAACGGCCGCCATCCCAGCGCGCCGCCTATGATTGCGGCGCCGACCCATCCCAGCAGCAGCACGGCATCGATTTCGCCGCGACGCCAGTTCCAGCTCCGCAGCAGGGACAGCAGCTCGCCGGCGGGACCATGCTCGCCGGGCTTTGCGATCTCCGGCGATGGACGAGGCATTCCGGGCGCGGCCGGATAGACGTAGCGGCCGATGACGCCAGGCGAGCCCTCGACACGGCGGGAGTAGGCCTTCGGTCCTCGCGGGAACGAGAGGATCACATCGCCGCAATGGAGGACGAGTTCGCCTTCGTCGCCGCGCCAGGCGCCCAGGCCGCGCTCGGTTTCGAATGGCTGCCAGGGACCCTTCCGGGCGCATGCTGCCATCAGCGCCTCGGACCCGGCCTCTGGCCGCCAACCGGTCACATCGCCATCGCGGCCGAGACGAGGCCAATATTCGAAAAGCTGCCAGGTGTAATCGCCGAAGAGGCCTGCGATCCCGAGCCGCGTATGCTCGTCCACCTTCAGAGCGATGAGCTGGCGATTGGCGTCGAGATAGAAGCGCGTCTTTCCGTCGATGCCGAGGGGAATGACGCGACAGCCCTCGGGAAGCCGCTTGCTCGACGAGCTGGATTTTTCTTCTACGTTCTCGGCCGGCGCGCCGACCGGTATTGCGCCGGCGATGCTTTCGGCCACGGTCGAAATGTTCCGGCGCGTCACGCCACCCCCTGCAGGCAATCGTTGAAGTCCTTGCCGATCGGCGAGCGCGCGATTCGCACCTCGCGCCCCTCGCTCGTGAACCGCGCGATCGCCCGGTTCAGCCCCTTCGTGGCCTGTTCGTTGTCGTCGTCATTGTCGGCCGCGATGATGACCGTCTCGACCGATCGCGGCAGCACCAGGTTGCCCAAATTGCCCAGCGATACAGCCGCCATGATCCGGTGCTGCGGGCACGCCAGTGCGATCGACAGGGCGTCCTCGATGCCCTCGGTGAGCACGACCGTCTCGCCGATCGGCGCGTCGCGCAGAGGCTTCATGGAAGCCCCGCGCCATAGCCGGATCGCGCCGCCCTTGAAGCTGCCGATCGTCTTCTTCGGCTCTTTGAGGCCAGGGACCTTCGTCACGCGGCCGTCGGACTGCACCGCGAGCCAGGTGCGATGACAAGCGATGAGCGAGCCCTCGTGGTTGGTGATCGTGGCCACCATCGCGGGGAATTTCTGCTTCGCCTCGGTATTCCAAAGGGCGGGGTGAAACTTGATGGCTCTAGGCTGGCGCTCGAGCTCCGCCAGATCGATGCCGCGTCCCCTGAGATAGCGATCGACGGGCGTTCCAGCGACGCGCTCTTGCGCCGAGAGCCAGATGCGGCGCGCTGCCTCGCGGTTCTTGCGGCTTTCGTCCGGCGGGGGTACCGCTTTTCGGACGATCGGCGCCGGCGCCGCGCTGTCGAGCGCGAGCCAGGCGCGAGACCATTTCAGCGCCTGCGCCTTGTCGCCGGCGAACAGACATTGGGCCACCAGGTCGAGCGCGTCGCCGGTTTCGCCGGTCGAGAAATCAGACCAGATGCCGGCGCGAGAGCCGTGCAGGTGAACTGCCATGGAACGGCCTGCCTCGCCCGCAAGCGATCCAACCCGCCATTCCGCCCCTTCGCGGACGCCGGCGGCGAGCAGATGCTGGCAGAGCGGTAGCGCCTGAGCGGCCAAGGCGGCGACAATCTGGTCAATCGGCACCAGCGCCGTCCCGCTCATAGGAGGGCGAACCCGGTTCGCTTGTCGCTGATCGCCGCTCACCAGAGCTCTTTCGCCTGCGGTGGCAAAGGCAAACGGATTTCGAAACGATCGCCGGCCCTGTCGACCACCTTTAGCAATTGCTCGCGCTCGAGGGCCGCGATCGAAAAAGAGATTTCGATAGGAGTTAGGTGGGTTCGCGCGGCAAGTCGCTCGATGGAGCTCGTATTCACCCATTCAGCTTCGAGGGGGCGCGTGTTCTCGGCGATGGCCTGAAGCACGCTGAATTCGCGCGGAGGAAGGTCGCTTTGATTCCTTGCCCAAAGCAACGCGTCGAACATCTAGGCCGCCTTGCCCGCGCCGGCGTTCCGCAGCATTTCCTCGAGCGCGCAGACCGGCACGCGGAGGATCTTGCCGATTCGGATGACAGGAAAGTCGCCGCGCTCGGCCGCGGCATAGCTCGCGTTCCGGCCAAGCCCGAAGTACTCCCGCCCGGCCTCAGGGACGCTGATGGTCTTAGGTGGTTTCTGCGGGGCTAGCTGGCTCACGATGAACCTCCGAAAAACGAATCAAGTCGAACGGAGGCTATGGGGACAAATATGGTTCCGTCAAGGATCTTGAATGACCCCATATGGGTATGTTACTGGTTGTCCCGTTTCGTCCCTTCTAGTGGTTTGGTCGCCCATGGTTACGAGAGATCCTTCCGCACCAGTGCAGCTAAAGCTTCGCATGAGGGAGCGATTGCGCGCGCAGATCGACCAGGCTGCGAAAGCGAAAGGTGTCAGCCTCAACGCGGAGATTGTCGATCGCCTCCAGTCCTCGACGCTCACCGAGGTCCTGTCCGAAGGGTGGTTCGGGTTGGCCGACCTGCAACGCTTCCAGCATTACGTGCAGGTCATCAAGCTGGCCCTCGCGGCCGTACGCGAGCCAGAGGACCTGTGGTTGGGATACGCGCAGTACGTCCCATTTCCGATCGACGCCAACGATCACGCGGCCGTCAAAGCGGCCAACGAAGCGATCCGACGGGAAGTTGATCGCGAACGTCGAGCATCACGCGAATTTATGGCGACACACGGTGAAGCGACGCCGGCCGACATGGTTCGCAAGATTCCACCTGAGGGGCGCGCCCCCGGCGAAATCCATCCTGACGCGATCCATCGCGACCACGCCAGGCGCGTCGAAAGAGCATCGACCACAACCCGGAAACGGAGGAAGCCCACATGAGCAAGCGTCGCACACCTGGCGAAGGCGGCCTCCGCCAGCGTAGCCCCAGATCCTGGGAGATCAAATTCGACGCCGGCGTCGACCCGAAGACGGGGAAGCGGCTCACGCGGTTCACCACCGTGCGCGGGACCAAGAAAGACGCGCTCGAGGCGTTGGCGAAATATCGCAATCAACGCACCGAGGGCACGTTACTCGAGCCGAAGCGGATCACCCTCGCCGCCTTCCTCGAACTCTGGCTGACTGGCCAGCAGCACCGCGTCAGCGCAAAAACCTGGCAGCGTTACGCCGAGATCGCGCGGAAGCACCTGATCCCTGCGCTCGGCGCCCATCCGCTCTCCAAGCTCACGCCGCTGCACCTTGAGACCTATTACAACGAGACTGTGACGAAGCCTCGCAAGCGGACGAAGCGAGGCGGGGCGATCGACGAACTCGCGCCCCTGTCGGCCCACACGGTGCGGCATCATCACCGCGTGCTGAGCCAGGCACTGAAGCAAGCCGTGCGGCTTCGCCTTCTCGCCTTCAATCCGGCGAACAACGTCAATCCGCCGCGGCCACTCCACAAGGAAATGCGCATCCTCGACCACGCCCAAACGGGCGTTCTACTCAAGGCGGCCAAGGGGTCGCCGATTGAACTCGTGGTGTTGATCGCCGTCACCACCGGCATGCGTCGCGGCGAAATCCTCGGGATGCGCTGGAAGGATCTGAACCTGGAGGCCCGCACGCTTTCCGTGGCGCAGACGCTTGAGGAAGTCCGCGACGAGACGACGCGCAAAATGCGGCTCACCTTCAAGGCGCCGAAGACCGATCGCAGCCGCCGGACGATCACCCTGCCGGAGATGACGGCAGAGGCTCTGAGGCTTCACCGTGTCGAGCAGGCCAAGCAACGGCTTCGCGCCGGCGCGGCCTACGACAATGCGGACCTGGTGTGCTGCGACGAGCTCGGCGCGCCCTTGCGGCCGCACTACATCACCCAGGCCTTCGCCAAGATGGCCGCCGGGCTGAAGCTGCCGGTGCGATTCCACGATCTCCGGCACACGCACATCAGCCACCTACTCGCGGCCGGCGTTCACCCCAAGGTCGCGAGCGAGCGCGCCGGACACGCTAGCGTGTCAATCACGCTCGACGTATACAGCCACCTCATTCCTGGGATGCAGGAGGACGCCGCCAACAAGATCGATGCGGCCCTGAAAGCACACCTGGATACGACAGGTGGCAATTAGGTGGCAAAATCGCTATCTACGGCCCCGAAAGGCGCAGAATGCCGGCTTAGCTCAGCGGTAGAGCAGCGGTTTTGTAAACCGAAGGTCGGGGGTTCAATCCCCTCAGCCGGCACCACATCCAACCGAGATTCATCCAAGGAGAATTTTGTTAGGTGCTGTCTCAGTTTGGAAAATCGATCAGGCTCGCCATTAGGCGGCCCCCCCGCTCGGTTAGCTCTTGCACCTCGATCCAAACCTCCGCATGGAGTTCGCTGGGAAATCCATAGAGGACGTACGGCACGCGACCCGGATAGGTAATCTCCACTCCGCAGGTCAGATCGTCAAATTCGATAATGCGATATGTCGTCACGGGGTTTGGCCTCATTCCAGAGGACTACGATCGAAAGGCGAAGAGGTTCCGCTCAAAGTGATACTCGCCGCTCATTCCGACGCGGGGCCGAAGGCTGGTCCACTGACATACGGACGAACATAGGCGGAACAAACCGACTCGACCAGTCTGCCCCGCCTCGGTACGATCGTGTCATGAGGCGGCATTCCAGGCCGAAAGGAAGTCCTGTGGAAAAAAGGGTTTTCAGGGGTGCGACACAGGCCGAAGCCGAGGGAATTGCGAATGATTGGCTGAGGGATCATCCGCGCGTCAAACAGAAGGACCGGATGGTCGTGATGGGGGGGCCCATAGCCATGCGCGAAGAGGATTGGATCGTGACCGTCTTCTACGATGACGGCGAGCTGAGCTAAGCCCTGCGGGGCAGGTGCGCGAAGCAGCTTCGCGGGAGAGAATTCGAGGTGATTATTGGCCGATCTCGGCTCCCTTGAGGCGCAACAGGCCGCTTTGGCGAAAATTGTCGCTGATCCCAAGCTCGGGCCGGTTTACGACTATTGGCGCCGGAAATGTGGCGAAGGCGGCTTGCCCCGACCTGGCGATATCGACCCCGCCGGCCTCCCGCTCGCCATACTGCCTTATCTGACCCTGCTCGACGTTATAACTAATGCAGCGATTTCCGTACAACTTACCTGCTGCTCAACGGGCGGCGAGCGGCCCGTGGCCGAGCGTCGTCAACATTTCGTTCCCGTCCTCGCCAACCGACACCATTTCCTCGCCCAGATAGCCGCCGGGAGCGAAGACGCGGATTGCGAGCACCATGCCGGCGGCCACCCGTTCCGCCTTTTCCGTCGCGCGTTCGAGCTGGCCGCCGGCGAGAAAGCCTTCGTGACCAAGGCCGAGGCTATAGACCGCGAAGCTGCCGCCGGCGCGGGCTGCGGCGCTGCCTTCAAAGGCCGTGCGCAGCATCGCGCCGTTCGCGCCCGGCCGCGCCGCACGCATCAACCGATCAGCGGCCTCCCGCCAGCGTCCCCAGGCCTCTCGATGCGCCGCATCCGGCCCGCGTCGGCCACACCACCAGGTTCGTGCGAGCGAGCCCTCATATCCGGACCACAGCGCTCCGCCCGAGAGGGTCACCGCCTCTCCGTCATCGAGAGTCCCGTCACCCGTCACCGCCTTGGGCTTCCCATCCGAACCGATAGCGGCGAAAGCGCCCTGTTGCGCAAATTGCGAGGTCCCCAGCACGCACATGCGTTCGAGGTAAGCGGCCTGCAGCGCCTTCTCGCTGACACCCGGCGCGATCGCCTCTGCGGCGGCAAAGATCGCGGATTCGGCGATCGCCGCGGCGGTACGGATGCACAGGATCTCGTCGGGCAGCTTGATGCGCCTGAGGCTCCGCATCATCCCTTCGGCCGGGACCAATTCGGCACGTCCGACCGTCTGGCCGAGAAGGCTCTGGAACAGCGGCGTCATTCCGTCCACGCCGATGCGCCGCGCGTCCGAGAGGCCGGGCGTCTCCGCCGCCAGCCGCACGAATTTTTCCGGACTCCAGGTGAGTGGGAAGATATCGTCGGGCGCCATCTCCTCGGGCATGCCCTCATAGCTGGCCGAATGAGAGAGGAGATGGATCGCGCCGGTCGCGCGCACCATCGCCGCGGAGGGCGCGAAGGGCCTGGAGCCCGCGGTCCATAGCCGGCGGGCGCCGGTGATGTAGCGGACATTGGCCTCGCGCCCGAAGATGCAGGCGTCGAGCCCCTCGCGCTCCATGGCGGCGAGGACGCGGCCGCGGCGCCGGGCGCGCAGATCGCTGAAGGCGATGCGGTCGCGGTGCTCCAGCATCGCGGTGCCGAGATTGGGCGTAGCGAGAAGATCCGTCATCGCGCTTGCCTCACTCGAACGGGGAGTAACCATAGGAGGTCAGCTTCTCGAAACCGGTCTCGGTGACGTGGATGATCTCCTCGCTGCGATAGCCGCCGACGCCGTCGCGCCATACCACCGGCTCCAGCACGAAGACCATGCCAGATCTGAGCACGTAGGCATCGTCGAACGCCCGCCCCAAATCGGCGCCGACAATCGGCGGCTCCGCGCTGTCTACCCCCAGGCCGTGGCCCAGATAGTAGTGAGCGAGCTTGTACTTCTTCTCGACTTTCTCCGCGGCCCTTACGAGATCGCCCGACGTGGCGCCGGGCCGAAGTACCGCGTAGACCTCGTCCATCAGCTCGCGCCAACGCTCATAACAGGCGCGAAGCTCCGGCGACGGCTTGGGATCGACGGCGCAGATCCAGGTCTTGCCGAAATCGGAATGGTAGCCGTTCCAGGAGATGCCGGTGTCGGAGAGGATGAGGTCGCCTTCGCGCAGGAAGCGGTCATTGCTGGCCAGTGGAAATCCGACGTCGCCATTGGCCGTGATCGTGCCGCAGGAGACCGATTTCGGCGTCAAGCTCCAGATCGGATCGATGATCGAAGACGACGCGCCAAGCTCGAAACAGCGCTTGAAGAAGATCGCCGACAGCTCGTTCTGACGCACGCCGGGCTTCAGCGCCGCCTCGACGTCGACCATCGCGATCTCGTTGATGCGCTGGGCCTCGCGAATGCAGGCGACTTCGTCAGCCGTCTTCTGGAGGCGCGCGCCCAAGGTCGCCACGGTGCCGTCGCAAAGCTCGATCCCCCGAAGAAGGGCCGGCAGGCGCGCCAGCATCGGGCCGGTCAGCTCGTCGAGCCCGATGCGCCGTGCGTCCGGCAGGACCTCCCGCACGGCCCGCGCCAGCGCATCGACGCCGGCGTCGAGCTCGATCGCGATCGGCGCGCGGACATTGTTGCGCGGGATTTCGGACATCACCAGCTCGGGCCAAGCGGTCCAAACATGCGGCGCGCCCTTGGCCGGGACTATTGCGACGACAGCCTCGTAGTGAATGCGCATCGCGTCCGCGCAAGGCTGGCCGATCCCGGCATATTCCTGGTTGGAGGCGCCGACGAGTATGAGGCCGTCCAGTCCATGGGCCGCCATCGCATCGGACAGGCGCGCGAGCCGTGCCGCCCGCATGCGCTTGAGGTCGACGTCCCCGCTCCCCATGCGTCCTCCCTTTCTTCTAAAGGATAGTAGACGCCGATCCGTGGCGCGCACAACAAAAAGGCCGGAGGGGGTGAGCCTCCGGCCTCGATGCTTGCGGTGGTCGACGGACTTAGAAGTCCATGTCGCCCATGCCGCCCATTCCGCCGCCGCCCGGCATCGGGGGGGCTTTCTTTTCCGGCTTCTCGGCGATCATCGCCTCGGTGGTGATGAGCAGGCCGGCGACCGACGCCGCATCCTGCAGCGCGGTGCGGACGACCTTCACCGGATCGATGATGCCGGCCTTCACCAGATCGGCAAACTCGCCCTTCTGGGCGTCGTAGCCGTAGTTGGTGTCCTTCGACTCCTGCAGCTTGCCGACGATGATCGAGCCGTCGACACCGGCATTCTCCGCGATCTGACGGGCCGGAGCCTGCAGCGCGTGCTTGATGATGTCGATGCCGCGACGCTGATCGTCGTTGGTCGGCTTCAGGCTGCCGAGGGCCTTCTGCGCATAAAGGAGCGCGACGCCGCCGCCGGCGACGATGCCTTCCTCGACCGCGGCGCGGGTCGCGTGCATCGCGTCTTCGACGCGATCCTTGCGCTCCTTCACCTCGACCTCGGTCGCGCCGCCGACGCGGATCACCGCAACACCGCCGGCCAGCTTCGCCAGCCGCTCCTGCAGCTTCTCGCGATCATAGTCCGAGGTGGTCTCCTCGATCTGCGCGCGGATCTGCTGGGTGCGGGCCTCGATGTCCTTCTTGGCGCCGGCGCCGTCGATGATGGTGGTGTCGTCCTTGGTCAGGCGGATCTTCTTCGCCGAGCCCAGGAACTGCAGCGTGACGTTCTCGAGCTTGATGCCGAGATCTTCGCTGATGACCTGCCCGCCGGTGAGGATCGCGATGTCCTCCAGCATCGCCTTGCGGCGATCGCCGAAGCCCGGAGCCTTCACCGCCGCGACCTTGAGCCCGCCGCGCAGCTTGTTCACGACGAGCGTGGCAAGCGCCTCGCCCTCGACATCCTCGGCGATGATGAGCAGCGGACGGCCGGTCTGAACCACCGCCTCGAGCAGCGGCAGCATGGCCTGCAAGCCCGACAGCTTCTTCTCATGCAGAAGGATGTACGGGTTCTCGAGCTCGGCCACCATCTTCTCGGCGTTGGTGATGAAGTAGGGCGAGAGATAGCCGCGGTCGAACTGCATGCCCTCGACGATCTCGAGCTCCGTCTCGAGGCTCTTGGCCTCCTCGACCGTGATCACGCCCTCGTTGCCGACCTTGTCCATCGCCTTGGCGATCATCTGGCCGATCTCGATCTCGCCGTTGGCCGAAATCGTGCCGACCTGGGCGATCTCATCGTTCGTGGAGACCTTCTTGGACCGGGACTTGATGTCCTCGACCACCGCGCCGACCGCGAGGTCGATGCCGCGCTTCAGGTCCATGGGGTTCATGCCGGCCGCCACCGACTTCACGCCTTCGCGGACGATCGCCTGGGCAAGAACAGTGGCGGTCGTGGTGCCGTCGCCGGCCAGGTCGTTCGTCTTGGACGCGACCTCGCGCACCATCTGGGCGCCCATATTCTCGAACTTGTCGGA
>DATGMP010000053.1:0-4443 GCA_035293565.1 Alphaproteobacteria bacterium | reverse complement strand
CCGCGATATAGGTCGAGAACTTCAGCTTGTTCTCGATATATTGCGGCGAGAAGCGCTCGCCGCGCGCGGTCTCCGCGAGATCCTTGATGCGGTCGATGACGACGAGCTGCTTGTCCGCGTTGAAATAGCCGGCATCGCCCGAATACAGCCAGCCGTCCTTCATGTCGGCTGCGGATGATTCCGGGTTCTTGTAATACCCCAGGAACATGTTGGGATGACGCACCACGATCTCGCCGACGCCATGCTGGTCAGGCGCTTCGATCTTGATCTCGATATCGTCGCCCATCGCAACGCCCGTGGTGTCGGGATCGACCTTGTCCGGGGGATGCAGCGTGTAGGCGCCGAGCAACTCGGTCTGTCCGTAGAGCGTGCGCAGCGGCACGCCCATGGCCTGGAAGAATTTGAAGGTATCGGGCCCGAGTGCGGCGCCGCCAGTCGCAGCCGAGCGCAGCCGCGTGAAGCCGAGCCGGTCGCGCAGCGCGCGGAACAACAGCACGTCGGCGACCGCGGAGCGGTGGCCCTTCTCGATGGCCGCAAGTCCCGTCTTCATGCCGAGCTCATAGAGGCCCTGCTTGAGCGGCGAGGCATCCATCACGCGGGCGCGGACGTCGGCGGCGATGGATTCCCAGACGCGCGGCGCGAACAGCACGAAGGTCGGCGCGATCTCGCGGAAATCGTTCATCATGGTGTCGGGCTCTTCGACGAAGTTGACCTTCATCCGGCAAAGCAGCCCTTTGCCCAGCACATAGACCTGCTCCATGATCCAGGGCAGCGGCAGCACCGAGACATATTCGTCCTCGGGCCCCTTGGGATCGAAGGAAAGATACGTCGCGCAATGCCGGAGCACGCGCCCTGCGGCGAGCATCGCGAGCTTGGGATGCGAGGTGGTGCCCGACGTGGTGCAGAGGATCGCGCAATCCTCGCCTTTGGTCGCGTCCACCAGCCGGTCATAAAGCCCGGGCTCGCGCGCGGCGCGGGTGCGGCCCATCTCGGCGAGCTTGTCGGCCGGCATCAGGCGCGGATCGTCATATTTGCGCATGCCGCGCGGGTCGGAATAGACGATATGCTTGAGCTTCGGCACGCGTTCGGCAAGCGTGAGCAGCTTGTCGACCTGCTCCTCGTCCTCGGCAAAGACGAGTTTCGCTTCCCCGTAATTGAGGAGATAGGCCGCCTCTTCGTCCAGCACGTCGCGATAAAGGCCAAGGCTCAAGGCGCCCAGCGCATGGGTTGCGATCTCGGCCGCGACCCAGTCGGGCCGGTTGTCGCCGATGATGCCGACGACGTCGCCTTTGGCGATGCCGAGCTCGAGCATGCCGAGCGCGAAATCATGCACGCGGCTCTGGTAATCGTTCCAGGTGAAGAGACGCCACAGGCCGAGATTCTTTTCGCGCAGCGCGATGTCCCTGCCATGTTCGCGCGCATTGAGGCGCAGCAGCTTTGGATAGGTATCGGCCTCGCGCGCCCGGCCGGCATAGTCCATCATGCCGCGTTCTCCGCCGCCAGAGGCGCGGGCTGCTCTTCCGGATCGACCAGCACCTCGTCCTCTTCGCCGAGATAGGCGCGCTTGACATGGGGATCGGCGAGCACGGCCTCGGGCGCGCCTTCCGCGATCTTGCGGCCGAAATCCAGCACCATGACGCGATGGGAGATGTCCATCACCACGCCCATGTCGTGCTCGATCATGACCACCGTCATGCCGAACTCCTCGTTCAGGTCGACGATGTAACGCGCCATGTCCTCCTTCTCCTCGAAGTTCATGCCGGCCATCGGTTCGTCCAAGAGGATCAGCTTCGGCTCTAGCGCCATCGCGCGCGCCAGTTCGACGCGCTTGCGCAGGCCATAGGGCAGGGTGCCCGCGGTCGCTTTACGCACCGACTGCAGATCGAGGAAGTCGATGATCTCCTCGACCTTGCGCCGGTGCTCCAGCTCCTCGCGCCGTGCGCCGGTGAGCCAATAGAGCGAGCCGGTGATGAAATTGTTCTTCAGGAGGTGATGGCGCCCGACCATGATGTTGTCGAGGACGCTCATGTGGTGAAACAGCGCGAGATTCTGGAAGGTGCGGCCGATGCCGAGCGAAGCGCGGGCATTGGGATTGAGCGGGGTGATGTCGGCCCCGCGATAGATCAACTGGCCATCGCTCGGCCGGTAGCGGCCCGAGATGCAATTGACCATCGAGGTCTTGCCGGCACCATTGGGACCGATGATGGAGAACAGTTCGCCGTCGCGGACGCCGAAACTGACCTCGGTCAGCGCCCGCACGCCGCCGAACCGCAGAGACACGCCACGCGCCTCAAGAATATCGTCCACCAAAATCCCTCCCGGATCTGGCGCCTTGAAAGCGCTCTTCAATCCTGCATCGGTCCTTGGAACCGATCCTATATGGTTTTGCACCTGCCGGGCGGCGATTTGTTTTTTTGGCTGCCGCGCCGGCTCCCTCCTCAGGCCCGCCCCGAGCCGGACCTGTAAGCCTCGGCTGAGTGCGGTGGTCCTCAATAGGGTAAAGCGCTAATTTGAACTGTCTTGTGCCGGACAATTGGTCGGCAAAATTTGGTAAGCGTGTTGCGATGCAATATCGACAGTCCCATAGTGGGGCGCCAGGTTGGGGATCGCGTCGGGTCGGGCATGATCGCTGAGGATTACCTGCGGCGGATCGCGATCTGGTCGCGCGAGCTCAACGCGCGCGAGATCGAGGTTGCCCGCGCCGGCATTGTCGAGAGGTCCTATGCGGCGGGCGAATCGATCTTCCTGCGCGGCGATCATTTCGACTATTGGACCGGGATCGTGTCAGGACTCGCGCGGATGGGCATCGTCTCGCGCGAGGGCAAGGTCACGAGCTTTACCGGTCTCACGGCGGGCGCCTGGTTCGGCGAGGGCACCATGCTCAAGAAGGAAGCGCGGCGCTACGACATCATCGCGCTGCGCGACACGCGCCTGGCGTTGATGGACCGCGCCACCTTCTTCTGGCTCTACGAGAACTCAGCCGCCTTCAACCGCTTCCTGGTGGTGCAGCTCAATGAGCGGCTCGGCCAGTTCATCGGCCTGGTCGAATATGGCCGGACGCTCGATGCCACAGCGCGGCTCGCCCGTTCCATCGCCTGGCTGTTCAACCCGATCCTCTACCCCGATCTGAACCTGCATCTGGAGATCACCCAGGAGGAAATCGGAGCGTTGTCAGGCATCTCCCGCCAGAACGCCAATCAGTGCCTGAAGCGGCTGGAGCGGGAAGGGCTGCTGCGGCTGGAATATGGCGGCGTGACGATCGTCGATCTCGAGCGGCTGCGGGGGTATGGGGATGAATGAAGGGCTCGAAGTGCTACGCCAGGTTTGTCGTGCAACCGTCTGATTTTGCCTCTCGGTCATCCCGGCGAAGGCCGGGACCCATAATCCCAGGATGAAGTTGTCGCGCGCGATTGGCCCGCAGCTAGGACGGAGCCAAACAACGCTGGCCTTGGGGTTATGGGTCCCGGCCTTCGCCGGGACGACCAGTTTACCGGAACGGCCTCATCTCGCCCCCACCTCCCGTCGTGGCCTCTTCGCCAACTCCACTGCCATCGCGGAGATCAGCGGCTTCATGAAGAAGGCATCGTTTGCCGGAGTGATGTCTGCGCGCAAACCATGCGCCTGCAACTCACCGGAAACGGCTGGTCCCACTGAGGCGATGGCGGTACGGGTCAATCCTTCGCGCAGGGCGTCCTCGCAATTATGGGCGCGGGCGGCGTCGAACAGGCGGCGGAGCTGGCTGAGATTGGTCAGGGCGACGGCGTCGATCTTCCCTGAGCTCAGCTCGTCGATTGCGGCCACGATCTTTCCATCGGCGGCCTTGGGGTCATAGACGTAAGGCAGCACGGTCTCGACGTCGGCCCCTTGCGCCGTGATGGCGCCGATCAGCGCCGAATGGTCCTTGTCGGGATAGAGCTGCAGCGCCAGGCGATGCCCCTTCAGATCGACACGCGACAGCATCTCGGCGACGCCTTCGGAGGTCGGCTTTTCGGTGGTCTGTTGCGGCTCGAGCCCGATCTCGCGCAAGGCGCGCCCCGGCTTCGGGCCGCGGGTGAATTTGCGCGCCTTGGCCAGCGCGGCAACAAATTCCGCGTCGTTGCCAAGGCGACGCGCCACCTTCATCAGCCGCCGCAGGCCCTCGCCGGTCAGAAGCACGAGATCATCGAACGGCTTGTCGATGAACCGGGCGATAAAGGCCTCGACCGGCGCCGGATCGGGGGCATCATGGATCTCGAACATCGGGCATTGCACGACGTCAGCGCCCTGCTCGCTCAGCAGGCGGGAAAACTGCGCCTCCTCGCGCGTCTCCAGGATCAGGATCCGGTAACCGTTCAGTCTGTCGGCCATAGTCAGCTCTCTTGAGACGTTACATCAACGATAGCAGGCCACCTTTTGTTCATCCTGACCCTTAAGGTGAGCTTGGCGCAAGGCCGAATGCTCTGA
>DATGMP010000052.1:0-40103 GCA_035293565.1 Alphaproteobacteria bacterium | reverse complement strand
GGTCGTCTTGGCGTAGCGCTCAAAACCGCTCGTCGCAAACGTCATCTGCTTCATCCCTGCAATCCCCGAACTTCGCACACCGCTCTAAACAAGAATCACAACCACAGAACCAAGTCGATGGCTTATTCAGAGTTTCCCTAAACGGTATCGGGCGGAGAGGGAGCCAAGATCCGGGTGACCTATGCCGAGGCGCTTTACGACCAGGCCAACCGGAAAGGCGATCGGAACGCCGTGGATGATCGCCAGGTCATCGGCGTCGAAGATCTGTTCTTGCCGGACGGAAAGCCGGGGCGCGTGTTCGAGACGCACTGGTGGCGCACCTGGCGGTTCATGGAGATTTCCGTCGAGACGAACGACCAGCCAGTCACGATCAACGGTGTCGAAGCCTTTGAGACCGGCTACCCGTTCGACCTCAAGGCGAGTTTCGAAAGCAGCGATCCGGAGCTGAATCGGATCTGGGAGATCGGCTGGCGGACGCTGGAGGTGGATTCTCACGAAACTTTCATGGACACGGCCTACTGGGAACAGCTCCAGTACGTCGGAGACGCACGGGTCGAGGCGGTGATCGATTATGTGACGACCGCGGATCCGCGACTGCCGCTCCAGGCCGTGACCGCCATCCGCGACTCGCGAACCGCCGCCGGGATCACGCAAAGCCGGTATCCATCACGAAGCGAGCAATCGATTCCGACCTTCTCGCTGCTGTGGATCGGCATGTTGCATGATTATTGGATGCATGTGCCGGATGGGAAGACGATCGCGGATAGCATCTCCCTGGTCCGATCCGTGTTGGATTGGTTCGGGCAATACCAGCTTCCGAACGGGCTGCTGGGCAAGGTTCCGGATTGGAACTTCGTCGATTGGATCAAGCCGGAAGATCGGTCTTACCCGTCGTTCGGGACCGACGATGCTTCATGCGTGACGTCGCTGATTCTGCTGGGCGCGCTCGATGAAGCCGCCGACCTGGAGTCCAGCCTGGGAAATCGACCGCAGTCGCGCGCTGACCGCGATCACGCGCAACGCCTTCAAGAGGCGGTGCGGAGTGCGTGCTGGGACCAATCCCGCGGGATGATCGCCGACACGCCTGACAAGAAGCTCTTCAGCCAGGACGGAAACGCTCTTGCCGTTCTCTACGACGCTGTGCCGAAGGGCCAGGCGCGGGCGGTTCTGCTGAAGGTCGCTCCGCCCGGCGCCGCCGAAGCGCCGGAAGGCTTGCTCCCCGCTTCCTACTATTTCCGCTTCTATCTCGCGCGAGCATATGAACGGGCAGGGCTCGGTGACCGGTACCTGGAACTCTTGCAGCCATTTCGAGATCTCCTGAAGCTGCATTTCACGACCTGGCCTGAGGTTCGCGGCGAGACACGGTCGGATTCCCATGCATGGAGCGCGCATCCGACTGCCGACCTGCTCCGGATCGTCGCCGGGATCGAACCTTCGGCGCCCGGCTATTCCTCGGTTCGGATAGAACCGCATCTGGGATCGCTGATCTCGCTGAACGCGAGCGCGCCGACTCCCAAGGGGCTGGTGAAGGTTCGGTACGCGGCGAGGGGCAACGCGCTGGTTGCAGACATAACGGTTCCGCAGGAGCTTCCGGCGACATTTGTTTGGCGTGGGAAGATGATTTCCCTTCACGCTGGTACGAACGAGCTTCAACTGAACGGAGGGACCGGCGAAAGGAATTAGCTAGTCGCCTCTGCCGCCGGCATGGGCGTGGAACCATTCGGCGAATTGCGGGCCGAGCTCGGGGCTCGAGGAAAGCTTGATCGCCGTGATCAGGCCATTGGTCACGGTGAAGGAGATCGACGTAAATATATCGACAGGAGCTCCGGTCGGGAGCCTTCCCTTCTTCTCCGTCATGGCGATGACGGCGTCGGGATCGGCCGTGAAGCTCGACAGCTTGGGCGGGTCGCCCGATGCAAAGGCGCCGAACGCTCTTTGCTCCTTGTCGATCCTGGACAGGAACGCGTCGCGCGGAATCGCGTGCGCCGACCCGTCGCCATGTTGGTAAGTGACTTGGCTCGCATAGAGGTCCGGATCCATCGGAATTCCAGGCGCCCGCTCCTCAGCCGCGCGAATCCGTTCAGCAATCGAAGTCGCGGCTCCTGCGGCCGCCGAGGACGCCCCGAGCGCAGCGCAGAGCGCGGACGCTGCCACGAGGGCACGCCTGCGGATACGGTTGCGCGCCTCAAGCAAGAAGATCGCTCACGGGTTTGGAAGTCTGCATGGCGCCGACGCCCCATTTGTCGATCGGCAATCCCATCGCCTGCTGGATGGTCAAGCCGATGCGCGTGACCGACTCGCCGTTACCGGCGATGTGTATTCCAGTCTTCATTTTTCCCCCGGCTCTTCCGGCGATCATGATCGGAATTCCGAGCACATCGTGTGTCTTGGCGAAAGACGTGTCGGAATGGGCGAGCACAAGACAGTTGTCGAGCAGCGTGCCCGATCCCTCGCGCACAGAAGAGAGGACGCTCACGAAAGTCGCCCATGCCTCAAGGCTCCGCATGCCAAACCAGGTCGCTTGCGGCTGGTAGTTCAGCTGTGGATCGAGAAGCTCCTCATGCGTGAGGGTGTGATGCGTCTTGTCGGTCCCGGCCTTCGTGAGGGAAGAGGCGGAGTCCGAGAAAACGACGTTGAAGACCTTGGTCTGATTGCATGCCAAGGCCATTGCAAGCAGCTCGGCTAGGAGCTTGTGATTCCCCGCCGATACTTCGATGTCCTGACCGACGGGGCCGTCGGCGGGCTTCTTGGGGATGACGCAAGCTTCCGCCGGAGGGGGCTTCTGGAGCTGAAGCTCCAGTTGCTGCTCGAGCTGCCTGACGGAGGTGAAATACTCGTCCAAGCGAGCCCGATCCGCGGCACCAACCTGCTTCAGGATCGCCGCGCGATCGTCGCTTACGCTTGAAAGAACGCTGCGCCGGAGCATGACGCCCGGATCGGGCTTGAAGTCCGCCGCGTTCGGATCCTTGAAGTCGGGGCCGAAGATGCGCGTGTAGAAAGCGACAGGGGAGCCTTCGCTCGGATTGACGACGCTCGTGCTGCGTCGGCTGTAGCTGTGGCGCGGATTCCCGGTCGCGGTGACTTCGAGCGACCTGAATCGGCTCGTGGTGCCGATCGCATCGGCGACCAGCACATCGATCGTGGGCAGGTCATATTGATCGGCTTGGGAAGGAGCCTGTCCCGTCGTTATGCCGATGTTGCCGCTCGTATGGACGAAATTGGGTTTGCCGTCCAACAGAACGTCGAATTTGCTCAGTACGGTGATTTGGGAGCGGACCGGCTCGATCGGCTTCAGCTCCGGAGTGATTTCGTATGCCCCGCCGGTCGCTTTCGGGTTCCAGCGTTCGGGATTCATCCCGCAGCCCCAGAACCAAGTCCCGAATCGGACGGGCAGGGGCGCGCCGGACGCCAGCGCGGTTCCGTTCGTGTCCAACATGCAGTCAAGGAAGGGCAGCGCAATGGTTGCGCCGATGCCGCCCGCCACGCCCCGCAACACTTTTCGCCGCGTGATGTTCATTTCAGCCCTCCGGGCTCTTGGAGCCGCTGCTTGCGGCCGATCTGGCGGAGTCGAACCCACCGCTTCCGGATACCGCGTAGAATCCGTCGCTGAGCGCGAGCGTCCGAAGCAGCGCCGGCAAACGATAGCTCTCGGAGGCGAAGCGCTCGTCGAGCCATCGTAGCCATTCCCGTTGGCTTTTGTCGGGCGCGCGTCCGCTGCCGTATTTGTAGACTGTGTCCACCAGGCATGACGCCGTTGCCGGATTGTCGTGGAGCGCCCGACCGAGCTCCTGCGGATTCGCGAAGCGGGCGCCGTCCAGTTCGCCGCTCGCGTCGATGGGCACCCCGTTCTCGTCGGTGCGGTATGCGCCGATACCGTCGAAATTCTCCAGGGCAAGCCCGATCGGATCCATGATCCGATGGCAGCCGGCGCAAGTCGGGTTGGTGCGGTGTGCGGTCAGGCGTGCGCGAGCGGTGCGGAACTCCGGATTCGATGTGTCCTGGGCTACGGCGAAGTTCACGTTCGCCGGCGGAGCCGGAACCTTCTGGCAGAGAAAGACTTCTCGAACCGCCTTGCCACGCAGCGTCGGCGAGCTCTGCCCCGGATGCGCGTAGAGCGATGCGAAACTGATCTGCGACAGCAAGCCGGCTCGCGGATCGCCTTTCGGGAATTCGTAGGGAATCCAGCCATGCTTGGGCGGCACAGGCACATAGTAGATTGGCCCCAGGGCGCGATCCAAGAAGGTCTTCCGCGTCGTGAACAGGTCCCGATAGTCGCCCTTTTGAGCGAGCAGCAGGTCGGAGATCGTCTTTAGGGTCTGTTCCTGCGCATCGGCCGCGACGGTCGGGTTGAACTCCGGATAGATCTTCGAATCCTTCGCCAACGTGTCGAAGCCGTCGAACGCAAGCATGTCGACGAAAAAGGCGCGAACGCCTGCGTCCAGGCGGGGCGACGCCAGCAACCTATCGACCTGACGGGCCAGTCCGCGCCTGGTGTTCAACTCGCCTCGCTCCGCCGCCGTCAGCAGTTCGTCGTCGGGTGCGGTGTTCCACAGCAGGAAGCTCAACCGGCTCGCCTTCGAGAAGGCGTCGAGCGTGACTTTGCCGGGATGATTGGGATCCGGTTCGACCATGTCGACCCGGAAGACGAACTCGGGCATTTCGAGTTCTGTCGCCAGCGCGAGCTGAAGTCCGGAGTAAAAGCTGCCGGAGGCTGTCGCCGCGTCCCGGGCGACCGAGACGCGGGCCTTCAATTGGGCTGTCGTCAACGGACGGCGGAAGAGCAGACGGCCATATTTGGCCAGGGTCTGTGCGGCGCAGGCATCGTCCGGCTCATTGGGCGCCTTGGGCTTGCAAGGCACAGTGCGATCGCGGCGGCCAGGCTCGAATACCTGCGCCGCGATATTCCTGGCCATTGAATCGAGCTGCTCAAAACCTGCCGGCGTCACGGTGGCGCCGTTGGTTCCGACTTCGATCAGTCCTTCTTTGCGCACGATCGGCTCGAACCGGCCCACGACACGAATATCGCTGCCGAAGACGTCTGCAATGATATTGCGGTACTGGCTTTCGGTGAGTCGCTGGACCATAGCTGGGCCGCCCGGATTGTCGGGCTCCCGCGGGCCGCATCCCGCAAGTGCCACGGTGATCACGGCGACCCCGCACAAGACGAGCGGCTTGGATCGTCGATTCATCGTCCGCTCGCTTCGGCCGTCTTCTGCGGATGGATCACGAACGCGGGGATCGCTTCGAGGTCGAAGGCGACCGAGATGGCCGAGCAGGCGCCGGTCTTGGGATTGCGATCTCCGTCCGCCAGCGTCCGCATGGCGGAATAGAGTCCGGGGCAATCGATATTGTTGGCATTCGCCCCGTCGATGGTCTGCGGCTTGATTGTATAGCCATACAGCTTATCGACGTCGGCATATGCGCCCATCTGTCCCTTCAGGCTTCCATCCGGCATCATCTTCAGCCGAAATCGCGCCCCTTCGAATGACCAGCGATTGTGGACGATCTGATTGTCGTACTTGTAGGCGAAATTGACCGGAGCCGTGGTCAGGATCCCATTCTCGATCCGGCCATCGTATGTGCGATCAGATCCGGATCATCGATATATTGGAGGCTGAGTCCGGGCTCGACCTTGCCGCTGGCGTCGAGGCTCACGCTGTCTTTGCTGGAATAGAAATTGACGTCGACGTCGCCGTCGGGACCGCCGCCCCTGGGCATGGACACCTCCATCAGGACTGCCCAGTCGCCGGTGCGAATGCTCGAATCCCAATCGAGGCCGCTCGGCCGGTACACGGCTATGCAGCCGACAGCGCGCCAAAACTGATTGTCGACCCCTGCCGTTCCGTCGAGCCCGATGAACTTCTTGTGAGCGCAGGTCGTGGCCGTGGCGGCGCCGTCCGTGGTGCCGTCGAGGTCCAAACCCGAGCCATTTCCGGAATGTTCGATCGTCTGGAAACCGACCCCCTTGTAGTCTTCCGGATTGTTGCAGATCGTGTGGCGGTTCGGGTCGCGGCGCCACTTGATCCTCGCCTCGCGTTCGACGTCAGAGAGGTGGGCAAGGGCTTCCATGGGCTCGCCCAACTTCAACCCGTTCTCGGGGTGGTCCGTGGCGAGCATCATGCTCCCGACCGGGCCAAACCCCTTGATCTGCTCGGCTCGCGGGCGGTCTTCCGGCGGCAGCTGCGCGATGAACGCATCCCGGAGGCTCATCGAAAGCCCGTGAGGACAGTCCGCGGCAAGGTCGGTCTGCGGCCGTGCAAATATAAAGCGCGTGAAGACATACCCGCGCATCTGCCCCACGACGGCGGGAGGCATGGTCGGCCGGGCGGCGCCCCCCGCGGCGATGGCGGCCGCCGGACAGAGGCTGGAAATCCCCATGAGCGCAAGGACGATGCGTGAAAGTCTCTTCATTTTTCAAGGAGCCACGGTTCCGATGGATTTCTTCTCTGCATCTTAGGCTGGCGGCCGGCACATACCACCCCATTGCCGCGCGACCATCCCGTGAGTTCTGCGCAATCGGAAAATACTCCGCCCGCTCAATGACTTCCATTCAAGGTGTTCTTTCGGAATTCGGATGGGGCCAAGCCGACCCATTTCTTGACGGCTCGCCGAAAGGCATCGGAGTCCCAATAGCCAACTCTAACGGAGATTTCTTCGATCGGCAGCGAAGAGCGCCGAAGGAGGTCGAGGGCCAGCTCGCGCCGGCAGCTCTCTTTCATGTGGTTGTAGGATATGCCTTTGCGGCCGAGCCAGCGTCGGAATTGATCCTTGCTGCAGCCAAGTTGCTTGCTGACCTCCTCGAGCGAAGGGACGGCGGCGCTTTCCCGCAGGGCCCTCAGCATGATTCGTCTGGTTCGCTCGGCCAGTCGGTCGCGGGCGCTTTCCGCCCCCAGATCGAACATGGAGCTTAGGATCGCCTCCATCCCGCCCTCGCACTCGTCGGTGCTGCGAACGACCGGATAGTCGAGGTACTTTACCGGAAAGACGATGCCGGAGCGACCGGCGTTCATGGCCGCCGCCGCCGCGAACAGCTCCGGATCGAACTTGGCGAGCATCTCGGAGGGATAGTCCAGGAGGACGCGCGAAAGCGGAATGGGCTGTCCGATCAGCCAGGCGAAAATGTCGATGAACGTGGCGAGCCCGAGGATATCGACAGCCAATGTATAGGTGCTGCGCTCGGACCATAGCGAATCCAGGCGGATTTCAGCCTGAAGCGGCCCGGCGACCAGGCTCATACGTCCGCACCGGCCGTTCATCACCATGAGAAGGTCGCCTCCGCGCTCGACTGCCTCGCGGAGGGTGCGGCAGTTGGCCAGGCAGAAGAACAGCATTTGCCAGTCGGGCCATCGGAGCATTTCGCGACCGGTTCTTTCCGCGACGAGCCGCGCCAAAGCGACTGTGAGGAGGCCGCGAAGCTGATGAAGCTTCTTCTGCGGAGTATGGATGAGGTCGTAACGCAAGAATTCCTGAACGGACGCCCCGATTCCCGCGAGCTCTAGAATTGATCCGACGTCGCCCCCGGCTTCGACGAGCAGACCGATGAGACTCGCCACGATGCGTTCTCCGCGATTCCAATCCGATCGCGATGCGTGTTCCTTTATCGCTCCCGACATGCTCGAAACTGGACCTCTCACTCCGCTCGAGGGGAAAGTGCTCGAAACCAATATGCGGGCTCGTCCGATTGCCTTCGCGATAGAACACGGGGTTCGCTGCCGGGCCGTTTTCTGATACCCGGAGTAGCGGGAGCAGGTACGCCGATCGCCGCGCCGTTGTTAATCGGCGATGGGTTGCTTTGGGCCTACTCGAGTAACGAGACTAGGAGAGAGCCTGGCGCGAGGCTTCAACTTGTGGCCCTTCGAGTATCGCTATTCGACCTGTCGTGAAGTATCCGAGCACGTCGATTGAATGACCTTTCGGCGCGTGTCTATCCTCACCTTGGCCTGTAAGTTGGCTTCCTTGCGGTTCCGCAAGGAGTTGCGCAGCTCCGATGGCCTAGCGACGAGGGAGGGACGTCCGAGACAAGTCTCGGTCGGGCAAAGGTCGGGAAATGATGACTTTCAGAATCCGTCTCGGCGCGCTCGCTGTCTCCCTGGTTTCGGCGGCTGCTTTGATCGGGCAGCCGGGTGCCCTTGGGGCGGAAACGAGAAGCTTCGTCGTCGACGAGTTTTACCTGGCCTCCTATTTCACCGAGGCCGACTGCCCGGATGGGCTCGATCCCTCCGCGGCTGAGTTCTACCGCGCCCAGTTGGCTCGGATCGGCCATTCGAAGGAAGAGATCGAGGCCGCGCTCAAGGATTTCCCCGGGGAAGGCGGCGCCGCGCAGCCCTGGATTCCTCTCGTGGCGGTCAGAGGCGACGGCAAGACGAATGTCTACGCCAATCCGGAGACCATGCCTGACCCGGGGCTCAAGACCGTGAAAGGGCGCTATGGCTTCGGTTTCAACCTTGACGGCCGGGGAGCCCAGTCGCCGAACTCCTTCGAAGATCCGACGACCCACAAGCGCGGAATCGACAACCAGCTTTACAGGGTCTTCGGATGCGTCAGGGGATTCCGCGGCGTCGCCAAGGTCGCGGGCGAGCCCGCCATGTCGAATGCCGACGAGGTTCATTGGGATAAGCTGAAGGACATCACGCCGGCGATGCTCGTGTCGATCACCGCGGAGAACGGCTTCGGCAAGGACGGGGATGTGACGGTTCTCATCGGCCGGGCCTTGGAGCCGGCCACGCGGGACGCCAGCGGAAAGATGGTCCAGCGCGACATGACCTACCGGATCGACGCCGATCCGCGTACGCGGAACGTGTTTCATGCGACGATGCGAAATGGGGTGATCGTCGCCGAACCCGGGACGCTGAGCCTTGTGCTCGACAACTATTACAACTCCGCCTTCAAATTCGACCATGCTCGCCTGCGTCTGCGGGTAAAGCCTGACGGAGAGCTCTCGGGCATGGTCGGCGGCTACACGCCGTGGTTCCCGCTCTATCATGCGATGGCCGTTGGTGGTTATGTCGAGGAATATGCGCTCTCGGCCGATCTGCCAGGGATTTACTACGCGCTGAAGAAGCTGGCCGACGCCGACCCTGATCCGAGGACAGGCGAGAACAGGTCCATATCGGCCGCCTACGCGATCGAAGCGGTTCCGGCGTTCGCTATTGATCAGGCGACGCAAAAGACCGCGACCAACAACGAGCGCTGAATGCGATGGACCGTCGATGGCTTTGTGCGGCGCACGGGGGAGCGATGATCCGGATTTCGAAACTGATGCCTATGGCGGCCGCAGCCGCATGCTTGACCCTTTGGCTCGGCGGATCGCCGTTCGGGAGCGGCCCCGGCGCATACGCGGACCCTTCGCTCGCCGCGACGGCTCCCAGCGCGGTGACACGACGGATCAGCGAAGAGCAGTATCGCCAGATCATCGCGGATGTCTTCGGGACGTCGATCAAGGTCGGCGGGCGGTTCGAGCCCGAGATTCGACGCGACGGGCTGCTTGCCGTTGGCGCGGGGCAAATCAGCGTCACGCCGTCGGGCCTCGAGCAGTACGCGACCATGGCCCACAACATCGCGGGCCAGGTAGTGAGCGATGAGCATCGGCGCACTCTGTTGCCTTGCAAGCCGGCCGACGCCCGCGCCGCCGACGACGCTTGCGCGAAGCGCTTCCTAGCGGACGTCGGCCGATATCTCTTTCGCCGGCCGCTGAAGGCCGAGGAGCTCGATTCCCGGGTCGCCATAGCGTCGTCCACCGCCAAGGCTCTTCACGATTTCTACGCGGGGCTGAGCGAAGCGCTATCGACGATTCTCGTGTCGCCGAATTTCCTGTTCCGGAAAGAGACGGTTGAGCCGGATCCGGAACATCCCGGGCAGTATCGCCTCGACGGATATTCCAAAGCGTCGCAGCTCAGCTTCTTCTTATGGAATTCGGTTCCCGACCGGGAGCTCTTGGCCGCCGCGGAGAAGGGCGATCTCAATGCTCGCGATGGCCTAGATCGGCAGGTGGACCGCATGATCGCGTCGCCGCGTCTTGAGGCAGGCGTCCGCGCCTTCTTCTCGGATATGCTTGGCTTCGATGAATTCTCCACGTTATCGAAGGACCCGGTCATCTATCCGAAGTTCGGATTCCAGGTTATCGAAGACGCCCGAGAGCAGACGTTGCGGACGATCGTCGATCATTTGCTGCGCAGGCAGGGCGATTATCGCGATCTCTTCACGACCCCGAACACGTTTTTGACGGCGCGGTTGGGTTCGATCTACGGCGTCCCGGTCGTGTCGCCGGATGGATGGCCGGATGCGTGGGTGCCATACGCCTATCCGCAAGGCGATCCGCGGGCGGGCATTCTAGCGCAGGTAAGCTTCGTCGCTATCCATGCCCATCCAGGCCGCAGCTCGCCCACGCTCCGCGGCAAGGCTCTTCGCGAACTGGTCCTCTGCCAGAAAGTCCCGTCGCCGCCGCCGAACGTGAACTTCACGCTTGTGAACGACGTGAAGAATTCGGAGTTCAAGACAGCGCGCGAGAGGCTCACCGCGCATCGCACAGAGCCGACCTGCGCCGGCTGCCACAAGATCATGGATCCGATCGGGCTTGGGATGGAGAACTTCGATTCCGACGGCGAGTTCCGCCTGCGCGAGAATGGCGTGGCTATCGACACCAGCGGTGAGCTCGACGGCATGAAGTTCACCGATCCGGTTGGGCTCGACAAGGCGGTGCATGACGATCCGGCGACGCCGGCTTGCCTGGTCAACAAGGTCTACGCCTATGCGGCTGGCCGCGATCCGGCGAAATCGGAAGCCGAGTGGATGAAGTCCTTGGGGCAGTCGTTCGCGGAGGAGGGTTACAAGGTTCCCGCTCTCCTGAAGACGATCGCGACCAGCGATGAGCTTTACCGTGTCGGTCCGACTGCGATGGGCGCCGTTGACATTCCGCGCGCCAAGCTCGCCTCAGGGAAGCAAGAGGAGGAGCAACGATGAATACCTTAGGACGTTTCCCTCGCCGACGCGTGCTGCGCGGGATTCTTGGCGGCGCCGCTGTCACGGTGGGCGTTCCGTTCCTGGATTGCTTCCTGAACGCGAACGGGACGGCGCTTGCCGACACGGGCGCGCCGCTCCCGACCCGTTTCGGCACTTGGTTCTGGGGGCTCGGCTTCAACCCGGGTCGCTGGGAGCCCAAGACGCCTGGCAAGATCGCAGCGCTGGGGCCGGAGCTCGCGCCGCTCGAACCCTGGAAGCAAAAGATCAATGTCTATAGCGGCATGAAGGTGCTGCTCGACGGCCGCGTGAACACGGTTCACTTCACGGGTCCGGTCGCGCTCATCACCGGCACTGTCCCTGCCGGCCAAACAGTTGAAGCGCCTTCGATGGATGTCCTCGTTTCCGACGTCATCGGGACCAACAGCCGTTTCCGGTCCCTCGAAGTCAGCTGCACGGGGGATCCCCTGCACAGTCAAAGTCGCCGCAGCGCAAGCTCCATAAATCCCGGCGAGGTCTCGCCACTCGCCCTTTACACGCGCGTCTTCGGCCCCGGGTTCGCGGATCCGAATGCCGCGACGTTCACGCCCGATCCGCATGTGATGGTGAAGAGAAGCGCGCTGTCCGCGGTGGCCGACGATCGGAAAGCCTTCGTCGCGGATCTGGGGGCGGCGGATCGCGCGCGCATGGACGAATATTTCACGTCGCTGCGTGAGCTCGAAAAACAGTTGGACATCTCGCTGCAGAAGCCTGCGCCCCTCGAGGCTTGCTCTGTGCCGGCGAAGGTTGACCAGACGCCCACCGGCACCGAGATCGAAACGGTCAAGACAAACCATCGGCTATTCGCGCAGCTCCTGGCGCATGCGCTGGCCTGCGGCCAGACGCGGGTCATCAACATCGCGTACGCGAACGCGAATTCCTCGCTCCGGCGCGCCGGCGCCTACCAAACCCACCATGAGTACTCGCATGAGGAGCCGGTCGATTTGAAGCTGGGCTACCAGCCGGAGATGACCAGCTTCTATGCCGACATCACAAGCAGCTTCGCCGACCTGCTCACGGCGCTCGACGGCATTCGTGAGGCCGATGGCACACTCCTGGATCGCACGCTTGTCGTCGCCTCGACAGACACAGGGTACGCGAAGCTCCATTCCTTGGACAATATTCCGCTTCTGACCGCGGGAGGGGCCAGCGGTCGAATGAAGACCGGTCTTCATGTGGCTGCGGTCGGCGATCCGGGGACGCGCGTCGGCCTGACCGCGCTGCAGGCCATGGGCATTCCGGTGAGCAGCTGGGGAACTCGCTCGATGCAGGCCACTAAGGCTTTCTCGGAAGTCCTGGTCTGATGAAACCCGCGGCGCAGGAGTCCCGAATGTCGCGGATTGCCGTCGTGATCGCTCTCGTCGTGGCGGGAGCAGGCATGGGCGCTTTGCTCTATGGCTGGCGGTCGCAACCGACTCAAATGGCGGCCGCTCCTCTGGCGACTCCTTCCGGCATCACGCTTCACAAGGTTCGTCTTGGTCCGCTCGTCGCGACTGGGATAGCCAACGGAAAGCAGATGGTGCCTCGCCTCGCATACGCGGACTCGAAGGGGCGCACCGCCTACACCTATGACAAGGACACCGACCCGACGCGATCGGCATGCGACGGCGATTGCGCCAAGACCTGGGCGCCGCTCGAGGCGTCGCAGGAAGCGAAGCCTTCCGGCGACTGGTCTGTCATCCGGCGCCAAGATGGCGTGGGCCAGTGGGCGCTTGGAGGCAAAGCGCTTTATCGCTACTCGGGCGACGTATCGGTAGGGGAGGCCGGAGGGGAGAAGGCTGACAAGGCGTTTCATGTGGCGATCTTCGATCCGGCCGGCAGCTTGTCGGCGCCGGACGGCATCGCGGCGCATGAGCTGCCGAGGGCGAACGGCGTCGGGCTCGTGGATGCGCACGGCATGACGCTCTATGCGTTCGACGGCAAGCGCGCGAGCGATCGCCAGAGCGCATGCGCCGATCCCGAATGCACGTCGCGCTGGAAGCCGGTTCCGGCAGCGTTCCTCGCGCAGGCCGTTGGCGACTTTACCGTGGTTCGAGCTCCAGACGGTTCCGACCAATGGGCCCATCGCGGGAAACCGCTCTTCACCTTCGATGCCGATGTGGATCCCGGAGACGTCAATGGCAGCAAGCCGGGGATGGGATGGCAGCCGGCGCTCCTGGTACGTTATTTCGTCCCGGAAGGCGTCATCATTCGCCACAATCATTTCGGCGGCGAAAATCTCGCGACTTCCGCCGGAATGACTCTCTATGCTCACGACAGCTCCGCCTACATGCAAGGGCACAGCTTGCGCGACGGGGTGCCGTTGAACGAATCGACCGGTCGTCAGCTAGGCGGTTCGCGGTGCGACGCGGAGTGCATCAAGGTTTGGCCTCGCTTGAAAGCGCCCGACGACGCTCAGCCCTCGGGATTTTGGGATGTCGTCGCTCTGCCGGACGGAACGAAGCAGTGGGCCTACCTCGGCTATCCGCTCCACCTCTTTGCCGGAGACAAGAGGGCTGGAGACCTGAATGGCAACGACATCTACGATTTCCTCCCGGGCGAGGACCTTCTGAAAAACGTCAGCCTTCCGGCGCAGATCCCGCACGGCTCGGCCGCGCTCGTATGGCGCGCCGTCACGCCCTAGAGAGCGATCCAAGAAGCGGCTTCCCAAGTATCTCGCTGCGATGCGGAGCGTACCATTCCCTGGCCTTCGCTCGATAGTGCTCAAGTGAAGTCTATGACGGTCCTGTAGCCTCCTTTACCGTCGAAATGAATAATCGGGGCACGAGGGCGCTCCTCGGCCGGACGGAACGTCGGGAGGTTGCGCGATGGCGCTCAGGGCAATAATCGGGTTGCTGGCTTCGGTATCGATCGTCGGCTTGGCGGGTTCGAGCGCGTCGGGCGCCGCTTCCGGGGTCCAGATCGTCGGCGACGACATCGGCGGCGTGGTGAAGAGCTCCAAGGGGCCCGAGGCGGGCGTCTGGGTCATTGCCGAAACGCACGACCTTAAGTCTCCCCTTATCAAGATCGTGGTGACCGACGATCAAGGGCGGTACGTTCTGCCGGAACTGCCCAACGCGAAATATCAGGTTTGGGTTCGCGGCTATGGGCTGGTGGACTCGAAGCCCGTCGAGGCGACGCCGGGCCATAAAATCGATTTGACGGCGATCATCGCGCCCGACGCCAAGGCCGCGGCCGAGATCTATCCGGCCAATTATTGGTGGTCGTTGCTGCGGCCGCCGCCCGCGAACAAATTCCCAGGCACAGGCGCTCAAGGCAATGGCATCGCGCTCACCATGAAGACCCAGCAGGATTGGCTGGGGCACATGAAGGAGAACTGCCAATTCTGTCATCAGTTGGGCACGGCGGCCACGCGCGAGCTTCCTGGCGCGGCCAATAGCATCGAGGGCTGGGCCGAGCGCATCCAGAAAGTGCGCGTGGGCGACATCTCGCTCGGCGATCACGCCAAGGATCTCGGCGCGCAAATGCAGAACAACATGGCTCGGTTCGGCCGCGAGCGCGGGCTCAAGATGTACGCGGATTGGGGCGACCGCATCGCCGCTGGAGAGACGCCGCCGATGCCCCCGCGGCCGAAAGGCGTCGAGCGCAATGTGGTTATCACCGAGTGGGACTTCGCCGGCGGCCATTTCGTGCACGATGAGGCGACGACCGACAAGCGCAACCCGACCGTCAACGCTCACGGCCCGATTTACGGCACCGACCTGCATGTCGGGCATCTCGAGGCGCTTGATCCGGCGACGGGCGCCACGACCGAAATCGATATTCCCGGCGTTTCACCCCCAGTCGAGCATCGCCCGGGCGCGATGGTCCATAACCCGATGGTCGACGACAAAGGTCGGGTTTGGATGTCGATGAGAGAGGGCGAGGGCAAAGCCTACGATTGGTGCAGCGACGGCAACCAGAGCAAATTCGCCGCCTATTTCCCGAACGTCGGCAGGCAAGGGAAGGAGATCGCGCTCTACGATCCGTCCGCCAAGAAGGTCGATATCATCCCTGTGTGCTTCGACTCGCACCATGTGAATTTCGGCCACACGAAGGATGACATTGTCTATTTCAGCGGCGACTTCAACGTGCTCGGTTGGATCAATACAAAGGTCTGGGACGAGACGCACGACGCCAAGAAGGCGGTGGGCTGGTGTCCCTTCGTCCTCGACACGAGCGGCGACGGGAAGATCGATCCAAACCGTGCGAACTGGAACCAGCCCGCCGATCCGCTGGCTGCGGCCGGCGGCGCGGAAGGCTCGGCAAGCCCCGCAGGCGCGGACAGTCAGGCGAAGGCCGATACGCATGAGGCCGCCGAAGACACCCGGATTGCCGGTTTTCCTTATGGCATGAATGTGAGCCCTGTCGACGATAGCATCTGGGTCGCGAAGTACACGCCGACGGTCCCGAGCGGGCTTATCCGCTTGGAGCCGGGCCGCAATCCGCCTGAGACTTGCAAGACCGAGTACTACGAGCCACCGAAACTCGCGAACGGGAACTACGCCGCCTTCAATGCGCGCGAAGTCGACATCGATTCGAAGGGCATCGCCTGGGTCGCGTTCGGCAGCGGACAACTCGGCCGCTTCGATCGCTCGAGATGCGCGGTTAAGGCTGGCCCAACGGCAACCGGACAACAATGCCCGGAAGGATGGACGTTCTATCAAGCGCCCGAGCCGAAGCTCACCGGCACCAATGTCGGGTCGGGCTGGTACTACTTGACTTGGGTAGACCTCCATAATGTGTTCGGCCTCGGCAAGGATGTTCCCTTCATGCCAGGCAGCAACTCGGACTCGATTCTGGCCTTTCTGCCGGACTCGCGCAAATGGGTCGAGATGCGGGTGCCGTATCCGCTGAGCTTCTATCCGCGAGGCATGGACGCTCGGATCGACGACCCGAAAGCCGGATGGAAGGGGAGGGAGATCTGGTCGGTGAACGCCACCGCCACGCCTTGGCACCAGGAGACGGGCGAAGGCTCATTCGAGAAGGTCGTCGAATTCCAGCTTAGGCCCGATCCGCTCGCGCATTGAACGCGTGAGTTAAGCCAAATTTCGATACTCCGGGCGTCAAATCACGATGCTCGCGCTGACTGCGTGTCGTGGCGCTGGTCCGTCGCGCTCGCCGCTGCTCAAATGTCTGGCTTGCAGAACGGGGAAGAAAAATGACGATAACGAAGGTAGGGTTGCTTGTGTGCGCAGCGGTCGCGCTGTGCTCGATGACCGGCGCGTTTGCATCGGCGCAATCGGCGCAGGAAAGCGTCACCGGCATCAGCGCGCTCATCAACGTTTCCAATCTCGACAAATCGCTCGACTTCTTCACGCGGCTAGTCGGGCTGAAAGAGGCTCGGCGCGTTCCTCTCGGTCCGGGCGCCTGGGAAGTCATCCTGAGTCCTGACGGTAAGGACACGGGCAGCAGCGTCGTGTTGGTGTACCGGCCCGACCACACCGAACCGGTCCAGCTGGGCACCGGATTCAACCGGGTCGCGTTCTTCCTGCATTCTGCCGATGAGGTCGACGCGAAAGCCTCGCGCATTATGGCGGAAGGATACAAGGCAGTGATTCCGCCGACCAGCTCGTCCATGCCGGGGGGCCGCAAGTATCGATACACGCACTTGAAGGGCCCCGACGGATACACGGTCGAATTCACCTACTTCGATCCGAACATCATCGTTCCTAAGGAAGCGTCGAAGTAGCGACATAGGAAAATCGAGGCGCCTCTACTCCGGCCGTGCGGACGGTGAATCGTTCGTGCCGAATAGGACAGCGTTGACCGCTGCGAAGCGGGGGCAGATCTCGATACTCGGAGTATCACGCAATTTTACTTCGGACAGACCTAAAAAAGCGGGCCTGATTCTGATTGCTCGTTCACTTTTGCTTAGTCCAGCCTAGTCCGGCGAAGACGCGCTGCGCCACGTGATCGGCAGCTGCGAGATCTTGAGCGCCAATAAGATTCGTGAAGGGGGAATTGTCATGCGTGTCCGCTGCCGTTCGAAATTTCTGATGTGCGCTAGCGTGAGTCTGTTTGCGCTCGGCGCTCATAAGGCGTCTCTCGGTCAAGCTCCCGCGGCCGGAAACGGGGAGACGGAAAATGCCCCTGCCGCTCTGGAGGAAGTTGTCGTCACGGCCGAACGGCGTACGGAGCGTCTGCAAGCGGTTCCGATGACCGTCAACGCGATCACCAGTCAATCGATAGAGAATTTCAAGCTCAATAACGTTCAGGATATTGCGATACTAACTCCCGGATTGGACCTGACGCCAAACAGCGGCGTGACCGGCACGATCACCCTTCGGGGCGCGGGGTTCAACCAAAGCACCGGATCCAATCCATCTATCGACGTGTACTGGAACGATGTGCTTCTTTTTCCGGCAGACGCTCTGAGAAGCCTGTTCGATATGGAGGACATCGAGGTCTTGCGCGGCCCGCAGGGCACCTTGCGCGGCCGCACATCGACGGTCGGGACGATCACCATTACGACAAAGAAGCCGAACATGTCGGAGTTCGGAGGCTATGTCGACCAGCAATTCGGGGAGAACGACTTGCTGGACAGCGAAGCGGCCGTGAACATCCCGATCGTTCCCGACAAGCTCGCCGTGCGCGCCGCCTTCAATTACCAATTCAACCGAGGCAACGACGGCGTCAATCTGACGACCGGCAAGGACGAGATGCATCGCACTTTGGGCGGACGCATCACTCTGGAATGGCGGCCTACTGACGATCTGGACGTAGCGCTCATCCATCAGGATTTGAAGGCTACGGACAATTTCTACCGGTACCTCTATGGCACCTCGCCCTACACAGGGATCACCTTGGTCCCCAGCCAACGCGCGACGCTGACGAACGGGCCGGATTACAATGTCGAGCGCCAGGATCTGACGACCTGGAACGTGAAGTACGACATCAATGACAACATAAGCCTTGTTTACGTCGGGTCCTGGTTGGACAACTATCAGTACGTCGACAACATCTACAATGATCCGACGAACACCGTTCCGACCTGGAATCAGTCCCAGCCTGCGGGCGTTGTCCTGTTCCGTGTCCATACCGAGGAAATGCGTCTCCAGTCGTCCGGCAACGACTTTTGGGACTGGATGTTCGGATGGTACTATTCCGTAAACAAAGACGATATTTTGGCGAGCACGCTCATAACCTTCGGCGCATTTCCGAAGCAGCCAGGGCCGCCCTGCGCGGCCCTCATTGGCGGACACTGCTTCTTCCCGGGTTCGGCGGTCGGCAACCTTCCGATCTCGTCGAATATCGAGGACTACTCCTTCTATACGTCGAATAACTTCCACATCACCGATGAGGATGTCCTGACTCTCGGCGTGAGATATCAGGCGGAGCTTCGTTATGAGAACGTTATGCTCACCGCCCCGGCGCTTGGCCTCAATACATCGCTGCTGGGGCCCAACGGAGAAAGACAGGACTATCATGCTGTCACGGGAACAGCGAGTTTTGAGCACCATTTCACGCCAGACCTGATGGCATATGCGCTTTATGCGCGGGGCTACGTGCCTGGCGGCTTCAATGTCGGCATTACCCAGGTCGGCGCTCCGCGGAGCTTCTTCAATTTCACCTCCGAAAAGTCGAACGATATAGAGGCCGGTGTGAAGAGCGACTGGCTTAACCACCGGCTGCGGATCAATGCCGATGTCTTTCATACCAGCTACCAGGGATATATCGTCGAGGGACCCGGCAATATCTCGTATCGTCCTCTGCTGTCGAACGGAAGCCTCGGACCGGTTTCGACCACGGCGATCGGCGCCTTTGCGATCAACACGCCGGCCACCTCGACCGGCGTGGAGGCGGACATCAGCATGCAGATCACGCCGCAGTGGGTCGCATCGCTCAGCGGCGAGTACGCGGACGCGACGTTCAGCAACGCTGCCGAGCCATGCAACGACTATCTAGGGATCGGCACGCCGAACCCGACGCCGGCGGGTTCTCCTCCACGGGTGCAAGGCAACGGTCAGACCAGCATCTGTCACGTCAATGGCGCCCTCACTAACCAGGCGCCGTGGTCGATCTCGGCGAATACCGAGTATGATTTCGAGCTGGCTCAGCTTCCCGGGCTTAACGAGTTCGTACGCGCGTTGGCGGAGTTCAAGCCCAACTTTCATATCATCAATCCCGCCCCAGTCGGCGTTGGCCCGGATTTCGAGCTCAACCTTTATGCCGGGATCCGGAGTCCGGACGCGGGATGGGAGATCACCGTGTTCGCCAAGAACGTGCTCGACAAGCAGGTGGTCACTCCAACCAGCAACCAGCCCTTGACTGCTGGCGGCACGGGCACGGTCAACGGCGTTTACAACACCGGCTACTTCCAGTTCGTGACCAATCCGCCGCGCCAGGTGGGCGTCGATCTTCGGTATTCGTTCTAGCGCGAAAACGGCGCGGACAAGCGGGGCCTATTAAGCGGCCCCTTGTCCGCCGACCCCTTGATCGCCGGGGCGCCAATTCCGGAGACTACCGATATCTACTGGCCGCATCATGAAGAGCAGACCGTTCCACCCCGCTACGTCCGGCGGGAGGTCTTGGTCGTGGGCGGCGATCGCGGAGACGGCCTTGAGGAACTCTTGCTGAAGCTCGCGGATCTTTTGCGCCGAGGTCGCTGACAATTTTGCGTAGGTGACCATCCAATCCCTGTCCGCCGCCTCAAACCGCTTGATGAGGTCTCGCAAAAGGGTCTCGCGGGCGAGCTTCATCAGCGGACCGCCGGGCACGACGGTGAAATCGCGCCGAACTTTGATTTTGATGCGGTTGAAAGGAAACCGCTCGATCAGACGCAGTCGTTCGAGCGTGGCGAGGTAGTCGCTCAGCTGCTCGTCGCTCAAGCCGAAATCACGCTGCAACGCTTCAGCTGCGTAGCCTTGGGACAGCAGATAGAAGAGCGCCGCCAGGAATGGATCGTTGGCCAGGTCCCGTTCTTTCTGTTCGCTCAGATCTGGCAGCGAGCGATCCGGACCCCTCGCCATGTTCAGCAGGTCCGTGAGACGGACGTCGATCAACGCGCAAATCTTTTCGAGAATGTCCACCGTTAGACCATGCCCTGTCAGGTAGCGCTTTACGGTCGTCTCGCTGACGCCCAGCCGCTGGGCCGCATCCTGGTAGAGGAGCCCCCTCGCCTTGAAGAGATTTTTCACGGTCTTCAAAATCATGGGGATCTCGGATTGTTCCGCGATTTCCAACGGACGCATCGATCCTCTCCCCCGACGTCGAAGGTCCCAAACAGGCGGTGACTCGCCTTGGACCGTTGATGGCATTGAAATCATTTCGCGAGCGAAAGAAACGCCTTCCGGCGCGATCGGGGAACAGGTTGGTGAGAAGTATCGAACGATGATGCGCCGAGTACCACCAAGGGGGCGGCCGAAATCCACCACCCGGCGCGAGTTGCCATCGTGTATTCTCCTCGCTCCATACCCTGGCCAGAGGGATCACATGAAGGATTGGAGGCCGGCTCTGCGCCCGTCACATTGCAGAAAGTGGCTCGCTTCCGCCGGAGCCGCCGCCATTGCTTCACTCGCGACGACGGGGACCGCCGCGGCGGCCACCAAGACCTATGTCGTCAGCTGGTTCTTCATGGCGACTTATTCCCAGGATGGCGATTGCCCGGATGGGCTCAACCCCAGCACCGAGCAGAATTTCCGCCGAATCCTGAGCGAGATGGGCAAGAGCCCTGCGGAGATCGAGGGCTTGGTCAAGGCGATGCCGGGCTCGATGTATGCGACAATCGGCATGCGCGGGCGCAAGGACGGAAAACCGGCCAGCCCCTATCTTTATCCGGAGTCCACTCCCGATCCCCATATCAAGACGCTGAAGGGAAAAGCCGGGTATGGCTTCGATCTCGACGGCCGCGAGGGGGCGAATGATTTTGTCGATCCGGAAAGCGGGGAGCACGGCGTCGATAACCAGCTTTACCGGGTCCTGGGATGCTTCGTGCCGGACCGCGCCTTTCCGCCGGATCGCCCCGGCTATCCCGCGACAATGTGGGACATGCCGCGCGATGCGATGCCGGCTTGGCTCATCGAGGTCTCCGGGATCGATGACGCGTCGAAATCGGGCGACGTGACCGTCGGAATTTATCGCGCGACGTCGCCCATCACGCGGGACACCGCGGGTCAGCCGATCGCCGACATGACTTTCCGGGTCTCGGACGATCCGCGCTCCTACAACGTGGTCCATGGCCATCTCGAGAATGGCGTGGTCACCACCGACAAATTCACCTTCCATATGCTGGGCGACGTCTTCTTTCAGCCCGAGTTTCTGTTCAAGGACGCCAAGCTGCGGCTGACCTTGAAGCCTGACGGCAACGCCGACGGGATCCTGGGCGGATATCAGGATTGGAAGTCGATCTATTGGAGCTATTCTCTTGGCGGCGTCTTCAACGAGGCCGTCGTCTCGCTTGACGCGCCAGGCATCTATTACGCGCTGAAGCGGATGGCAGACGCTTACCCCGATCCGAAGACAGGCGAGAACACAGCGATTTCGACCGCCTACAAGGTCGAGGCGATCCCCGCCTTCATCATCCATCCGGCCAAGCCGCCGGAGAAGACCGCGTCAGCTCAAAGCTCGACTGGCGCTCCATAAGAGCATGAGTGCGATGGTTCAGAACACTGATGGCAAAGCGGCCGCGCGGCGCTGGTTGAAGACCCTGGCTGCGGCCGGATGCGCGTTGCTGGGGTTCCTCGTGCATCACTCGACCTACGCGGCGGAAAGCGCGTCTTCGCAAAAACGGCTCGTGGAGATGCGCCGTATCACGCAGGATCAGTATCGGCAGATCATCGCTGACGTGTTCGGGCGCACGATCAAGCTCGGCGGACGGTTCGAGCCGGATCAGCGGGATTCGGGGTTGATCGCCGTCGGGGCCGGCGAGGCTAGCGTCACCGCTTCCGGTTATGAGCAATATGACGGGATGGCGCGCAGCATCGCCGGACAAGTTCTGGACGAACAGCGGCGCGCCACGATGCTGGCTTGCAGGCCTGCCGATCCCAAGGCTGCCGACGACGCCTGCGCAAAGCAGTTCATCGCGCGTATCGGAAGGATTCTCTATCGGCGGCCTTTGACCGACACTGAACTCGTCGCGGAGATCGGAATCGCTTCGGGCGCCACGGCGAAGGTCCATGACTTTTATGCTGGGCTCGCTTTGAGCCTGGCGGGCATGCTGGAAGCTCCGCAATTCCTGTTTCGGCAGGAATGGGCCGAGGCGGATCCCGAGCATCCGGGATCCTACCGGCTCGACGCTTATTCCAAAGCGTCCCGCTTGAGCTTTCTTCTATGGAATGCGGCGCCCGATCCGCTTCTTCTCGAGGCGGCGGAGAAAGGCGAGCTGAACGACACGGCGGGGCTGAAGCGACAGGTCGATCGCATGCTGGCTTCGCCGCGCGTCGAGGCAGGCGTGCGGGCGTTCTTCGCGGACATGTTGAGCTTCAGTTCGTTCGAGACGCTCGCCAAGGATTCGGTGCTTTATCCGAAGTTCGTATCGCGCGCGCCCGCGGATGCGCAGGAGCAGACGCTGCGGACGATCATCGATCTTCTGGTCACGAGGCACGGCGATTACCGCGATATCTTTACCACACGGCGGACGTTTCTGACGCCGTTGCTCGCCGCCATCTACAAGATCCCGATCGAAACTCCGAACGATCTCCCCGATGTCTGGGTACCGTACGAATATCCCGAGAATGCAGAGCAGGCGGGCATCGTGACAGAGGCCAGCTTCGTGGCGCTGCACTCGCATCCCGGCCGGAGCTCGCCGACGATTCGCGGGAAGGCGCTTCGCGAGATCTTGCTCTGCCAGAAGGTCCCGGATCCGCCCGGAAACGTGAACTTCGCCGTCGTACAGGACACGAGCAATCCCGAGTTCAAGACGGCCCGCGCGCGTCTCACCGCCCATCGCACGAATCCAACCTGCGCCGGCTGCCACAAGATCATGGATCCGGTCGGCCTCTCTCTCGAGAATTTCGACACGACAGGAGGCTTCCGCTTGACCGAGAACGGCGTCGCGATCGATGCGAGCGGCGAACTGGACGGTACGAAATTTAGTGACCCCATCGGGCTGGGTAGGGCACTGCACGACAGCGCGGCCGCGACAGCGTGCGTCGTCAATCGGCTGGTCTCCTACGGGCTGGGGCATGCACCGACAAAGGCCGATTCCGACTGGGTCCGCAACGATGTGGCCAAGCAGTTCGCGACGGACGGATATCGCTTCATAGATCTGCTTCGCGATATCGCGACGAGCGATCAATTCTACCGCGTGACTCCGCCGGAGATGCGCGCGGACGCCGGAGCCGACCGTCACGACCGGTCGGCCAAGCCCGAGTGAGAGGAGAGGCGAGATGGCTTCCATCCAAGAACTGAGCCGACGCAGGGTGCTGCGGGGAATGCTGGCCGGCTCGGCGGTGACTGTCGGGTTGCCGTTCCTCGATTGCTTCCTGAATACGAACGGGACCGCGCTGGCGGACGGCGCGCAGCTGCCCACGGTTTTCCTGAACTGGTTCTTCGGCTGCGGCTTCAACCCCGGACGATGGGAGCCAAGTCAACCTGGGAAGCTCACCGAGCTTGGGCCTGAGCTCAAGGCGCTGGAGCCGTTCAAGGACAAGATCAACATCTTCAGCGGGTTCAAGGTGCCGCTCGACGGCAAGCCGGGCCTTCCGCACATTACGGGTCCGCTTGGCGTCACGACGGGAATGGTTCCGGCTTCGGGACAGAAGGTAACGTTGCCGAGCGTCGACACGCTCGTCGCCGATGCAATCGGCGGCAAGACGCGCTTCAGGTCGCTCGAGGTCTCATGCATCGGCGTTGCCGGTGGTGCGCTGAGCCGTCGTGCGGACAATATGCTGAACCCGAATGAAGTCTCGCCCGCGGCGCTCTACACGCGCATCTTCGGGCCCGATTTCCGCGACCCGAACGCCGCCGACTTCAAGCCTGATCCGCGCGTCATGGCACGGCAGAGCGTTCTCTCGGGAGTGAAGGAGCAACTCGCCGAAGTTCAGGTTGCGGTCGGTTCCGCCGACAAGGCCAGAATGGACGAATACCTGACGTCTCTGCGCCAGCTCGAGCAACAGCTCGAGCTCGAACTGCAGAAGCCCGCGCCGCTCGAAGCCTGCTCCGTGCCGAAGCCAACGGAAGGCGCACCCCAACCGGGCACCGAGGTCGAGACGGCGCTGACCAATCACCGGCTATTCATGGCGCTTCTGGCGAATGCCGTGGCGTGCGGCCAGACACGCGTTCTGAACGTCGCGCTGACGGAGGGCCTGTCGACACTGCACAAGGCCGGTAGCGCGGTCGTGCACCACACGCACACGCACGAGGAGCCTGTGGATCCGTCGCTGGGATATCAGCCGCAGGTGACTTGGTTCATCGAGAAGATCGCGTCGGCCATGGTCGATATGGTGTCCACGTTGGACAGCTTCCATGAGGGCGGCGGCACGCTGCTCGATCGGATGCTCGTGTGGATCACTACCGACACCGGGTACGCGAAGCTCCACTCGCTCGACAACATCCCGATGCTGACGGCCGGTCGCGCCGGCGGGCTCGTGAAAACCGGCCTTCACGTTCGCACCGCCGGGGATCCCGTCTCGCGCATGGGCTTGACCGTGCAGCAGGCGATGGGCGTCCAAGTGAACAGCTGGGGAAGCGATTCGATGGAGACGTCGAAGACCGTCACCGAGATCATGGCTTGATGAGAACCGGAACTCTGCTTGGAGCGGCGGCGGTCGTGCTCGTCGCCGCAGGCGCCGTCTTCGCTTACCTCCGATCGGGCTCCGATGGCCTTCCGGAAGCGCCCTTTGCGACGCCTCCGGGCATAACGCTGCAGAACATGGTCTTTCAGCAGCCGATGCCGTTCGTAATCCTCAACCTTGGCGGCAGGGCGCCTCTCCGCTTCGGCGGGCCCGAAGGCGCGACCGCGTACACGAGCGATAAGGACGACCAACCGGGGAAATCTTCCTGTGAAGGCGCTTGCGCCGATGCCTGGCCGCCGATTGTCGCGCCTGCGGGCGCATCGGGTTTTGGGGATTGGTCGATCGTCATTCGAGGGGATGGCGTGCGGCAATGGGCCTATCGCGGCAAGCCGCTCTACACATCCAAGAAGGACAAGGGCTGGGGGCTACTCAAGGGCGAGGGGGCCGACGGAGTCTGGCATGTCGCGAAGCCGGTCTGGAACGGCGGCGCAGCGCTGCCGCCGGGAGTTGGAATCGCGGAAGTGGCCGAGGCAGCGGGTCAGGTGCTGGTCGATGATCGCGGCATGGCTCTCTACGCGTTCAGCGGCGACGCCGATAGCGACCAGACCAACTGCTCGGCCGATCCGTGTGCGCACCGTTTCGTCCCGTTCGAGGGGCCGCAGGCCGCTCTTCCGATCGGCGACTTCTCGACGATGACGCGGCGCGATGGAATCCAGCAATGGACGTACAAGGGCAAGCCGCTCTATACCTATAACGGCGATGTCCGGCTTGGCGACGCGAACGGAAAAGGCGTCGATCGGCGCTTTCGCCTGGCGATGGTCGCGCGGTATTTCGTTCCGGCCGAGGTCAAGCTTCGCCCTGACGAGACGCGCGGCGGGGTGTGGACGACTCCGAACGGACACACTGTTTATGTCCGCGAAAGCTTCCGCTACACGGCGAATGGATCGCACAGCGCGCGCGGCGGCGACACAGGGCTACAGCAAGTCGGCATGGCGGTCGGGCTGCTCGGCTGCGACGCCGAATGCGAGAAAAACTGGCCGCCTTTGAAGGCGCCTGCCGATACCCAGCCCTCGGGCTATTGGACAGTCCTGCGGCGGCCCGACGGGTCCAAGCAGTGGGCCTATCAGGGGTATGCCCTCTACACCTTCACGGGCGACAAGAAGCCGGGCGACGAGCTCAGCGCCGACGACTATAATGTGCTGCGCGTGAATGATCCGGTCCAAAGGGCCGCGCTCGATCAGTACGGCCCCGGCCTCTATTGGCGGGTGGCGACGCCCTAATCGATCGAAGGAAAGAGGCAGATGTCCGAGAAGATCGGCTTCATCGGATTGGACGCCATGGGCATGCCCATGGCGCCCAATCTTGTGCGCATGGGTTTCGACGTCACCGCCTACGACGTGGAGCCAGGCAAGATCGAGCGTCTGGCGGGATTGGGCGCCTATCCGGCGACGAGCGTCGCCGCGGCGGCGCGCGGCCGAAATATCGTCGTGACGATGCTGCCCGCGACGCGGCACGTTGAGGAAGTGGTTCTCGGAAGGGACGGAGTCTTGGATGTCCTATCGCCCGGGGCTGTTCTCATGGACATGAGCACGATCGATCCAAGCGGGACGGACAGAGTCGCCGCCGCTTGCGCGGCGAAAGACGTTCTGTTCACGGATTGTCCGGTCGGCCGCCTGGCGCTCCACGCCGAGCGCGGCGAATCGCTCTTCATGGTCGGCGGCGACGACCGAAGCTTCGCGCGGATCGAACCGCTGCTCAATGCTATGGGGACCGCGATTTACCGATGCGGACCCGTCGGAATGGGCAGCCGGATGAAGATCGTCAACAACTACATGCTGCTGGTCACGGCCCAGATCGTCGCCGAATCGCTTGTGCTGGGAACCAAGCTCGGCCTCGACGTCGAGACCATGAAGGCGGTCACGGCAGGGACGACGGCCAATAACGGACAGTTCCAGATCGCTTTCGCGAACAAGGTGCTGAAGGGCGACATAGAGCCTGGCTTCACATTGGATCTGACCTTCAAGGACCTCGGGCTAGCGATGACGGCTGCGGCCGAGCACCGGATCGGACTGCCGGTCGGGTCGGCGGCCTACGCCGTCGTCGGCGCGGCGAGAGCCACTGAGTTCGCGTCAAAGGACTTTTCTTCGCTGCTGGAATACGCCTGCCGGCTCGCCGGCGTGGAGACGCCGCGCATGTCCTGACGCGAGGACGACTGCTGCTACGAACAATTCGCAAAACAGGAGGAGAGGATAATGAAATCGAAGTGGATTTTGGCGGCGATCGGTTGCGTCGCGCTGCTTGGGAATCAGTCGAACGCACGCGACGCTGACGAAAAGTTCATATCGATGAAGGGCAAGTGGGTCCTGAACGTGAAGGAGTCCCACTGGAGCCAAGGCGGCCTCACCGGCGGCGTCTGGACCGTCTACAAAGACGACGGCAAGACGCGCCAAAGCTTGCTCGTGCAGAATACGCCAAATGGCCGGATCAATGTCTTTTGGTTCGACGGTCCATATGGAGACCAGCTTGTATGGTGCAACGACTGGTATCGGGAAAGCTATAAGAACACGGGCTCCAACTCTTTCACGGTGTCGTGGGAAGCTGAGCGCGGCGGCAAGACGATAAGCGGCGGTCCCGATACCTGCACATACAGCAACAACGGGACCAAACTGACCTGTGTCGAGCCGGCCTTCACCGAGGTCTACGAAAAGGTCAAGTGATGGCCGTCAAGCAAGGGTTCGCGGAAGGAGCCGCGGTCGTCACCGGTGCGGGAAGCGGAATAGGCGAGGGGATCGCTCGGCACGCCGCCTCGTTAGGGATGCACGTGATGCTCGCGGACGTCGCCATCGAACGGGCGCGACGTGTCGCGGCGGATATCCGTGATGCCGGAGGAAGCGCCATGGCCGAGCGGATCGACGTACGGATTCCGGGGGAGCTCGATCAGCTTGCGGCGCGCGCCTACGACAAATTCGGCGATGTACGATTGCTGGTGAACAACGCCGGCATCGAGACGGTCGGATACAGCTGGGAAATTCCGGCCGAGCGGTGGGAGGAAACGCTCGATGTGAATATTCATGGCGTGATCCATGGGGTGCGGGCGTTCGTGCCGCGGATGCTCGCGAGCGGCAAGCCCGCCTACATCGCCAATGTCGCGTCGATCGGGGCGCTCGGAATGATGCCGGTTCAAACGGCTTACATTCTGAGCAAGCATGCGGTGCTGTCCTTCACCGAATGCCTCCGGCTGGAAATGAGCCTACTGGGCGATCCCATTTCCATTTCCTGCGTTCTGCCCGGCCCGGTCGCGACCCGTATCTTTGAAGACGCCAATCGCGACGACAAGCCGGAAGTCGCGCATCACCGGAAGCTCATGCATGACATGCTGGCGAGCGAGGGGATTACGCCGCTCGAGGCAGGACGGATTATTCTGGATGGCATCGCCGCCAAGAACTTCTGGGTCTCGACGCACCCCGAAATCACCGCGCAAATGGCGAAAGATCGAGCGGCGCACTTGGCCGACCTCACGACGCCTGAGCTGACGGAAAGAACCAGAAGCCTCCTGCCGCGTCGCGGCTCCGTTGGGAGTTGACCGCTACGCGCATGCCCAAAAAGCCGACGTTCCGGCGGTCCATCGTTGGAATGCCGTGAGGCTGCGTGCTCCGGGCTTTGCATCCGGGTCCGAACGACAACGTTGCCCGTCTCGAAGAAACGCTTTCCGGGCCGCCGAACCGCTCGATGACGAGCGCGCGTATCATGCCTGCCATTGGAGACGCTTAGATGCCGGCGGCCGGAATGGCGGGGTGAGAAAATTCCGGAGGCTCGCGCTTTGGCATCGGCGTCCGCCCGTCGAGGCTCATCACCTGGATGTTATGGGCCCACGGGAAGTGCATCGAGAAGGCGAGGAAACCCGTCCGCTCGACCGCTGGCAGGTAGCTCATATGCAGGACGCATTCCGCGAGATATTCGACGTCTTCGGTCTTATACCCGGCGGGAATGAGATCCGAGGCTCCTGGTGTGCGGATGGCGGTCGAGGGCCCCACTAGGTTGACGGCGATGTTGCTGTCGACGAGCTCGGCCGCCAAGCCTTGGCTGAAACGGTTGAGCGCCGCCTTCATCGAGGCGTACACGACATCGCCGCCGCGCCGCTGATATTCGAGGAAGGGACGGCGCACCGGCATCGACGTCACCGATCCGATATTCACAATCCACCCGGCACCCTTGGTCTTCATATGCGGGATGGCGGCCTTGGCGAGCATGAACGGAGCGCGGAGGTAATGGCCGAACGTCCGCTCGAAAGTGTCGACTGTCATCTGATCGACGCGGGCATAATCCGCGAAGCCGGCGTTATTGACGAGGATATCGAGACCGCCTGCTGCGTCGATGGCGCGTTCCACAAGGCTGTCTCGCTCTTCGGCCTTTTCCAAATCGGCTCCGAGCGGGATCGCCTTTCCGCCCGCTTTCTCGATGAGGGAGATCGTCTCCGCCAGTGTCCCGGACACGACTTGGTCTTGCTGGAAGCGCTTTCCCGCCACCTCCTTCTCGACCGAGCGCGCGGTCACCACGACGGTCGCGCCGGCCGAAGCGAGCCTCTGCGCGATCGCCCGGCCGATGCCTCGGCTCGAACCTGTCACCAAGGCGACCTTGCCGTCTAGTCTCGGAGCGTTGCTCATAATCCCTCCCTCATGGATAAGTCGTCGAATGTGATGGCCCTCGCTCGGAAGGGGAGGGCTGCCTCAGCGATTGCCCGTTGCGGATTTAGGCCGCCATGGCCCGCTGAGGGCCCGGCGCTTCGGCCGGATAGGTTGTCGGAGTCCCGATATCGTAGGCCCCGGTCAACGTCTTGATGAAATCGCGATCGTGAAGCGGATCGGCAGGCAGCACGAATCTCATTCCGCGCGCCTTTAGGTCCCGCTCGAAGATATCGAAGATCCGCTGTAGGGTCAGATCATCAGTCTGGTCCATGACGAGGCTCAGCTCTTTCAGGTCCGCATAGACTTCCGCGCTCCAATGGACGAGGAACCGCATCTCCGCGGCCGGCACGCGCTGAATGGTCTCGCCGCCGGTGAGAATCCTCCAACCATCCGATACGTCAGGATCGGCTCCGAATAGCGATTCGAAGGCTAGCCCTGTAGGCCGCCGCATCTCGATCGGACCATTCGATTCGGCCCGGTGATACATCATCTCGTTCTGCACCACGACGCCCCGATTCCACATCGGCGCGGGCAAGCGTTTGGGCGCCGCGCGCGGGCCTTCGGGCCAGTAGGTGAACCCCCCGCCGATCTTGCCGCGATAGAACCAGGTGATGACCTGCGCTTTCTTCAGCAGCCACGGGCGGAAAAGGCCGGACTTGCCCATGATGTTCATGAGCCAGATAGGTGTGTTCTTCATGGTGACGCCGCGGAAGGAAACAGCGTCGAGATGCGCCGGGTCGCCGCTTTCGCACGGACCTTGGATGTTGAAGAGCATCGACTCTGGTCGAGCGTAGGCCGCATTCCAGTACGACCGCGCATGCTCGATAAACAGCGAATTGTAGAACACGTCCTCGAGCTCCGGGTAGAGCGCGGTCCCGTTCTTAGCGCAATAGCCGCGGAACACGGGCGACAGGAACATGTCGAACGTCGGGGTGACGCCTTCCGGAAGGCTTCCAGAGACTGTGGCGAGCACCTCTTCCGCCGAAGCGAAATGCTGGGCGAGGATCAGCTTCCAAGGTCCTTCTCGGCGCACCACGCTCAGCATTCGCGAATGCTGCTCGGCCGTATAGACGTCCTCCAGGACACGAGGCGGGGAAATGGGTTTCAGCACGGACGCGAGATCTTCGGACATAAGCAATCCTCCGTAACGGCATCTAGATTGAATCTGATCGCCGTGTCCCTTTGTTTTGAGGCAGGGGCTCGTCCATTGCCAGTACGGATGCCGCAAAGCCCACACCTGATGCCCAGAGTGCCGTCTAGCGATACTTGAGACAGGCAGTGGGATCGAAGGATGGGGGCGCAGCGATGCAGATCAGTTCATCTCGAATGGCGCCAGATGTTGGAGCGCGTCGTTCGCTAGTCCTCGCATCGGCATTGAAGCCTCCCGATCAGCTGATCTTCCGCTTCGCGACGAACCGTCCGACTGCCTCGCGATGATCGGCGCAAGCGGTCGCGACGGCATAGTGGGACGAGATCAGGTCGAGGCTCGTCCGGAGATCGTTGCGCATGCCTTGATAAATGGCTCGTTTCATCGCCCTCACAGCGAATGTCGGCCCGGCCGTCATTTTGGGTATGACCTTCGCCGTATCCTCGGCCAGGGACGCATCGGGGAAAACCTTGTTGACCAGTCCCAATCGAAGCGCTTCATCTGCATCGATGAACTCGGCGGTGAGGAACAGCTCCAGCGCTTTCGACGCGCCGACCAATCTCGGAAGGAAGTGCGCGCCGCCCGCCCCCGGCACCAACCCGACCTTGACATAGGTCTCGGCGAACCGCGCGCTTTGAGCGGCGTAGCGTATGTCGCACATCAACGCGAGATCCATGCCGGCCCCGGTCGCGACGCCGTTCACGATCGCGATGACCGGCTTGTCGAGATCCTCGAGGGCTAGCGGGATTCGCTGCACGCGTTCGAAAGTCTCGCTTTTGCGCTGCTCAGGGGTTTGGCCCAGCCGTTCCGTCATCTCCACGATGTCGCCGCCGCTGCAGAAGGCGGAGCCTGCCCCAGTGACTGTAATCACCTTGACAGCATCATCCGCTCGGCAATGGCGGAGCGCAGCCGCCCACGCGTCGATCATCTCAAAGGTGAAGGCGTTCATCCGCTCCTGCCTGTCGAGCACGATGCGACCGACGCCATCGGCGATCGAAAATTTCAGATTCGCGCAGGTGGATAGTTCGGTCATCGAAGCGCCTCCGTTCTCGCTCAGGCTCCTGAAATCCTCCGCCATACGGCGTCGCCGCCTGCTTCGCAGACAGCGCGTCCGAGGCGTTCCTGCCAGAAGGTCTCATTGCCGAATTCGTCCCGCCATGATCGGGTCCCGAGCGCTCGAATGCGAGCTCTCTCGTGACCATCGCCCAGCCTTCCCCTTCAGCGCCGACCATCATGTCGTCGGGGACGAAGACGTCCTCGAAGAAGACCTCATTGAATTCATGCCCGCCGGCCAGATTATGGATCGGTCTGACTCGTATTCCGGGGGACGACATGTCGACAATGAATTGCGTGAGGCCGCCGTGCCGATCTTCCCCGGCCTCGCCGGTTCTCACGAGCGCGATCAGGTAATGGGCATGATGTGCGTTCGACGTCCAAATCTTGCTGCCGTTGATGGCCCATCCGCCATCCCGGCGCTCCGCGCGCGTCCGGACGGCCGCCAGATCGGAGCCGGACTCGGGCTCGCTCATCCCGATTCCGAAGAAACATTCGCCTCGGCAGATTCGAGGAAGGATGGAGTGCTTCGCGCGCTCGCTCCCATGCGCGAGGATTTGCGGGCCGGATTGGCGGTCGGCGATCCAGTGCGCGAAGCAGGGCGCCCCCGCCGCCAGCATTTCAGCCGTGACGACGAAGCGGACCAGTCCGGATTGCCCCCGTCCACCATATTCCTGGGCCAGGTGATCCCGATGAAGCCGGAGGCGCCCGCGCGCCGGCTGAAATCAGCGTCGAACGAGCTCCACGAGGAGCGATGAGCGGCGAACCCGCTCGTTTCGTGTTCCGCCTCGAGGAAATCGCGAATCCGTTTGCGTGCAATTTCGGCTTCGGCCGGCAGCTTTGGCGCTTCGAACTGAAATGTTTCCATCCGGCGGGTGCCGTCTACCTGATCGTCGCGGTAGCCGATCTGCTTGCCGATCGGGGGGACATGCTCGTCGTCGCGGGCCTCGGTTCCGCCGCCTATGACGTGTTCTCGGCTGGCGACCATGATGGAAATTTCTATCTGTGGGGCGCGATGGGGGGAGCGGCCCTGACCGGACTCGGCTTAGCGATCGCGCAGCCGAGTCGGCCAGTCGTGGTGTTCACGGGCGATGGCGAGCAGCTGATGGGATTAGATCGTAAAGCGTGTCGACGAGAAGACTCGCCTCCCCATCGACTATGAGCCCGGTGTTTGTCCATCCGGTCCCGCCGTCAGGCTGCAGATAGGCGAAGCAGCCGCGACCAAGATCCTTCAGCCCTTTTGTGAAATTCCATCCACCCACGTGCCCCTCCACCGTTGCCCGTTATCCGTCGAGCCCTCACCCCGGACGAAGATGGCGGCTGCGCTATCCTCCCCCTCGGTGCGCCTGCTTACAATTGCTGAACGACTTCGATCAGGTGGCCATCCGTGTCCTTGATGAAGGCGACGCGGATGCCATGCTCCGAAGCTGTTCGCGCGGGGCGATCGATCGAAGCACCTGCCTTAATCGCCACTTCCAGCGTCTTTTCGAGATCGGCGACCATGAACCCGAGCGTGGCTTCTCCGCGAGAGGGGATTGGCCGGTTGGGGTAGCGTTGAATGACAAGGCTAGGCACCGAATATCCGGCGCCGTCGGGGACCATGATGATCTCGTCCAGCTCCGCGTTCCCTTCGCCCTGCCTCACGCGCGCAATCTCCGTAAGCCCGAAGACGTCGCGGTAAAACGCGAACAGGCGGTCGACGTCGGAGACGATTAGTTTCGTGAACGCAAATCGCGCGGGCGCTCGCGACGGCATCTCAATCCTCCCGCCGAGCCGAACGGCAATCGCTCTTAGGCGGATGCGGCGCGGATTTTAGTCTCCTCCGCTTCGGCGTAATGCAGCTTGTAATCTTGAAGCTTCGGTTTGCGGAGCATGGTCCACATGTCCACCAGCCGATAGGGGCATGAGAGATATACACGTCCCTTGCTGTTACGATAGTAGCTCCGCGCCTTCGGGTGGGACCACACCATGGTCTCTAGGTCCCCGTCGACCTGGGCGTTGTAAGCGCCGAAAGCTTCTTTCGTCGGCTCGAGCGCTTGTGCGCCGTGGTTCAAGAGCATGTCGAGGCATTCGATGATGTAGTGGACATGGCCCTCGACAATCAAATTGTGGCCGCCCGCGTGGTTGGGAACGCTATTCGGCCCGACGAGCCAAAAGAAGTTCGGAAATCCTTCCATGCTCGTGCCCAAATAGGCGCGGGGATCCTCGTCGCCCCACTCCTCACCGAGATTGCGGCCGTCTCGCCCGATGATCGTGAGATCCCCCACCATCTTTGCAATCTTGAACCCGGTGGCGAAGATGATCGCGTTGGCTTTGACCTTGCGGCCGTCTTTGGTCACGATGCCGTCTTCCACAATGCGTTCGATGCCCCCAGTCTCAACATCGACATCGTCTCGGCCGAGCGCTGCAAGATAGCCCGCGTCCAGGATGATGCGCTTGCTGAAGATCGGAAAGTCCGGCGTGATCTTCTCGAGCACGTCGGACCGATGGGCGAGAACGCCTTTCATTCCGGCGAGAGCGTATTGGCGCGCGTCCTCGTTCGCCTGCGAGATCGCCTGATCGTTTCCTTCCCAGGCGGGATCCCTCTTGACCCATTTGTAGAGTCCGTCCGAAGCGAACCAGAAGGCTCGGAACCGGAACCACGGCATGTATTGCGGCACGTTGCGGAGAGCCCATTTCACGGGCTCCGTCACGTCGTTGTCATATTCCGCGTTCTTCATCACCCAATGCTTGGAGCGCTGGAAGATCGTCAGGTGCGCCGCTTTCCCGGCGAGCGCCGACACGACCTGGGCGCCGCTGGCGCCTGTTCCGACCACCGCCACGCGTTTGCCAGTAAGGTCGATCGACGGATCCCACCCCGCTGTGTGCATCATCGGGCCCTTGAAGGTCTCGCGCCCCTCTATGTCCGGCAAATCCCAGCGATTCACGGGTCCGTGGCCATTGACGACGGCATTTGCCTCGGCGATCCGCTCACCGTTCGAGTCCTCGACCGTGACCGACCAGATCTTGCGCGCATCGTTCCAGCGCATCGCCTTCACGCGCGCGCCGAACCGGATGTTCGGTCGCAGCTGAAATCGATCTGCCACGCCCACGAGGTATGCCTGCATGTCGTGGCCGCGTGGATGATAATTGTTCCAGTCGGGATACTGGGCGAAGGAGAGCGAGTAGAAGTGGCTCGGCGTATCGACGCCGATCCCGGGGTACACATTTTCGTACCAGGTGCCGCCGACTTCCCCGTTCTTCTCGTAAACCTCGAAGCTGTACCCGGCATCCTTGAGCTTAATCGCCATTGCCAGCCCGGCCATGCCGGCCCCGATCACCAAGACTTTGAAGTCCGATGGCGGCTTGATCCGGCCAGGCTTCGCTAAACGCGATATCGGTTCTTCGAATCCGGCCTGCTCGATCATCAGCGGTATGAATTCGTCGGCCACCGGCTCGCCGACGCCCACGCTCATCATCCGCTGCATGAGGCCGGCGGGAAGGGGCTCCGCGAGCGGCGGCGGATCGCGCGTCAGGACCGCGAACAGCTTCTCGCGAAGCTCCTGCACGAGTTCGGGGGGTAGGTCCTTCGGCGCGGCGAAGGGGCTGGTCAGGCATGCGGCGAAGCGATCGAGCATGTCCTCGTCGCGCGTCAGATGCACGTAGACCATCAGCAGCGTTTGAAGGTTGCCGGCCTCGAGCGCGGCGCGCAGAGAGGCATGATCGGCGATCGGCAGGCCGGCGTAGAGCTGCGCGTTTGAAGCATTGTCGAGCGGCATTTCCATAACCTCAGCAGGCCGTCGAGCGACGGCGACCGGTATTTTTAGAACTCACTACTAAAAATGGGAAGCGCTGTCCAGATTCCGATTACCGGGCGCGGCTCTGGGCGAGCCATTTGAGCTGCCGGACAATCGCCATAAGACCGAAGCCAATGATTTCTTCGCGATCGATAGCCTTCCGATGCGATCGGAGCTCGGCCTCATCGTGCTCTGTCTGGCTCGCGTTCGACGGAGGAAAAACCCCGTCCGCGGGCTGCGGCCTCAACGCATAGGAAGCCATGAAGAGTAGCCCGATCAGCTGCGAGTGGACCGCAAGCGCGACAGCGGCGAGGTCGCGGCCCTTGAATCCGGCGCGGCGAAGCTGCTTGAGCAGCGGAGCGCGAACAAGCCCCCAAGCGGGCGAGACCTGATCGTCGGTGCCGATCGCCTTGATCGCAACCGGATGCTTTAGGAAGAAAGCATCCACCGCGCGCAGCCATGCCATGATTGCATCGGGCCAAGCCGTCTTGGCCGGCGGCTCCTCGAACTTGAACCCCGTGAACAGCGTCTCGGCGAGCGCGGATAGGAGGGCGAAGCGGTTCGGGAAGTAGTTATAGACTGAGGTCACTGGCGCGCCGAGGTGTTCCGCCACCTTTCCAAGCGTGAATTCGTCGGCCGCGACTTCCGAAAGCACTTCGCTCGCGGCCTCGATAATGCGCTCCGACGACAGCTTGGGCGGGCGCCCCCGCAACCGAACGGGCTCTCGGTCAATCGGCAAAGCCGCTACTCCGCTAGGGTCGCGGCGTAAGTATCACAGCCCGATACGCCGAGTCCAACGAAGAGACACCTCGGAAAAAACGCCGGTGAACGAATTGAACAGCCTTGTCGACGCGAAATTGCATACAATGTTGCCAGCGCGCTATGCATCCCAAAATTCTGGGATGTTCGGAGCATGATTTCATCCTGCACAGCGATGCCACGGTTTGAGCTCGCCGCCCAATTTATAGACCGAGCCAGGCTCGCGCAGGCCCCGCGAGAGCTCCTTGGCTTACTGGAAGCGGCGACGCTTGAAATCGGATTCCGTCACTTCGCGCTCGTGCATCACGTCGATCTGTGGAGCAGGGGCGGGCGGGTCGTCGGCACTTCATTCGAACGGCATAGATTTCCGCCAGGCATTATCAGGCACGCAATTTGGCTCTATTTTCGATCGCCCGAGCTCACCTTGAAAGGCTGGTTGCACGCAAATCGCCGAATTGACCACGACGCGTATCGAGCTGGCCTGTCGCGGTCTTGGGACAAATCTGCGTTCACAAATGGCCTGTGTGAGTATTACCCTTCGACATGTCGTGGAGCGACCTCTATCGCTATTGGGAGGCCAAGTTTGTGAATTGGCGGCCGCGCAGCCGCCGTGACATCGATCCTCCTATCGAAATTCCGCGGCTCATAGGAAACTTGGCTCTGATCGACGTCGAGCCGGCTGCATATCGGTACCGTCTGATTGGCACAAAGCTTGTGCGCGCTTTCCGTCGCGATAGCACCGGTCAGACTATCGACAAGGACTTGCTCGGGCCGACAACTCTTGCGACTTGGCTCGGCATTCTGGACGTAGTTTCCAAGGATCGACGTCCGCAGCTGGTGACAATGAAGTTCCCACCCGCCGCAGCGGCGACACTGGCGCTTGCGCTCCCTCTCGTTGGGCGTGACGGCGCGAACGGAGAAAATTCTCCTTGGGTGCTTTTTCGATGACCTCTTTGGCAGCGGACGATTACGCGAGACTCCAATAGAAAATGACATTTCGGACAAACAGTTCGGAACATTAGAATCACGATCGTCACCATCTGAAACGCCCGTCCCCTGCGGGCCCATCGCTTCGGGGCACGCTCGGATTGAGGAACAAGAGCTATTGACCGCTCCGGCATGTAAGGAGATATTATTGCAAATTAGCCTTAGATCAATAAACTTGAATAAGTTCTGTAGAAATGGACGCTGTCCGCAACCCTTTCGCGCCCGGCGCGGGTACGCCTCCGCCCGAGCTTACCGGACGCGACGAGATTCTGGAAAAGGCGCGGGTCACGCTCGCCCGCATTCGGTTAAGGCGGTCTGCCAAGAGCCTCCTCCTCGTCGGATTGCGCGGCGTTGGCAAGACCGTCCTCCTCAATCGCATTTGGCAGGTTGCCGAGCACGAAGGCTATCTAGCCGAGCTGATCGAGGTACCGGAGCACAGGAATGTCGCCGAGCTCCTGGTTCCTTCCCTTCGCCGGATTCTGCTGCGCCTCGATGATTTCAAGAACGTCTCGGACAAGGTGAAGCGTGCCATCCGGACGCTGAAGAGCTTTGTGGGCGTGGTCAAGGTGACCTATCGCGACATCGAAATCGGTCTCGACATCGATCCCGAACGCGGCGTCGCCGACAGCGGCGACATCGAGCACGATCTGCAGGATCTCTTCGTGTCCGTCGGCGAGGCGGCGCTTGCCCGCGATACCGCCGTCGCGATCATCATCGACGAGCTCCAATACCTTCAGGAAAAGGAGCTCAGCGCGCTCATCATGGCGATGCATCGCGTCGCGCAGAACCAACTTCCGCTCGTGGTGATCGGCGCCGGGCTCCCGCAGCTCGTTGCCATGAGCGGCGAATCCAAGTCGTATGCGGAAAGGCTTTTCGAGTTTCCCGAGGTCGGCCCACTTCGGAACGACGACGCCATACGCGCCCTCGCCGAGCCCGCGCAACGCGAAGGCGTCAGGTTCGAGCGCGACGCCCTCGCTGAAATCCTGAAAGTCACCCAGGGTTACCCGTATTTCCTTCAGGAATGGGGTTACCACGCCTGGAACCAGGCAGACGCCTCGCCCATCACGCTCCCCGTCATCAGGCGGACGACGAAGATCGCGACCGCACACCTGGATGAAAGCTTTTTCCGTGTGCGCTTCGATCGCCTCACGCCCGCCGAAAAACGCTACCTGCGCGCCATGGCCGAACTCGGACCCGGCCAGCATCGTTCCGGCGCCGTCGCCGACATTCTCGGCGTCAAGGTCAACCAGGTTGGCCCGGTGCGATCCGCGCTCATCCGCAAGGGGATGGTCTATAGTCCACAGCACGGCGACACCGCCTTTACCGTGCCGCTCTTCGATCAGTTCATGCGTCGCGCGATGGCGGAGATCCCCAGACACTAAATCGAGATTGCTCGGCTTGCGATCAAGACACGCATCAGCTTGTGTCCGTCAGAAATTTGCCGGGATTGCATATATCCGAACGTGAGCCGCTCGCGATGATGATGGGCTCGGCGCGTCCCAGACGGTAGTCAGCTGGGCGATTCTCAAGTTATCCAGATTCTGTTACATGCATATGATGCGGGCTCGCATCGTCGCTGCGGCTAAAGCCCTTGCCCCCGAGGTCGAGTCCAGACGCCTGTCAGGACCATCGATATTCTCCCCAAAGAATCCCACGACCTCCTTCTGCGGTTATACAGCGCGCTCGCGCCAAGTGTGACTCGTAGGCGCGCCAAGCCCGGTCTGGTTCCGCTTTTCGGATTGATATTTAGGACGACCTTGGTGATCTCTCGTCAATCGACACCGTCCGCGACGGTGTCCAAGACCCTTAATAATGAATAGCGTGGATCATATCGTAAGGTACGACGCGTGGGCCACTCCCGGGCGGATCGTGCTGGGCCATTGCTATTCGACTGACGGCGCACTCTCGTCAATGAGGTCGGCGATGACCTGTGTCGGCTCGCCGAAGGTCACAAGAGTTGAGCGGAGTCCGATCAGCAACAACGGACATGGGTTGCCCGCCCGCGAGCGCGGACGGCAAGCCGACGTCGTGATCTCAAAAGGTTTTCCCGCTACCGTTCGCACGCGTACCCGGCTGACGCCAACAGATGGTTTGATCAGGATGCCCAGCAGAGGAGCCGGATGCGGGAAAGCTGCACGTCAAAATCTGTGAGGGGGCGTCGAGCGATCGGCGCCTCTGCTCGAACTCTATCTTCTTAAGCAGTGGCGCGGCATAAGGAACTACGGCTGCGCTGTAGTTGATCGTTGTTTAGCGTTCCGGGTCGAGCGAATAACCGCGAGAACGCACGGTCCTGATCAGCGCCGGCATCCCCGATCTGCTCAGCGCACCACGTAACGTGGCGATGTGCACATCGACGGTGCGTGGAGACACAAAGATGCCCGGCGGCCAGACTTCGCGAAGTCATGGTCACCCATTGCGGACGCATCTGCATGCACCGCAAGCGGGTCAACATCTCCCACGTCCTGGCCGGCCAGCGTCTCGGCATAAAAGAAGTCGACGAAGGAATTTGGATCGTCAGCTTCATGCGCTACGATCTCGGCTTCATCGATCTGGAGCAAAAAACCTTGCAACCCATACACAACCCGTTCGGCCCAGGGTTGTAACCTATGTCTCCGGTACGATCCGTTACCTATCTCTCCGGGCCGGACAAGGGGTAAGATGGTAGCAGCGGAGGGATTTGAACCCCCGACCAAGGGATTATGATTCCCCTGCTCTACCACTGAGCTACGCTGCCACCGATAAGATGGCGGTGACATAGGGGCCCTGGCCCCGGCGTGTCAAGGCATCCGGCTCCGGCCTCAGGGCAGTGAATCCGGGTTAACGCGGTTTTACGCCGAGGATTTCTGCGAGGTATTTGTCGTTCCATCCGGCGAGTTTTCGTCGGAGTTTGATGCTTTTCTTGTCTTTGGCCTGGCGGGCGAGATTGATGGCGAAGTGTCTGACGACGGCCATGTTTTTGGCGCCGTGTCCGGATCGCAGGCGTGACTGATCGTCTTTGAAGACGACGTCGAGCACCCAGTGGAGGCGGTTTTCGATGCCCCAGTGT
>DATGMP010000051.1:0-26648 GCA_035293565.1 Alphaproteobacteria bacterium | reverse complement strand
CACCGGATTTTGCTTGCTCCAATCCGAAAGCGTGTCGCGCACGATCAGCAGCTTGGCCGTCGAGTTGCTCTGAATATGGTTGGGGCGCCCACCGGCGGGATCCGGGTCGATGGTGATCGTGAACGAACCGTCGGGCCCGATGCTCATTTGGTCGCTTCGGAGGGTTCCGACCATGCCTGCACCCTCGCGATTCATCGGATTCATCCCGGGGATGGAGCTGTATAGAATGAAGGTTTCCTGCAGCGGTCCGGGCTCCTTCATATGCCCGCGGATTTCGTATTTCGACACACCATCGATCGCCACCCAGCGATAGACGTTATCGGGATTGTCGACCCCATATCCCGATCGCGGCACATCGAGACCGAACCAGCGATGCGGCGCATTGCATGACCACATCGCAACGGGGTGGCTGCCGTCCTCGCTCAACGCATACTGCACGGAGGCCAGCGCTATCGATTTGGCGGCACTCTCGATGGTCGACTTGCCGCTTGGCGTTCGTGAAGGCTGAGACTGGCCGTAAAGCGTCTCCGTGCGCGCCAGCTGCTCCTGAACCGGACCGCTCGCCAGTACTTTGAGCGCGAGCTCTTCGCGGGCGCGCTGTGATTCGGTTCCGAGGGTGCTCGCCCCGGCTACATCGAGGCAGACCAACGTGGCAGCGAGCGCGGCAAATCTACCGGCTCTCGCGATCACTCCTCGGTTACACTGAATTCCCTTCATCGGCTTTCCCCATTTTAGAATGTTCTCACGTTCACGGACAGCTCACCAGTGATAGCGGATCTGGAAGCCCCACATGCGCGGCTCGCCATAGACATCCGAATAGAAGCCGAGCTGCGAGTAGAGCGCGAAGTCTCCCACGCGGTAGAGTTGATCTAATGCGTTCGTCATGAAGAATGACGCGTCCAGATTCGTTTTCGCCACGTTGGTCCAGTCCAGCCTCAGATTGAGAAGACCGTAACCGGGCTCGAGGATCCCCAAAGTGTGATCGCCGGAGACCGCGATGGCGACATGACTCTGATACGACCATGTGGCCGAGGCGCTGACGTCACCCAACTGCTCGGGAATGAAAGGAAGGTGATAGGTCCCTGTCAAACTGATCTTGTTCTGCGGCGTATCCGGAAAGGTCGGATCGAGGGTGCAGCAGAAGCCGATCGAGACGTACTGGTTGAAGTGCGCATCGATGTAAGCGTAGGTCGCCGACAGCTCGAGGCCCGGCAAGGGCACGAGCGCGCCCTCGAACTCGACGCCTGAAATCGTCGCCTTCCCGTTGTTCTCGGTGATGTTCACTGTCGTGACGGTTCCCGGTATCACGATCGATGCGGAGGTCTGGATCGATTTGAAGTAGCCGATGTAACCGTCCAGGTCCGTTCGGGCCTTCATTCCCCAGATTTCCCAATCCGACTTCACGCCGATTTCGACGTCGTCGAGGTATTGCGGCTTGAAGGATGCGGTCCCCGGAACCGCCGGAGTGGTGTTGATGCCGCCGGCGATGTAACCGCGGCGGCCGACGATGTAGAGCAGCGTTTCGGGCGTGATCTGATAATCCAACCCGATCGTCCAGTTCGGCGACTGAAACCGCACGTTGCCGCCTTGCGCGCAGGCGGGATAGATCGCGATTGCAAGCTGGCATCTATGCGCCAGCGGAAGCACCTGCGTCGCGGTCTGGGAGCGGTAGTCCCAGGTGTAGCGGTAGCCGGCGGTGAACTTCAGTCCGTCCAACGGCGCGTAAATATCCCCCAGATCATAGCTTTCCTGAGTATAAAGCGCGCGGCTGAGGCTCACCGGGTGCTGAGAGGTGACGGCCGGGTTGGTCAGGGTCTGGATGATGAAGGATTCCGCTCCGGCCGGATGGATGAATGATGCGAACGCGCCGACCTGCCAATTGAGTTTCCCATCCCTTCCTTTGCCTTGTGCTTGGAATTCGTCGCTGATCTCTTCCTCGTTCGTGTTCCAGCCGTTCGGCTGGATGAAATCGATCGTGGGCACCGGCGCAGGCCCTTGAACGGCCCGCTGCTTGTACGACTGATAGCCGAAGATGTTTTTCAGCGTCACGTCGTCGGCGACGTTCCAGGTCGCCACGTCGGTGATGGACCAGTTCCATATTTTTTGGAGCGGCCCGACTCCTTCGAAGAATCGTCCCAATCCCTCGCCGAATTCACCGATGACGACCCGCGGCCCGGCTGCCTGCTGCCGCAGCAAAAGGTTTTCGACGTAATTCTTGCCGAGGATCGCGTCCCACACGGCGGCAACGATGCCGCCTTTCGCCGCCGGCTTCACCGCGTCGAGGATGAACGACGTGCCATTGGTGTGGTCATAGATACTGTTGGCGACCAGATAATTCTCGAAATCATCCGTCGGCCTCCAGAGCACCGACAGGCGCCCCGCCCAATAGTCTCGATTATCCAGATCCTTTCCCGTTTGAAGATCGGTGGTGAATCCGTCCCTCGTCGCCCGCCTGCCGGACACGCGCACGAGCAGCTCGTCGGGAATGATCGGTATGTTCGCCGCGGCTTCCAATTCCTGATCGTTGTAATTGCCGAACGTGACCTGGCCATATCCCGAGAAGTCGTTGCCGGGCTTTTTGGGGTAGAGCAGTATCGCGCCGCCGGTCGTGTTCTGGCCGAACAACGTGCCTTGCGGCCCCTTGAGGATTTGAGAGCTGTCGAGATCGTAATATTGGCCGGGGCCACCGCCCGGCCCGGCGGGAAAGCCGCCCGCCCCGATGGGCGCGAGCAGCGGGACCTCGTTGAAGTAAGTAACGACGCCCGGTCCGCCGTTCGCCGTATATTGACCTCGGATCTGGAAAAATTGCTGATCGCGCTGAATCGAATAGAGCGTGAGCGAGGGCACCAGCCGCTGCAGGTCCGTCGCATTCTCGACATGCTGCTGGTCGAGCGCGGCGCCCGTAAACGCCGTCACCGAGATCGGCACCGATTGGAGCTTCTCCTCTCGCCGCCGCGCCGTTACGACGATCTCCTCCAGCGCAGGCGCCTGGGCCGTCGCTTGGTCCGCCGGCTGCGCCGCAGCGCCGCTCAGCGCAACACCCGCGATCGCGCTCGCGACTGCAGAACCGACGCTTATGAGCTTCTTGGTCATCTTCCCCTCCTCCCAGTCCGGCTAGCCGGGCTTCGGTATTCCTCCCACGCGGTCCACGCTGACCCACATGTCTGTGGGCTCTGTCCCTGTCGCCTTTTCCAGGATGGTCAGTATGGAACGAAGTGCTTGGGCGACTTCCTTGAGTTCGGTAGGGCTCAGCGAACCAAAGGCTTTGGCGTAACCGTCGACCGTTTGACCGAGGAGCGCGCGCGTGGACTTCAGTCCCTTGGCGGTCAGTTCGACCAGGAGCGCGCGCCGATCGTTGCGATCCGTCCGGCGGCGGATCAAGCTGTCCTTTTCCAGCCTGTTCAGCGTCTTGGTCATGCCGCCGGGCGTTTGCATCGAGAATTCGCAGAGGGTCGTCGGCGACAGCGAATAAGGCTCGCCCTGCAGGAGCAGCGAAATCAGGACATGGCATTCCGTCTCGGTACGCGGTTTCTTGGATGCCTTGATCAGGTCGGCCTGGACGGTCGTCAGGAGCATTTCGTTCAACCGCCCGATCCGGGACAGCAGAAAGATCAGCGCGATCAGCTCGGAATGATGCGACTTGCCGGCGATAGGCGCAGAAGTCATGACGTCTCCATGCGAAGGTTGCGACGAACAACCCGACAAAAGAGCTCATGACCCCGAGTCGGCGAAAGAGCGCAGCATTCCCCCTGCGGGCGCGCTCGGCCAGGACCAGGACAGACCGTGTTCCAGATGATTATATCGTATATCATAATACTCTGGCGTAATATATACGATATGGTAAGGTCGTCAATACAAATCGCGCATCGACGAAGCCGGAGCGGCTACGACTATGCGGCGGGAGGAGACAGACGATGATGGAAAGCGATCGATTGATCCACGTCGTTCTCGGTGCCGTTGCGGCATCGACGACAAGCTGGTGGCTGGCATCAGCGGCGCCGGCAGCGGAAACTGGTTTGCCGCCCGCCGGCGCTGCGACGAGCAAATTCTGCTCGGAACTGCAGCGAATCGGCAACGGGACCGATGATCCGGGTGAGATTCCGCCTTACGATCACACCGCAAAGATTCTCGACCTTCTACTTCCAGATGCATCGGAGGCGTTGAAACCCCTCATTGCGGAGATGCGCGACACATTCGCCGCCGTGGGTGTGGCATCGGCAGCAGGAAAGTCGGTATTGCCGGCCTTCGCCAAGCTCGGCGATCCCAGGCTGATCGATGTGGAGCACGCGCTCGCTCGCGGCATTCGGAAAGAATGCGGGATCGCGCTCGGCGATCCGGCGAAATGGCCCAAGGATACGGCGCACAGCGCGGTGCCGCCTGACGCCGACCAGCCTGCTTGCCCTGGCTGGGGCGCGCAATCGAACGCCGTCTTCAAAAATCGATTCCCGTTCACGATCGACACGTCGGGCGCCAACTACTGGGACATCCGCTACAAGGTGGAGCCAAGTGGTTGGATCGACCTTGCGGGAGAATATCCGCATGCGCGGTACTTCTCGTATCTGCCAAACGACATGCACACGGACAATCTGCATCAGCTGACAGATGTGCATATCGATCCCGATCCGGGCAGCGTAAATCCTTGGCGCCAAGTGCCGCCTGCCGGAGCTCATCAACGGTTTTCAATCCACTTCGTGTTCGGCCCGACACCGGCTAATCCTGCTCCGAACACGAGCTATCTCGGCCTCACCAAACACGGAGAGCCGAATCAAGGCGGCATCATCGTGTACCGCATTTACGGCAGCGATCTCGGCAATGAGCCCAACAGTGCGGGCGTCAAGCTGCCGGCCATCACCATCCATGCGCCCGACGGCCATGTGGTCGCGCACTATGACGAGTGCCAGCCCTACTCCAAGCCTCTGGCGGTGAAGTTCGAAGACGTGGCCAATTTCCCGCCGCTGCCGATCCCTGGCTCCTATGTGTCGCCTCATCCGAAGCTCAGCAATTCGGCGAACTACAATCTGCCCGTCGACATGCTCGCCAATCCCGACGTGCAATACGCGACCTTTTTCCTCTCCCACAGATTCGGCGATCTCTTCGTCGTACACGCAAGAGCTTTCACCACGCCTGATACGCGACGCGGAGAGCCTCGCTCAAAGCCCAGTGACATCGAGGGTTGGACCGTTTGCAATTACAACCTGACGTCCGGCATCGCCCAGACCTGCCGCATGGATCACGATCTGAAGCTCGACCGCGACGGGAACTATACACTCGTCGTATCGACGGCCGATCAACGTCCCGCCGATACCGAAGCGACGCGCGATGCGAACTGGTTCGATTGGGGACCATATCTCGATAACCAGATCACCTGGCGCTTCTATCGGCGCGACCATCCCAAGATGGACAAATTCGTGCGCGCCCTTGCGGGCGAGCCGCCATCGCCCGAAATCGCCCCCTACATTCCGCAGGCCGTATATTGCAATAAGGCCGCTTTCGAGCGCGGAGGCTGGAAAGGTTGCCTGGCGGCGGCGCGCAGAGAATAGACAAAGGGGCCGATCGAGGGATTCTAGGCTGCCAAATCAAGGTCGGCGGCCTCGCCTCCTGGCGAGATGCGGAAGGCTCGCTCACGGAATCGGCCGGCTGATTCCGGATCGTTGGCGGACATCGAGCTGGGATGATCGCCCTGCCGGGCGCATCCGGACCACGACTTATCCTGGACGCTTGTGTTGCCACCTGGTTGCCCGAGGGGCGGAGGAGACTTTGTGAAAACCTACGACACCATCAATGACATATTGATATAAAACGATGGTGGAGGGGGGAGGATTCGAACCTCCGTACTCATAAGAGGGCAGATTTACAGTCTGCTGCCATTAACCACTCGGCCACCCCTCCATCCGAGAGCCCCGCGCGCGGGCGGGGCGGGTCGCGGCCAGGGGCGGGACTATCCGGGTTTCTTCGCCAATGTCAACCGGAGCGCTGGACTTGCCTGGACCCGTTCCGGGATCGGAGCGGCGGCGTTCCATTGGCACGGCGACGCTTCTTCTTTAAGACGGCCAGGATGCGCGGACATCCACCGAAACAAGGCCGTTTTCGTCAGCCCCACGGCGGCCAGGACAGCTTTCGTCAGGATCGGCGCAAGCCTGCCGGAGAGCGGCCCATCGCCGGCCAATCCGGCACGCCGACAAGCGCACAGGCTCCTTCCCCATCGGTGGCCCGGCACCTGCTTCTGTACGGAACGCATTCCGTTGCGGCGGCATGGCTCAACCCCGCCCGCGCATGCCACCATCTCTACGGCCTGCGGACTTCCCTGGACGCGTTCGCGACGATCATCGGCAAGGCGGCGAGCGCCGGTCTCAAACGGCCGGCGCCGATCGTGCTCGACCGCGACGCGTTGGACCGCCTGCTGCCGCCGGGATCCGTCCATCAAGGGCTCGCGCTGGACGCCCAGCCACTTACCGAAGAAACGCTGGACGATGTGCTGATCGCCGGGGGCGCGGGGCCGGGTTTGCTCGTGCTGCTCGACCAGGTGACGGATCCGCACAATGTGGGCGCCATCGTCCGGTCGGCCGCCGCCTTCGGCGCGCGGGGCGTGATTGTCCAGCGCCGGCATGCGCCCGAGATCTCGGGCGTGCTCGCCAAGGCTGCCTCCGGCGCCATAGAAACGGTACCCATCCTCCGCGAGACCAACCTGTCGCGCGCCCTCGCCGAGCTTCGGGCGGCGGGCTTCACCGCGATCGGCCTGGACGAGCGCGGCACCGGCACCCTCGCAGAAATTGTCTGTGGCGAACGCGTGGTGCTCGTGCTCGGCGCCGAGGGAAGCGGCCTTCGGCGCCTGGTGGCCGAAGGGTGCGATTTCCATGCGCGGTTGCCGACACAGCCGCCGATCAGCAGCCTCAACGTGTCGAATGCAGCGGCTGTCGCCCTGTACGAAATCGCGCGCCGGCGGGCAGGCTGAGCATCTACGGCCAACCAGGACGTCGACTACTTATTCTTTTCCGCGGAATTCTCGATGTTCTTGCCCAGATTCTGCGTGTCCTTGCCCGCGCCTTCGACCGTGTTGCAGGCCGTCGCCAGGAGCGACATCGCTAAAAGACCGGCCAGAGCGGCGGCTCGGAATTTGATCTTGCTGGCCATAATGGATCGTCCTCAATGTCGTGGTCCGGCCGGCTGAGCCGACCCCAGCCAAGGGAACCCGGCCCTGGGACGAGGGTTCCTGAGCGGGCCGAAGCACCTCCCACGCCACCCATCGTCTCCCCTTCATATGAAGGGATCGGAATAGGAAAAATTTTACCATTTGCCCGTAACGGTGGCGGAAGAGGTATAGCATGGATGATCGCAGCGCGGCCGCCGGCGCCCCGACTGCCGCAGAAGAAGCGCCCGTCCTGGCCGGTCCGCTCGCTGCGGATTTGCGGCGCGTCGCCATTCTTGGCGTTGCCTACGCCCTCGCGGCACTGGTCTTCTGGTTCGACTCCACGGTCGATTCTCAGCTTGCGTCGGGCGTTCTCTACGTGCCGCTCGTGCTCACCGCAGCCCAATCGCGGCGGCCCGGCGCCGTGTGGCTGCTGGCCGCCGTCGCGACCGCGCTGACGATTATCGGCGGCCTGGTGCCGGTGCTCGATCGTGGCCTCATCGCCCTCGTCAACCGCTCGCTCTCGATTGGCGCGATCCTTCTTACGGCCTCGCTCGTCGCCGAACAGCAGAAAGCGAATACCCGGCTCGCCGCCACCATCTCACGCGCCGAAGACGCCGAGGCTGCGAAAACCCGATTGCTCGGCAATGCGAGCCACGATTTCCGTAATTCGCTGAACGCGGTCCTGGGCTTCACCGAGCTCTTGAAATATGACTGCCTGCCCGCCCAGAAGGACGCGCTCAGCGCGATCGAACAGGGTGGCCGGCGCCTTTTGGATAGCGTGGAGAACCTGATCGACCTGACCGCCTTGGACGAGCAGGGTCCCAGCATGGCGGCGATCGACCTCGACGCGCTGCTCGAAGAGACGGTCACCTATGCGCGCGTCGCGGCGCAGGGTCGTAGCGTCATGATCGTCCGCGACCCGCCCTTCGATGGCATACCGCTCGCCTATGGCGACCAGTGGGCAGTCCGCCGGATCTTGAACAATCTGTTCCAGAACGCCGTGAAATTCTCGCCGATCGGCGGACGCGTGCGGACGCGTCTCCAAATTGGGCATGCGAGCGTTGCCGTTGAAATCGAGGACGAAGGCTGCGGCATCCGCCAAGACGTCGTGCCGCAGCTGGGTCAGACCGTGCTCAGCGCCTCGGACCATCCACGCAGCGATACCGACGGGCTGGGCATCGGGCTCGCATTGGCAACCAAGCTCGCCGCGCTCATCGACGCCAGGCTCGACTTCTCGAGCCAGCCCGGCGCCGGCACAACCGCTACCCTCACCCTACCGCTCGCCGCTTCCCGCACCGCCGCCCTTCAGTCGGACGGGAACCGTCGCTAAATAGAGGGCAGCCGCGCTTCAAGACGGCGCCCGAGACCAGATCGCGATGGACACGCTCGATATCCCCTTCACCCCGGTCGCGCGAACCGAAGACATTCCGCCAGGGAGCTGCATGGCCTTCGACATCAACGGCCGCAGCGTCGTGATCGCGCATTTGCCCGATGGCTTCCACGCCGTCGAGAATCGCTGCTCGCATGCAGCAAGCGCGCTCGACTGCACCCGCGGCGTCCTCAGGGGCGGCCAGATCCTCTGTCCGCATCACGGTGCCCGGTTCGACCTCAAGACCGGCGCCGCCAAAGCCGCGCCCGCCTTTCGCCCGATCGCGGTCTACCGGGTCCGCGTAATCGGCGACCGGATCGAGGCCGCGGTTCCGCCCAGAGTCGTTGCGTCGCTCCCGCCCCGACCGTTCGGCTACAGCGCCGGCTAATTCGCGCCCGGCCGCGATCGGTTCCGCTCATGCCTTCCCCCCTTCCATTCTGTCCGCCAGAGCGTCCGGCACCGGGCCTCCGGTTGCCCAATCGAGCAGCTCGACCGTATGGACGATCGGAATGTCCGTTCCGGACCGAAGTTGCGTGATGCAGCCGATATTGCCGGTCGCAACCGCATCGGGATGCACGCGCCGGATGGTCTCGATTTTGCGATCGCGAAGCTTCGTCGCGATCCCAGGCTGCAGCAGATTATAGGTGCCGGCCGAGCCGCAGCAGAGATGTCCTTCGGCAAGCTCTCGCACGGTGAAGCCCACTGCTTCGAGCAGCGCCTTGGGCTGCGTCACGATCCGCTGCCCGTGCTGCAGCGAGCAGGCCGATTGATAGGCGATCGTGAGACCCTTGGGCTCCTCCGGCGGCGCGAGACCGAGCTCCCACAGATATTCCGAGATGTCGCGGGCGAGCGTGGAGACTCGGCGCGCCGGCTCGGCCCAGACCGGGTCGTCGCGGAAGATGTAGCCGTAGTCCTTCACCTCGGTGCCACAGCCCGAGGCATTGACCAGGATCGCGTCGAGCCCGCCCTCATCGATCTCGCGCAACCAGGATTGCATGAGGCTGACGGCAAGCGTCCGCGCATCGCCGGCCTTGCCGAGATGGTGCACGATGGCGCCGCAGCAGCCAGCGTCGCTGGGCACGACGACCTCGACCCCGTGGCGGTTCAGAAGCCGGATCGTCGCAGCGTTGATCGAAGGGCCGATGACGCGCTGCGCGCAGCCGGCGAGCAGCGCCACGCGACCGCGCTTGGCGCCGATCGCGGGGAAATGTTCGACGCTCTCGTCGATGCTTCGTCGCGGCAGCCGCGCCGGCGCCAAGATCAGCATCGCGCCGAGCCGGTCCGGAAGATAGCGGCCGAGGAACCTAAGCGGCGCAGCGGCCTGCAGCGCCATGCGAAAGCGATCCGGATAGGGTAGCAGCCAGGCGAGCAGCCCCCGCAGCCAGCGGTCCAGCCGGGGGCGTTGATAGGTCGCCTCCACATGGGCGCGGGCATGGTCGATCAGATGCTGGTAATGCACGCCCGACGGGCAAGTCGTCATGCAGGCAAGGCAGGAGAGGCAGCGATCGACATGGGTCGCGACCTCCGCCGTCGCCGGCCGGTCATTCTCCAGCATGTCCTTGATCAGGTAGATGCGGCCGCGCGGGCTGTCGAGCTCGTCGCCCAGCAGCACATAGGTCGGACAGGTCGCGAGGCAGAATCCGCAATGAACGCAGGCTCTGACGATCTTCTCGCTGGCACGCAACGCCGGATCGGCCAGCTGCTCTTCGGTGAAGTGGGTTTGCATCTAGAAATCCGAATACATGCGGCCGCGGCCGAGGATGCCGGCCGGATCGAAGGCGGCTTTGACGCGGCGCGTGAGGGCTTGAAGCGAGTCCGCTTGCGGCTGAAAGACCGGGACCTTGCCGCGCACTGCGGCGGATGCGCGGACCAGGGTCGCATGACCTGACGGCATGGCGCCGCGCACGAGCGCCGCATGCCCGTCCTCGGCCGAGGGCAGCCGGAGCCAGACGAGGCCGCCGCCCCAATCATAGATGGCCTCGGCGGGAGCGCCGCGGGCAATGGTCTCCACCGTGCGCGCCGCCTCGGTCGGCGGCAGCGACAGGCGCCAGAGGATTCCATCGGGCGGCAGCAAAGTCGCGACGTCGCGGACTTCATGCCAGAAGGCGATGCTCTGTTCCTGGTCCAACACGGCCAGTCCAGTCTGGTCGCCGAATCGAGCCCGGAGCACGCCGAGGCGCGCCGACACCGAGGGACCGAATCCCTCGAGCCTTAACGCCGTCATGCCGCCGCCCGCCCAAGCGGACGCGGCAGCTGAGCAGCGTCCGGAGGTTTCGGGCGGCAAATGCGCGGCGCCGGAGATCTCATAGGGGCCGCCGGCGGCTTCGGTCAGCGCCCGGATCGCCCTCTCCGGATCGAGACCCAGCAAGATAAGGGTGCGGGTCTGCTCCGGTGCCGGCACGACCTTGATCGTGATCTCGGTCATCACCGCGAGCGTCCCGTGCGAGCCGGTCAAAAGCTTCGGCAGATCGAAACCCGTGACGTTCTTCACCACCCGCCCGCCGGATTTGAAGGACCGCCCATCGCCGCCGACCGCCTTGGCGCCCAATATATGGTCCCTCACCGCCCCCGCCTTGACGCGCCGCGGGCCTGACCAGCCGGTTGCGACCACACCGCCGAGCGTCGGCGAAGCGCCCGTGATTCCGAGCAGCGGCCCAGCATCCGGCGGCTCGAAGGCAAGGCACTGGCCGTGCGCATGTGCAGCGGCCTCGATTTCCGCCAGCGTCGTGCCCGCGCGCGCGGTCATGACCAGCTCGGCCGGCTCATAGAGTGTAATGCCGGAAAGGCCCGACAGATCGAGCGTCGCCGCGCCGTCGGCCGCGGGCCGCCCCAGCGTCGCCTTGCTACCCGCTCCCTGAGCCAGCACCGGTGTTCCGGACTCGCTATGCACCGCGAGAAAAGCCGCGACCTCCTCGACGCCCTGCGGCTTGAATTTGGATACTGCGTCCATGGCGCTGTGTGTACGTCGCGCAAGAGCGCAAGCCAATGGCCCGGCTCCTGCCGTCAAGTTCGCACGGCATGCTCTCGCATCAGCCGGTCGAGATGCTGCCTGATATGCGCCGCCTCCGCCGCGTTGTTGGCGAGCGCGATGGCCTGGTCGAAGGCGATGCGGGCTTCGTCGGCGTGGCCCATCTGGAGCAGCAGCCCACCTTTTAATCCGAAGAAATGGAAGTAGCCGGAGAGCCGGTCCGCCAAGGGTTCGATCATGGCGAGCGCCGCCTGGGGGCCCTGCACTTTCGCGACCGCGACGGCGCGATTGAGCGTGACCACCGGCGAGGGCTGCAGCTGCTCGAGCGCGGCATAGAGGCGATTGATCTGGGACCAATCCGTCTCCTCGGGCTTATCGGCACGTGCATGGAGCGCAGCAATTGCCGCCTGCACCTGATAGGGGCCGCGCCGTCGGTGCCGCATCGCCTTGTCGAGCAGCGCCAGTCCCTCCCCGATCATGCGGCGGTTCCACAGCGTTCGGTCCTGATCCTCGAGCAGCACGATCTGTCCGCTCGCGTCGAGCCGCGCGGCCGTGCGCGCATGTTGCAGCAAAAGCAGCGCCAGCAGTCCCATGATCTCAGGCTCCGACGGAAAGAGCCGCAGCAGCAGCCGGGCCAGCCGGATCGCCTCGTCGCAAAGCGGCGCCCGAGGCGCTGCCGTCGCGCCGACGGCCGAATAGCCTTCGTTGAAGACCAGATAGACCATGGCCGCGACGGCGGCGAGCCGCTCGGCTCGCTCGACCGCGCCCGGCGCCTCGAAGGGGATCTCGGCCGCGGCAATACGGCCCTTGGCCCGCGTGATGCGCTGCTCCATGGCGGCTTCGCCGACCAGGAAGGCGCGAGCGATTTGCTTGACAGTGAGGCCGGACACGATCCTGAGCGCAAGCGCGATCTGCTGCGTCGCAGGCAAATCGGGATGGCAGCACACGAAAAGCAGCCTCAGCACATCGTCGCGATAATGGGATTCGTCCATCCGCTCGACGGCTGGAGTCTCGACATCCTCAAGATCGGAGAGAGTCTCGTCGGGCGGCAACGGTTCCTGCTTGCTGTCCCGCCGCACCATGTCAATCCCGGCATTCCGCCCCACCATCACCAGCCAGGCGGCGGGATCGCGCGGCGGGCCGTTCTTGGGCCAGTTCTTGAGGGCCCGCAGGCAGGCGTTCTGAAACGCCTCTTCGGCCGTGTCGAGATCGCGAAAATAGCGCAGCAGCGCGCCGACCGCCCGCGGGCGCGCGCCGGTCAGCGCCGCGTCGATCCAGGTGAGGTCGCTCATTCAGTCTGCATCGCAGCGACCGGGCTGCCCGGCGCATAGAGCCGGAGCGGACGGATTTCGTAGGAGCCGCCCGGATTGGCCTTGCCCAGATCGCGGGCGAAGGCGAGCGCCTCCTCGAGGTCGGCGCACTCGACGACATAGAGCCCGAGAAGCTGCTCCTTGGTCTCGGCGAACGGTCCGTCAACGACCAGCGGCGGGTCGCGATCCTTGCGCAGCGTCGTCGCGGCCGTGGTCGGCATCAGCCGGAGCGACGGGCCGAGCTTCCCCTGTCTGGTCATCTTCTCATGAACGACCGAAAGCTTGGCCATCACCGCGTCGTCCTCCTCCTTGCTCCAGGAGAAGACCGTATCCTCGTCATTGTAGCAAAGCAGGGCATAAAGCATGGGCTGCGCTCCTCCTCGATCCTAAGGACGAACGAGTATGGCCCGAGCCGACAGGGGGTCGAAGGAAAAATCTCGCCGTGATGGTTGGGAATATGCGCATGTTGCGCGCGCCGTTGCCGCCATGCTCGGCCTGATCGCGCTGACGATTCAGATCGTATATTTGGCACCGCGATAGCGGGCCGTGCCCGCCATGCCGCCGCCATCGACCGGGATATCGGCACCGCTGATGTAGGCGGAAGCGTCGGACGCAAGGAACAGCACCAAAGCCGCTATATCCTGCGGCGTTCCGGCGCGGCCCATCGGGTTGCTGTCGATGCCCTGCTGGATATAGGGCTGACCCTCATTGATCTCGGTCGGCACCAGGCCGGGACAGACGCCATTGACCCTGATTTGCCACTGCGCCAGCTCCAGCGCGGCGCATTTGATGAGACCGCGCAGCGCCCATTTGGAGGTCGCATAGGCGGCGAACGGCCCGCCTGCCAGGCCGTTGGTCGAGACGATGTTGACGATCGAGCCCTTGCCGGCAGCCTTCATGTGCGGCGCCACCGCGCGGATGCCGTGCAGCGGGCCGTAGAGGTTGGTCGCCATCACATCTTCGAAATGGTCCAGTTCGGCGTCGAGCAGCGACTCCCGGATATTGATGCCGGCATTGTTCACCAGTACGTCGATGCGGCCATGCCGGCCCACGACTTCGCCGATCGCCCTGTCCCAATCCTCCACGCGCCGGACATCGCAATGCAGGTATCGGCAATCGCCGCCTCGACGCACGATCTCGTCCGTGGTGGATCGGCCCCGCTCGTCGCGGATATCGAGGATCGTGACCTTGCCGCCTTCCGCCGCCAGCAATCCGGCTTCGGCAGCGCCCAGGCTGCGCGCCCCGCCGGTGACGATCACGACCTTATCGTCGACGACTCCCATGCTTTTCCTCCCACCTTCAGAACCGTTCCAACTCGGGAAAACGCACCTGCCCGGCATGCACATGCATGCGGCCCATCTCGGCGCAGCGGTGGAGCTTGGGGAAGACCTTGCCGGGGTTGAGCAGCGTGTCCGGATCGAACGCGCATTTGAGCTGCTGCTGGCGCTGAAGGTCCGCTTCCTCGAACTGATATTCCATGAGGTCGCGCTTCTCGACGCCGACGCCGTGCTCGCCGGTCAGAACGCCACCGACATCGACGCAGAGCCGCAATATGTCCGCGCCGAACGCCTCGGCCTTTTCGATGTCCCCCGGGCGGTTCGCGTCATACAGGATGAGCGGATGCAGGTTGCCATCGCCGGCATGGAAGACATTGACACAACCGAGGCCGTATTTCTCCGACAGTCCGGCAATGGCCGACAGCACATGCGAGAGCTGGTGGCGCGGAATGGTGCCGTCCATGCAATAATAATCGGGCGCCAGCCGCGACGTCGCGGGGAAGGCGGCCTTGCGGCCGGCCCAGAAGCGGAGCCGCTCGGCTTCGCTCTCGCTGACCCGGCACCCCGTTGCGCCGCAACCGCGCGCGATCTCCTCGACCAGCCCCAGGAGATGCGCGATCTCCGCTTCGGGCCCGTCCAGCTCGACGATCAACAGCGCCTCGCAATCGAGCGGGTATCCGGCATGGACGAATTCCTCGACGGCACGCACCGCGGCCTTGTCCATCATCTCCATGCCGCCCGGAATGATACCCGCGGCGATGATCTTCGCCACGCAGCCGCCCGCCGCTTCGTTGGAAGGAAAGCCGATCAGCGCCGCGCGCGCGCCGGCAGGTTTCGAAAGGATGCGGACGGTGACCTCGGTGACGATGCCGAGCATGCCCTCCGACCCGGTGATTATACCCAGCAGGTCGTAGCCGTCCGGATCAAGATGCTTGCCGCCGAGCCGGATCACCTCGCCCGACATCAGCACCATCTCCATCCCCAGAACATTGTTGGTGGTGAGGCCATATTTGAGGCAATGCACGCCGCCCGAATTCTCCGCCACGTTGCCGCCGATCGAGCAGGCGATCTGGCTCGACGGATCAGGCGCGTAGTAGAAGCCCGCGGCCGACACGGCGTCCGTGATCCCCTGATTGGTAACGCCGGGCTGCGCAGTGACGGTGCGATTGGGCAGATCGATGTCGAGTATCCGGTTGAAGCGGCCCATCGAAACGACCACGGAATCCGCCAGCGGCAGCGCGCCGCCCGAGAGCGAGGTTCCCGACCCGCGCGCCACCACCTTCACCTTGTATCGCGCGCACAGCTTGAGAATGGCTGAGACCTCCGCCGTGTTGCGCGGCAGCACGACGGCCAGCGGCCTCTGACGATAGGCCGTGAGCGCGTCGCTCTCATAAGCGCGAAGCGCGTCAGGATTGGCGATGACGCCCTCACCGGGAACAATCATCTTGAGCCCGGAGATGATCTGGTCGCGTTTTGCAATAACGCCGCGATCGGGCTCGGGCATCGCGATCATGACGTCGGCACGCCGGGCCAAGTTGGTGTCGGTATGGAGCGATAGGCTTCGCGGAGCGCGACCGACCAGCGCTCGCGGATCATGCGGAAATATTCGTCATCCTCGGTGATGCGTCGCTTGAGCTCGACCTTCAGCCCATCGCGGCGGTAGACGAGCAGATCGATCGGCAGGCCGACGGTCAGGTTGGAGCGGAGAGTGGAATCCATCGACACCAGGACGAGCTTCACACCGTCATAGAGTTCGGTCTCATAGCGCGCTGCCCGGTCGAGAATCGGCTTGCCGTATTTATGCTCCCCCAACTGAAGGAAAGGCGTGTCGGGCGTCGCCTCGATGAAGTTGCCGGCCGGGTAGATCTGGAAGAGGCGGAGGTTGCGGTTCTTGATCTGCCCGCCCAGCAGAAACGAGACGTCGAAGGCGATGTTCTGCGAGGCGAGCGCGTTGCCGTCCATCCGGTAGGTAGCCCGGATCGCCTCGCCGACGAGCTGCGCGGCGCGGAACATGCTCTTCACGGTCTGCGGCGTCTCGATCACGCCGTCGACTTCGATGCCTTCATTCAGCAGATTCACCACCTGCTGGCTGAGCGCCAGATTGCCCGAACCCAGGAGCACCATCACTCGCTCTCCCGGAATCTCGTAGACGGTCATCTTCGAGAAGCTGGATATGTTGTCCATGCCGGCATTGGTCCGCGTATCGGACAACATGACCAGCCCATCCCGCAGATCCAGGCCCACGCAATAGGTCATTTCAACCCTCTGTGCTCTGGCTGTTTTTACACTCCCCCGAACCGATCCGCGAGGACCGCGCGGGCGGCGTCGTCGGTGCGGTCGAATTTGAGGGGCGTTACCGAGACCGCCTTGGCACGGAGCGCCGCGATGTCGCTGTCGGGCTCCTGAGTGCCGCCGGTGCGGTCGAAGCCCAGCCAGTAATAGGGCTTGCCGCGCAGATCGATGCGGGCATCGAGCTCGATCGCACGGATCGAACGGCGGCCCTGGCGGGTAAGCCTCATACCGGTCACCGCGCCGGGTGGCACGGCCGGGAAGTTGACGTTGAGGCAAAGGTCCGCCGCAAGCGGGCCCGCCAGAATCTTTTCGAGCAGCCTGGTCCCGTGGCGTCGCGCCGTATCCCAGGGAACCGGATCGGATTTGCGAAAGGCTTGGCTCAGGGCGATTGCCGGTATGCCGCAGAGAACCGCGGTCATCGCTCCGCTCACGGTGCCGGAATAGATCACATCGTCCGCCAGGTTGGCGCCGCGATTGACGCCCGAGACCACCAGATCGGGCGGCTTGTCCTTCATGATCTGGCGCACCGCCATCACGATGCAGTCGCTGGGCGTCCCCACCACCGCGTAACGGCGCGGTCCGCGCTCGGTTACGCGAATCGGCAGATGGATCGAGATGGCATGGGACATACCGCTTTGGTCGGCCTGCGGCGCGACCACCCAGACCTCCTCGGCGATGGCGGAGGCGATGTCGTAGGACACGGCGAGCCCTTCCGCATCAATACCATCGTCATTGACGAGCAGGATTCGCGACAGGCGGGCGGTGCTGGGCATCAGAGGCTACTCATGATCGGCGCGCTGCCAGATCGGGCAACTCGGGTCAATGTACCAGGTTCGCGGACGAGCCCCCAAGCCGGGGACGGCCTCGGAACGACACGAGGAGGCTAACCTAGGCCTTGCGCGACCAGCTCTCTCAAAGACCGGCGAGGCCGCGGCCCCACCTGCGAAATGATCTCGGCCGCGGCGATTGCGCCGATCCGGCCTGATGTCGGAATGTCCTTGCCGCTGGTGATCCCATGGAGCACGCCGGCGGCATAGAGATCACCCGCGCCCGTGGTATCGACGAGCCGCTCGACTGGATGCGCGGGGATCTGATGCGCAACACCATCGGCAAAGATCACCGAGCCCTGTGCACCGTGGGTGACGCAGACGATCGGGCAGGCCGAAGACAGAGCGCGCGCCGCCTCGTCATAGCTATGAGCGCCGGTCAGCATGCGCGCCTCGCCTTCGTTGGCGAACAATATGTCCACATTCTCGACCAACCGCGTGAACTCGGCATGGTGGCGCTCGACACAGAAACTGTCGGAGAGGGTGAGCGCCACCTTGCGCCCCGCCGCATGCGCGATCTCGGCGGCGAGGAAAAAGGCCTGCTTCGCCGCAGGCGGGTCGAAGAGGTAGCCCTCGAGATAGGTGACCCGCGCAGCACGGACGAGATCCGCATCGATGTCGCTCGGATCGAGCAGCGTGCTGGCGCCGAGGAAAGTATTCATCGAGCGCTGTGCGTCCGGCGTAATGAGAATCAGGCAGCGCGCGGTCGGCGGCCCCTCAGCGAGCGGCCGAGTCTCATAACGCACACCGATCGCTCGAATGTCATGAGCGAAGACCTGCCCCAGCTGATCGTCTCGGACTTTCCCGATATAGGCGCCGCTCCCGCCGAGCGACGCAACGCCTGCCAGCGTGTTGGCCGCCGAGCCGCCCGACATCTCGACGCCCGGCCCCATCTTCCCATAGAGCTCGACCGCGCGATCGGAGTCGATGAGCGTCATACCGCCCTTGGTGATGCCTTCGGCCTGGAGAAACGAATCCTCGGCCTCGGCCAGCACGTCGACGATGGCATTCCCGACCCCCAGCACATCGAATTCGACCGTATTGCTCATCGTAGGTGCTCCGCCTTCGCGAGCGTCGGCCGCCGCATCCGCCGCTGCAGCCAATAAACTCCGAACAAATCGACGATGCCGACCCAGAGCCGATTGTTGATGCCGTATTTCGATCGGCCGGTCAGGCGCGGCCGGTGGTTCACGGGTTCGAGCCCGACGACATAGCCTTCGCGCTTCATCAGCGCCGGAAGAAAGCGGTGCATATGGTCGAAATAGGGTAGCCGCAGATAGGCCTCGCGGGCGAACAGCTTGAGCCCGCAGCCCGTGTCGGGCGTGTCGTCCTTCAACATCGACGCCCGCACTTTATTGGCGATCCTGGACGACCACCGTCGGATCAGCGTGTCCTTCCGCTTCAGCCGCTGCCCCGCGATCATGCCGAGCTCGACCGCCGAGGCGGGATTGAGGAATTCGGCCAGCAGGCGCGGCAGGTCGGCCGGGTCGTTCTGCCCGTCGCCGTCCAGCGTGGCGATGATGCGCCCCCGGGCCGCCATCACCCCGGTGCGCAGTGCCGCGCTCTGTCCGCAGCTCGCCTTATGCGTCAACACCCGGAGCTCGGGTATGACCCGCATCGCCTCGACCAGCTTCGATGGAGTCTCGTCCGTGCTGCCGTCATCGACATAGACGATCTCGAAAGCCGGCCCCCCGGCGAGCGCAGTCCGGATCTCGGTCAAGAGCGGCTGGATGTTCCCGGCCTCGTTCTTCACCGGAACCACAACGGACAGCACCGCCGCGTCTGGCGCGGCCGGGGACTGGGACGAGGTGGTGAGAATGTCGCTCAATCGCGGACGAATCGGATCTATGGAGGTCTTGAGGCGGACGCACTCATTAGGCCAGGATGATCGCGGACGCAAAGTCTAAGTCCAAACTAGCCGATTGAGATGAGCGTGGAAGATCGCGACCGCTTCGGAGCCGGTCAACCTTGGGACAGGGGCTGGGTCGCGGCGGCGGCGCTCATCGCGGGAACGTCGGTCGTGGCCGGCGCGTTCGCGGCGCATGGGCTGGATGCGGTCGCCGACGCCGCTGAGATCGGCTGGCTCAAGACCGGGAGCCTCTATGGCGCGCTTCATGCGCTGGCCATACTGGCGGTCGTGATCCTCCTGAATCAGGGACGGCTCGCGCCGGCCTGGGGAAAGGCCGCCCTGTGGCTGTTTCTCGTGGGCGCGCTATTGTTTCCGGGCACGCTCTACGCGCTGGCGCTCCATGGCCCCAGATGGCTGGGAGCGGCCGCGCCGATCGGCGGGGCGTCGTTTATACTGGGCTGGCTCGCCGTGACAGGGGCCGCTCTTAGGAAGGGGAGCTGAAGATGGCTGGATCCAGGGCTTCGTCGGAGACCGCCGAAAAGATCGCGATCGCGGCGGTGCAGCTGTCGGCGACCCGCGGCTGGCGCGCGCTCAGCCTCGCCGAGATCGCCGCCGAGGCGGGCGTGACGCTCGCCGAGCTCGCCCGCTGCTATGGCAACCGGCCGCAGATTCTGGACGGCTTCGAGCGCATGGTCGACACGCTGATGCTGTCGGGCGCGTCCCCCGTCGACACCGGGGAGGCGCAGCGCGACCGGCTGTTCGAGATCATCATGGCGCGGCTGGATGCGCTCCAGCCTTATCGCGACGGGCTTCGCCGCATCGCGCGCGAGCTGCCGATGGACCCGCCGAGCAGCTTCGTCCTCACCTGCGCGCTGCCGCGCTCCGTCGCCTGGATGTATGCCGGGGCGGGGATCAGGATCGGGGGACCGCTCATGCCTCTGAGGCTGGCCGCTCTCGGAGCCGCCTATGTCGCGACGCTCCGCGCCTGGTTCGGCGACGAGAGCCCGGACCTCGCCAAGACCATGGCGGCCCTGGACCGGGAGCTCAACCGCATCGAGCGCGTGCTCGGCGGCAAATTCGGCCGGTCCCGCCCCGCCGCGGCCGTCACGGAGCCCCCGTCGGCTGAGCCCGATGTGACCCCCGGTCCATCCCGGCGCAGCGCGAGCCGTACCCGCGCGCCGCGTCGAAGAAAGCAAGCCTGAGCACAAATTTTGTGCATTGCGCTTGACTTCGCGCCCGGCTTGCCTCATATCTCGGACGTATTTTGCTGCAATGCAGCATAACCAGGAGGCAAGCGCCCATGCCCACCGCCCAAAGCTACCCGTTCTTCGAGACCGACTTCACGAAAATCTTTGGCGAATTCCGCGTCCCCAACTTCGACGTCGAGACAATTCTCGCGACGCAGCGCCGCAACATCGAGGCGGTCACGGCCGCCAACCAGCTGGTGATCGAGGGCATCCAAGCTCTGCTGAAGCGCGAGGCCGAGATCCTGCGCCAGACGATCGAGGAGAGCTCTTCGGTGCTCAAGGATCTGATGGGGACCGGGGCGCCCGAGGAGAAGCTCGCCCAGCAAACCGACTTGCTGAAGAGGTCGTTCGAGAAGGCGATCGCCAATCTGCGCGAGCTCGTTGAGATGGCCGCCAAGTCGAACACCGACGCAACCGACGTCCTGACCAAGCGCATCGGCGAGAGCCTGACCGAGCTCAAGGCCGCGGTGCAAAAGGTAAAGCACTAACCGGGCAGCGTCAGCACCACCCTGAGCCCGCCCAAGGGGCTGTCTTCGAGGTTGATCTCGCCGCCATGGCCGTGCGCGATCTCGCGCGCGACCGTGAGGCCAAGACCGACCCCGCCGGTCTCGATGTTGCGCGACGGGTCAAGACGGACGAAAGGCCGGAATACTTCCTCGCGCTTGTCGACCGGAATGCCCGGGCCGTCGTCGTCGATCACGATCGAAACGGTCCCGGGCTTACGGCTTGCCGTGATCTCGACCCGCCGCGCATAGCGGGCTGCATTGCCGATCAGGTTGGACAGGCAGCGTCGCATTGCGACCGGCCGCACCGCAATTTCGATCGGCGCATCGATCGACAGAGTCGCCGGCGCTTTCGCCGGCAGACCGTTCACGATCTCTCCGAGCATCGCCGCCAAGTCCGTCGCCTGCGGCGTCTCCGCCCCCTCGCCTCGCGCGAAGGCCAGATAGGCCTCGATCATTCCCTCCATCTCGGCGATGTCGGCACGCAGCTCCTCGGCCTCGGGTTCGTTCCTCAGCAGCGCGAGCTGCAGCTTCATGCGGGTCAGCGGCGTCCTGAGGTCGTGTGATACGCCGGCCAGCATCTCGGTACGCTGCGCGATCTGGCGTCGGATTCGGTCGCGCATGACGATGAAGGCGGCCGCGGCCTGCCGCACTTCGAGCGCACCAGCGGGCCTCAGCCGCACCGTGTCGACGCCGCGGCCGAAGCTCTCGGCCGCGACGGCCAGGCGACGGATCGGCCGCACCTGGTTGCGCATGAAGATGATCGCGATCCAAGTGAGCACGATGGGCACGCCGATCACCCAGCCGATGAAGACGAACGCCGTATAGCTGAACAGCCTGTGCTGCGGCGCCAGGACATCGAGAACGCCTTGCGGGAGCTGCACTCGGATCTCAGCGGCCTCGTCGGCGCCGGACGAGCCGATGGTGAAGGGAAGCCCGACACGCTCCTGCAGCGCCGTCATGAGCACCGGCTCGATCAGCGGATTCCAGCGCGGGCCCACGCGAGGCGCGAGCGTCGCCCCCGGCTCCAGATCGACGGTGAGCTCGAGCGTCCGGCGCGCGTCGGCGAAAATCTGCCGCTGGTTCGAAGGTTCGCGTTCCATATCGTCGATGATGGTTGCGATATCGCCGGCGACCGCGAAAGCGAGGCCGCGCGAGAGCGAGCTGAAATGACGCTCGAAGAAGAGGATCGGTGTCAGGATCTGCGCGATGAACACCGGGATGACGATGATCGCGAGCGTCCGGCCCTCGATCGTCCGCGGCAGGAAGCTCTTGATCCGCGCCCCGATGCCGAGCCGTTCCGGCTTCGCGTCGGAAGTCCGGTCGGCCGTCTCAATCGGGGCGGAGGACATAGCCCGATCCGCGCACGGTCTGAAGGTATCGTGGGAGTTTAGGGTCCTGCTCGATCTTGCGGCGAAGCCGATTGACCTGCACATCGACGCTGCGCGCCGCGACCTGGACTCCGCTCCGGTCGGCGAGTTCGTCGCGACCGACGATGATTCCTGGCGATTGCGCCAGCACGCGGAGCAGCCCGGCTTCGACATCGGTCAGCCGCACGATCTCCTCGCCCGAAATCAATTCCGCCCGCTCGGGATCGAATCGCCACCGTCCGAGCTTGATCGGCTGCGGACCTTCCGGCGGCTTCACCGATCGGCGCAGGATGGCCGCGATCCGCAGCAGCAACTCGCGGGGCTCGAAGGGCTTGGCAAGATAATCGTCGGCGCCGGCCTCGAGCCCAGCGATGCGTTGTTCGGCCTCCCCCCGCGCGGTCAGCATCAGGATCGGCATGCTGTTGGCCGCCTGCCGCAGTGATTTGGCAAAGTCCAGCCCGCTCTCCCCAGGCATCATCACGTCGAGCACCAGCAGATCATAGGTCAGCGACTTGAGCTGCGCGCGCGCCTCGGCCGCCGAAGCGGCGGTGCTGACCAGAAATCCCTGCTCGTCCAGATAACGCGCCAGAAGCGCACGGAGCCGCGTGTCGTCGTCGACGACGAGCAGATGCGGCAGATCGGCAAGCGCCGTCATCGCTCGGGGGAAGCCTAAGCGGCCCCCGACAAGCGGTTGCGGACCAGCCGCGGCCGATCGGCCTCATCGATCAGATTCAGCAGGACCTGGCGGAAGCCCTCGACCGCATCGGGACCGGCCATGCGATAGGCGCGCGCGATCCGCTGGCGCTGCGCCTCGGTCAGCTTGCGTTCCAGCGCCTGGCCGGCCTCGGTCAAGGTGAGCCGCCGCTGCCTTCGGTCGGTTTCCCCGGGCTGCTGGGACACGTAGCCCTTGGCAACCAACTCCTGCAGCACGCGCGACAGGCTCTGCTTGGTGATCTTGAGTATGGCCAGGAGCTGGCTGACGGTCAGACCGGCATTGCGGCCGATGAAATAGATCGCCCGATGATGCGCTCGGCCGAGGCCCAGAGCGGCCAGCTCCTGGTCGGCCTCACCGGTGAAATCGCGGTAGCCGTAGAACAAGAGCTCGATCCCCTGGCGCAACTTCTCTTCGTGGAGAAGCAGCGGATTGACCGCGGTCTTGAGGTCAGTCATCATTGGTTAGGTCAGTTATCATGACCAAGTTTGGCACGGATCGCGACGCGGCGCTAGGGCTTGCTGCGGCGCGCGGGAGGATTTTCGATGATACCGATGGACGATCGCGACGGCTCGATTTGGCTCGACGGCAAGATGGTGCCCTGGCGCGACGCGAAAATCCACGTCTTGACCCACGGCCTCCATTACGCAAGCGCGGTCTTCGAGGGTATGCGGGCCTATGGCGGGCGGGTGTTCGAGCTCTCCTGGCACAATCGACGGCTGTCGGAATCCGCAGCGCTGCTAGGCTTCTCCCTCCCCTACACGACCGAGCAGCTCGACGCCGCCTGCAATGCGGTGGTAAAGGCGAACGGCTTCCCCGACGCCTATGTCCGCCCCGTCGCATGGCGCGGATCGGAGCAGATGGGAGTCTCGGCCCAGCAGAGCAAGATTCATGTCGCGATCGCCTCCTGGGAATGGCCGAGCTATTTTTCGCCAGAGCTGCGCGACAAGGGCATCCGGCTTACCTTCTCCAAATGGAAACGCCCCTCGCCCGAGACCGCGCCAACGGCGTCGAAGGCTGCCGGCCTCTACATGATCTGCACCCTCTCGAAGCACGCCGCCGAGGCCGAGGGCTGGAACGACGCGCTGATGCTGGATTATCGCGGCCAGCTGGCCGAGGCGACGGGCGCCAACCTGTTTCTGGTCAAGGACGGGATCATACACACACCCAAGCCCGACTGCTTCCTGAACGGAATCACCCGCCAGACGGTGATCCGGCTGGCCAAGGCGCGCGGCTTGACCGTGGTCGAACGCGCCATGTGGCCGGAGGAGCTCGCGACCGCCGATGAGGTCTTCGTCACCGGCTCCGCCGCTGAAGTGACCGCCATCGGCCAAATCGCCGACCACCACTACCAGGTGGGCCCGATCACCCGGCACCTCCGCGACGATTACGAAAAGCTGGTTCGGGCGGCTGGGTGATCGGAGGGACTAACCCGCCATCCGGAAAGTCAGGTTGTAGCGGCAGCGGCCGGTGAGCGAATCCACTTCGTCGGCGAGTGTGTCGATGCCGTGGAAGGCAAGGCGCGCGGGACCGCCCCAGACGGCGACGTCGCCGCTCAAGAGCCGGACGCGGCGGGGGCGGTCGGTGCGTTTGGCGCCGCCGAAGAGAAAAGTGGCGGGCAGGCCCAACGAAACCGAGACGATCGGCCGGCCGTAATCGCGCTCGTTACGATCCTGGTGGAGCGTGAGGCGAGCGCCCGGCTCGTAGCGGTTGACGAGACAGGCGTCCGGTATGAAGCCGGAAAAGCCGGCCTCGGCGGCGGCGCGCTGAGCCAAGGCGGCGAAGACGTCCGGCATGGCCGGCCATGGCCTTCCGGTCTCGGGGTCGCTCGGCTCATAGCGGTAGCCCGTGCGATCGCTGACCCAGCCGAGCGGGCCGCAATTGGTCATGGCCACCGACATGCGGAAGCCGCCGGGCGTCTCCAAGTTGCGGAATCGCGCCGCCGCCGCAATGGCATCGATCGAATGGACCAGCGCCGATGCCTCCCCGGCCGCGAAGCCGCGCAGCAGCGTCGCGCCCTCGGCCAGTTGCTCGCGGGCGGGCGGCGGACCGAACAGATCGCCTACAGCTTCAGGCCGCGTCATGGAAGATGATACCGAGCGTGTAGCGGCGGCCTGCGCGCAGCCGGCTGACCCCATGCCGCATGGCGACGCGGCGATACCCGCGCGCCCCGCGCACCGGACGCTGATTGACCGCGAAGACGACGCCTTCGCCCTGCGTTAGCGGCACAACCTCAGCCCGCGATTGCCGGCGCGGCGAATGCTCCGTCAACACCAGCTCGCCGCCGTCGAAATCGGTGCCGGGCCGCGACAGCAGGAAGGTCGCCTGGAGGGGAAATGCAAGCGCGCCGTAAAGATCCTGGTGCAGCCGGTTATAGTCCCCTGGACCGTATTTCAGGATCAGCGGCGTCGGCCGAGACTGGCCCGCGCCATGGGAGCGTTCGAGGAACGGTGCCAAATCGGCCGGGTAGGAATCCTCCTCTCCCAGCAGCCGCGCCCAATGGTTCGCGATCGGCGCCAGCCGCGGATACAGCGCGGAGCGGAGCGACGCCACGATCGGCGGCAACGGGTAGGCGAAATAGCGATATTCGCCGCGCCCATAACCATGCCGCGCCATCACCACCCGACTGCGGAAGGCGGCGTCGCGGTCATAGGCGGCAAACAGCCCTCCGCACTCCTGCGGCGTCAGGACAGGACCGGTCCGGGCGCAGCCGAATTCCTCGAGCTCCGCTCGGATGCGGGTCCAATCGAGCGACGCGATTCGCGATCCGATATCGACGTCGCCCCCGATTAATGTCGCCGGCTCCGCGGTCATGCCTTCTCGCGCGTGAGGAGCTTGCGCTTCCGCTCCACGCCATAGCGATAGCCGCCCAGGCCGCCGCCGGAGGCCACCGCTCGGTGGCACGGAATGGCAATGGCTAGCGGATTGGCGCCGCAGGCATTGGCCACCGCGCGGAACGCCTTGGGATTGCCCGTGCGCCGTGCGATCTCGGCATAGCTCGCGGTCTCGCCCAACGGGATCTCGCGGAGCTTTTCCCACACCTTCCGCTGGAAGGCAGTACCGCGGATGTCGAGCGGCAGGTCGAGCGCGCGTGCGTGCACGGGGTCGTCCATGAGCTTTACGACGTGGCCGATCACGGCATTGAAATCGCGACCGGCCTCGACCCGCTCGGCGCGCGGGAACCGGCGCTCCAGCTCCGCCTCAAGCGATGCCGCATCGTCGCCCATCACGATCGCGCACACGCCGACCTCGGTCATCGCGACCAGGACCAGGCCGAGCGAGCTCCGGCCGATGCCATATTGGACGATCTCGCCCTCGCCGCCCTTACGGTAGGCGGAGGGAGTCATTCCGAGCATCGCCGGCGCGGCCTCGTAGAAGCGGCCGGACGAGTTGAAGCCCGAGGCATACAGCGATTCCGTAACGCCGGCGCCAGCCGCGAGGCTAGCCTGCACCAGCTTCTGCCGGTGGTGCGCGGCATAGGCCTTGGGCGTGACACCGGTCACCCGCTTGAACAGCCGGTGGAAGTGATGGGGGCTCAAGCCCGCTTCGCGGGCCAGATCCTCGAGCTTCGGCAGCTCCTCGGCCGATTCGATGCGCCGGCAGCTCTCCTCGATCAGCGCCGCCTCGCGCTCGGCCTTCGGCGGCAGGTCCGGCCGGCACCGCTTGCACGCCCTGAAGCCGGCCCGCTCGGCTTCGGCCCGCGTATCGAAGAAGGCGACATTCTCCCGGTTCGGCGTGCGGGCCGCACAGGAAGGATAGCAATAGACGCCCGTGGTCGCGACCGAGCAGAAGAAA
>DATGMP010000050.1:0-7155 GCA_035293565.1 Alphaproteobacteria bacterium | reverse complement strand
CGCATGGCTACGAGCCCAAACCGTCGGATGCAAGGAAGCTCGCCGGCGCGTCGGTGCTGATCGTGAACGGGCTGGGACTGGACGCCTGGATCGACCGGCTGGCGACGGCTTCCGGTTTTCATGGCGTACGGGTCGTCGCGAGCGCCGGCGTGACGCCCATCCTTCATGGAAAGGTTGCCGATCCCCATGCCTGGCAATCGGTTCCGAACGCCATCGCCTATGTCGGCAACATCGCCGATGGGCTCATCAAGGCGCAACCGGAAGGCGGAGACGCCCTGCGGGCGACGGCCGACGCCTATAAGGTGAAGCTTCGCGCGCTCAACATGGAAGTCCACGCGCTGCTCGATCCCATCCCAGCCGAACGGCGCCGGGCGATCGTGCCGCACCGCGCCTTCGACTATTTCGGTCGCGAATACGGCATCGAGTTCCTGGCGCCGTTGGGAACCAACGCGGATGCGGAAGCTACAGGGTCGGAAATCTCGGGCCTTGTCGCGGCGCTCAGGCGCGGCGAGACACGCGCGATCTTCAGCGAGCATCTGGAGGACCGCAGGATCGTCGAGGGCATTGCCGCCGAGGCCGGCCTGCCCGTCTCCGGAGAGCTCTACTCCGATTGCCTGTCGGCCCCAGGCGGCCCGGCGGCCACCTATATCGATCTCATCCGCCGCAATGCGCGGATCATTGCGCAGACGCTGACGCCTGCGGCAGCCCCCCATCGGTGAAGGGATTGAATCCGCGGTCCGCCATGGCGGCCCACGCCGTCGGCGCCAGATGCGGCAGGCGATAATAGAAGCGCTGGGTCAGCGGATTGGTCGGGTCGCCGAAGCCGGTCGCGAGCGCGGTTGCGCTGGTCGCGTAATATTCGTTGTCCGGCGCCTTTTGGCTGTCGATCGTCGCCATCAGCGAACTGTACTCATCGGTCCGGCCGAGCAAATGCGTAATCAAGGCCATTTGCGCGGTCCCTTCGGTCCAGACCGCGTCGCCGACCTCGCTATAGGTGAAACCCGATACCGCGCGACGCACGCGAAGCCGCCATTCGCTGGCCGTCAGCGCACCTTCATAGTGTGGGGCAGAGTCCGGCAGGGCGAGCAACGGCATGGTCTGGGCATCCAGGGTGACGACCGGGTTGAGCCCGACGCCGTCATCGAATGTTCCGACCGCAAAGCAGCCGCACTCCGGGCGCCACATCGCCTGGATGAAGTGCCTCGCGGCCTCCGCCAGCTCAGTCCAGCTAGTGTCATGCGTCCGCTCGGCCAGAAGCGAAAAGGCGGCATAGAGGTCCGAATTCTGCTCGGTCGATTTCCACCCCCCGGACATCGGCTTCGGCTCCCAGCCGATGAAGCCGCCTAGAAAGCCGCCCGGCCCGCGCGTGTCCCGCTGTCCCGCGACCCAGCGCCCGATGCGCGCCGCCGCATCCCGGTACCGCGTATCGGTTGGCGGGCCCGCATAATCCAGAGCGAGGAGCGCCAGCATCGCCCAAGCCATGTTGCCGCTGTCGGTGCCGACTTGATAGCCGTCCTCGAGCCATTTGTTCTGACCGCTATCATACCAACCGGAGAGCTTTATCGGATCATCGGTCGCGGGACCGCCCGGATAGGCGTTGCGCAGGCGACCATCGTGCCAGGCGCGGTCGTGATCCAGCGCCCACAGCATGGCGTCCCCGATCCGTTTCGCGCGCTCATTCTCGCCGCAGGCCACGAGCCCGATGACCGCCAAGGCGTTGTCGTACAGGAAAGCCACCTTGTGGAGCGGGCCCGCCGCGACCGTCGGATAGCTCGTGACGAAGGTCGGCGGACCGACCGGCTCCACGACGCTCGCCAGGTCCGCGCAATGTCCCGACGGATCCGCCATGGCGGGGGGCACAGCGAGGGCAGTGATCGAGATCGCCAGCGCGCTTAGAAGGTTTCGCAATTGAATCACTCGCTAAATCAAAGACATACGGACATCACATAGAACCCATATCACACTAATATAGGGCTCTTGCCTGAATCTTCCCTAAAGCCGAGGCGCCGCCGCCCGCGCGATTCCGTCGAGATCAAGCCCGGTGGGCAATGTCCCGAAGGCACCGCCATGGTCCCCTTCGAGCCTGGAGGCGCAAAAAGCATCCGCCACGGCCGGCTCGGCATGGCGCAGGAGGAGCGAGCCTTGTACAGCAAGCGCCAGCCTCTCGACCAGCATTCGCGCGCCGGCCTCGCGCACGGGGCGCAACGCATCATCATCGAGCCGGGCGCAGAACGCGTCGAAACGGGGATCTACGCCAGCCGCCAACTTCAGCTCCGCCCGAAGGGCATCCAGCGATTCCGCGCTCCTGCCGAGGGCACGAATGACATCGAGGCACATGACGTTCCCCGATCCCTCCCAGATCGAATTGACGGGCATCTCGCGGTAAAGCCGCGGCATCGGCGCCTCCTCGATATAGCCGTTGCCGCCGAGCACCTCCATCGCCTCGGCCGCGAGCATCGGTCCGCGCTTGCAGATCCAGTATTTGGCCGCAGGAGTCATCAGTCTGCGAAACGCGACTTCGGCGGGGTCGTCCGATCGGTCGTACGCACGCGCCAGGCGAAGCGCGAGCCTCAGCGCCGCCTCGGCCTCGATGGCCAAGTCGCCCAGCACATTCGTCATCAGCGGTTGATCGATGAGCCGCTTCCGGAACACCGTGCGATGAGTCGCATGATGGATCGCCTGCGCCACCGCCGCCCGCATCAGCCCGGCGGTACCCAAAGCGCAATCGAGCCGCGTGAAGTTCGCCATCTCGATGATGGTCGGTATGCCCCGCCCCTCCTCTCCGACCAGCGAAGCGTGAGCGTTGTGGAATTCGACTTCCGAGGAGGCGTTCGACCGATTGCCGAGCTTGTCCTTGAGCCGTTGGATGCGGACCGCATTGAGCGCCCCGTCCGGAGTCCAGCGCGGCAGGAAAAAGCAGGACGGTCCGGCCTTGGTCTGAGCGAGAACCAGGAACGCGTCGCACATCGGCGCCGACATGAACCATTTATGCCCGACCAGCCGATAGGTCTTCCCGGGCCCGGACTCGCCGAGCGGCTCGGCCCGCGTCGTGTTCGTGCGAAGATCGCTGCCGCCCTGCTTTTCGGTCATGCCCATGCCGATGAGCACGCCGCTCTTCTCGGCTGCGGGACGAAAACGGGCATCATACTGGCGAGAGAAGATCCGCGGCAGCCACCCGGCCCCGATCTCGGGCTGGCGCGAGATGGTCGGCACCGATCCATAGGTCATCGTGACGGGACACTGAACTCCCGCCTCGATCTGGCACAGCAGATAGACGCCGGCGGCGCGGGCGACATGGGCGCCCGGCCGCGGGTCGGCCCAGGGCGCGCTATGCAGCCCTTGCCTCACGGCGATCGTCATCAGCGCATGCCAGGCCGGGTGGAACTCGACCTCATCGCGTCTGTAGCCGAAGCGGTCGAAAGCGTGGAGAATGGGCGGGTTGCGGTTGGCCAATGCGCCGAGCTCGATCGTCTCGACCCGTCCGAGCGTCTGGCCGAAGGCGGCGAGATCCGGCGCCGCCCAGCCCGCGCCCTCGGCCTCGACCGCTCGGACGAGCGCCGCATCGCTCGTGTAGAGATCGTAGTCGACGAGCGGCGGCGGCTGGTTCAGGACCTCTTGCGAGATCGCGTCGAATGCGTCGGACATGGGGGCAGCATGTCACTCCGTTCCGGAAAGATCATCAGCGACGTTATGATCGGCGGAACGATCAGCATAGGAGTACGACCATGTCCCGCGGCACGATCACCGTCGATGAGAGGCTGGCCAGATATCTGGACGACATCAATCGGCCCGAGACCGATGTTCAGCGGCGCTTGCGCGAGCAGACGGGCGCGATGCCCCAGGCCGGCATGCAGATCGGCCACAATCAGGCGTCATTCATGGCCTTCCTCGTCCAATCGATCGGCGCCAGGCGGGCGCTCGAGATCGGCACTTTCACCGGCTACAGCGCGCTGGCCGTCGCAGCTGCGCTCCCGGCCGACGGCAAGCTGATCTGCTGCGACGTCAGCGAGGAATGGACCCGGCTGGCGCGGCGCGCCTGGGCGGAGGCCCGGCTCGCCGACAGGATCGATCTCCGCCTCGGTCCGGCGGCGCAGACCTTGGACCGGCTGATCGCTGACGGTCAGGCCGGCGGGTTCGATTTCGCCTTCATCGATGCCGACAAGGAAAATTACGACCGCTATTACGAGCAATGCCTGGTGCTGATCCGCAAAGGCGGCCTGATCGCGGTCGACAATGTGCTCTGGGACGGCGCCGTGGCCGACCCGAAGAATGACAGCGTGACGACGAAGGCGATCCGGGCGCTCAATTCCAAGATGCGCGAGGATCCCAGGATCGATTATTCGCTGATCCCGGTCGGCGACGGCATGGGCTTGGCGCGGGTGCGCTGAAGGGGCTGGGCGGGTTTAGAAGACGTTGTCGGGGAAACGAACCGCCGAGCTGCAAACGCCGCCGCCGTTTGCGAGGCCCCTGCCCCGACCGGCCCCCGTCACCAAGGCGACCTGTCCGCTGAAATCCTAGCGCGGGTTCATGCTGTTTTCCTGACGTGTTTGACTCGGTTGCCTTCGCCGTAGACCGGGAACGTGCTCGCCTCGCCATAGTCCTTGATGGGCTCGGCGCTCTTCAGCGCTTCCATGTCCGCATCCGCGATCTCGAAGTCGACCGCGGCGTTGCTCCGCATGTGCTTCGGATTGACGGTTTTCGGCAGCGGCAGCATCCCGAGCTGGAGGCAGTAGCGGATGCAAAGCTGAGCGATCGTGACGCCGTATTTTCCGGCCAAGCTTGCAAGCGCCTGGTTGCTCAGGATCTCGCCGTGAGCCACGGGAGAATAAGCCTCGATCAGAATGCCCTTGCTTCGCGTGTACTCGATCAGCTCGAACGGCGTGTTACCGACATGTGCAAGGATCTGGTTGACCGCCGGTTTGACCGTGCCGTTGTCGAGGATGTTGTCCAGGTCCGCCCGCTCGAAGTTGGAAACCCCGATCGCGCGGAGCTTGCCTGCGTTGTGCGCTTCTTCAAGCGCCCGCCACGCTTCGAGATTGCCCTCGAAGAAATGCTCGCCCCGACGGAATTCGGACCACGGTTGCGGGCTATGAACGAGCATCATGTCGATGTAATCCAAGCCCAGCGTCTTTAACGAGCCGTCGATTGCAGCCTTCGCCTCGGCGTAGGCTTTAACGGCAGCTTCCAGCTTGGTCGTTACGAAAAGCGCGTCGCGGGGGACGCCGCAGGTGAGCAGACCTTCTCCGACGCCGCGCTCGTTGCGGTAAGCCTCGGCCGTATCAAAGTGCCGATATCCGATTTCGGCGGCATCTCGGACGACTTGCGCGGCTTTGCCGTCCTCGATCATCCATGTTCCGATTCCGAGTTTCGGAATTCTCACGCCGTTGGATAAAGTGAAGGCCTCATGCAGGATCATTTTTCTCACCGTTCATTTGCCGGATTTCATGGCGCTGGCTTCGCGACTCCCTAAAGCCGGTGCCGCGAGGTATTCTTCATCCGTCACCTTCTCCATCCAGGTGACGTTCTTCCCGTTCAGCGACTCCTGGACGGCGATGTGGGTCATGCCCTCGTGCGGGGTGGCGCCGTGCCAATGCTTGTGCTCGGCTGGACACCACAGCACGTCGCCGGCGTAGAATTCGAGCTTGGGACCGCCTTCAACCTGGGTCCAGCCGACCCCCTCGGTTACGATGAGCGTTTGGCCGAGCGGGTGACTGTGCCAGGCCGTTCGCGCTCCGGGCTCGAAGTGCACGATCGCTCCGGTCACCCGGGACGGCGCGGACCGTTGAAACTGGCCTGTGATCGTGGCCTTTCCGGTGAAGAACTCCTCGGGACCGTTGACGACCGCGAGATCGGCCTTGCGGGTAATTTCCATGGCTGTCGTTCCTTCGTGCGGCTGGTCCGGCGCGACGCGCACGTCCCGCCCGTCGATCGCCGTTCGTAGTTGAATGGCTTGGAGGGGATCTAGTTTGCCGCGCACATCCGGATTAGGCGCATTGCAAGCAACGAGCGGATGAACGAGGCTCAACAATCTGATAGCGTAACGGCATGCAGGTGAGCCGCGCCGACCTCGCTGACTTTGCCTACTTCATAGCAATCGCCAAGCATCGCAGCTTTAAGCGCGCAGCTTTAGAGATGGGCGTCACGACTTCCGCCCTGAGCCACGCCATCACGGCGCTTGAAGCGCGTCGCGGGGTGCGATTGTTGAACAGGACGACCAGGAGCCTTACGCTCACGGCTGCGGGCGAAGAGCTCCGCGCGATGATTGAAGGGCCCCTCGAGGTGATCAACCAGGCGGCCGAGAACCTGAACCGCTTCAGGGACGCGCCAGCCGGCCGGGTGAGGATCAGCACCCTTGAGGACGCCGCCTCGCTTTTGCTCGGCCCGGTTATGCCGATCTTCGTCGAACGCTACCCCGACGTCGAGGTCGACATCAGCGTGGACAACCGCCTGATCGACGTCATCGGCAGCGGCTTCGATGCCGGTATTCGTTACGGCGGAACGGTCCCCGAGGACATGGTGGCACAGCGGCTTTCATCCGACATACGCTGGGTGGCGGCAGCATCTCCCGCCTACCTCGCGACCTTTGGCGCGCCATCAAACCCGCATGATTTGCGGGGACATCGCTGCATTCGCATTCGTCTTGGAAACGAACAATTGTATCAGTGGGAATTCGAGCGCGGCGAGGAAACAGTTGCGATTGCGACGCCCGGCCCTCTCACCGTGGACGAAAGCCATGCGGCGGTCAGCTTCGGTCTCAGCGGTGTGGGCATCATCTACGGAGCCGAGCCAATTCTACGGCCTTATCTGAATAGCGGCGCCTTACAGCTTGTACTCGCTGATTGGGCATCGATGGGCGGCGGATTTCACGCGTACTACTCTAGCCGTCGGCACGTTCCAACCGCGCTGCGTCTCCTCATAGATCTCATCCGCGAAATTCGTCCGCTTGGGCTGTGAGCGCCTTTAGGCGCAATGGCTCAGATCAAGCTTGCGCGATACTCTTGACTTTTTGTTCTTTTTATGTTCTTGTCCGGCCATGAACGCCCCCGTTCAAGACACCAGCCCCGACGGACCTGCCCGGGAGGATCGGCCTCTCGACAAGCCCGCCGGCGAAGCTGCGCCCGCACGGGAACGCAAGGGCCCGCTCGACGGCATCGA
>DATGMP010000049.1:0-16442 GCA_035293565.1 Alphaproteobacteria bacterium | reverse complement strand
GACTCGACGAGCTTGCCGACCACGATCGAGCCGTCGACGCCGGCATTGGTCGCGATCTGACGGGCGGGGGATTCGAGCGCCTTGCGCACGATGTCGACGCCCTTGCGCTGATCGTCATTGCCATGCTTGACGCCCTGGAGCACGCCGGCGGCGCGCAGCAGCGCCACGCCGCCGCCTGGCAAGACGCCCTCCTCGACCGCCGCGCGGGTCGCGTGCATCGCATCCTCGACCCGATCCTTGCGCTCCTTCACCTCGACCTCGGTCGCGCCGCCGACGCGAACCACCGCGACACCGCCCGCCAGCTTCGCCAGACGCTCCTGCAGCTTCTCGCGATCGTAATCGGACGTGGTCTCCTCGATTTGCGCGCGGATCTGCTGGGTGCGGGCCTCGATGTCCTTCTTGGCGCCGGCGCCGTCGATGATCGTCGTGGCCTCCTTTTCGATCCGCACCCGCTTGGCCCGGCCGAGCATCGCGATCGTCACATTCTCGAGCTTGATGCCGATATCCTCGCTGATCAGCTGGCCGCCGGTCAGGATCGCGATGTCCTCCAGCATCGCCTTGCGGCGATCGCCGAAGCCCGGCGCCTTCACCGCCGCGACCTTGAGGCCGCCGCGCAGCTTGTTCACGACGAGCGTCGCCAGCGCCTCGCCCTCGACATCCTCGGCGATGATGAGCAGCGGATGGCCGGTCTGAACGACCGACTCCAGAAGCGGCAGCATGGCCTGCAGGCCCGACAGCTTCTTCTCGAAGATCAGGAGATAGGGATCCTCGAGCTCGGCGATCATCTTCTCGGGGTTGGTGACGAAATAGGGCGAGATATAGCCGCGATCGAACTGCATGCCCTCGACGATGTCGAGCTCGGTCGAAAGCGACTTCGCCTCCTCCACCGTGATCACCCCCTCATTGCCGACCTTGTCCATCGCCTTGGCCAGAATCTCGCCGATCTCGGCGTCGCCGTTGGCCGAGATCGTGCCGATCTGCGCGATCTCCTGGTTGGTGGTCACCTTGCGCGAGCGCTTTTTCAGCTCGGTCACGACGGCCTCGACGGCGAGGTCGATGCCGCGCTTGAGGTCCATCGGGTTCATGCCGGCCGCGACCGCCTTGGCGCCCTCCTTGAGGATTCCATGCGCCAGAACCGTGGCGGTGGTGGTGCCGTCGCCCGCCGTGGTGCTGGTCTTGGACGCGACCTCGCGCACCATCTGGGCGCCCATATTCTCGAACTTGTCGGTGAGCTCGACCTCCTTGGCGACGGTGACGCCGTCCTTGGTGATGCGCGGCGCGCCGAAGGATTTGTCGATCACGACGTTGCGGCCCTTGGGCCCCAGCGTGACCCGGACCGCATCGGCCAATATATCGACGCCGCGGAGCAGCTTATCGCGAGCCTCGGCGCTGAACTTCACTTCCTTCGCAGCCATCTATGCGTCCCCCCTTGAAGCCGATCTCAGAACAATAATGCGGCCGATCGTACTTCCGTTCGTGAGGTAAGTTCGAAAATCCGCTTCCGCAAGCCGCCCGGCGGCGGCGAGCGGCCCGGCCGCCCCCCTTGATGAAGAGGCCGCGCCTGCCCAGATCGAGCAATGCCGGGCACGGCCGACGCCGCGGTCCGGCAGGCATGAAAGGCCGGAAAAGTCCGTGGCCGGCCGCGCTCGCGTCGCTCTCGAGGTGTTGCGGCCGCTTTTGTCGCCCACCCTCCGCCCGTCTTGCGGGACCGCGACGAACTGGTGACGCGACCGGCCCGGACGATCACCCCCTCCGCTTGGTCTGATCCTTCACCTCAAGCGGCGCCTTACTCCGCCGCTTCGGCCTGCACCTTGTCCCGCGGGCGGAAGAATTGGGCGTACCAGGCGCGAGCCTGAAGGATCGGGCCGTCATTGGCGACCAAGAGCGGGTTGGGCGCCGGCTCCTTGTTCTCCCAGATCGCGACGTCCTGATAGAAGGCGATCTTGCCGAGCTCGACATAGTTCGCCGCGACATCAGGCGGCGCCTTGACCATCGTGCCGTACCACACCGCGACATGCTCCTTGTCGATCGGCGTATGACAGATGAGCATCCAGGAGGGATGATGACCGGATAGCGAGGTCAGCAGGAATCCCGGCCCATGATAGGTCGCCATGGAGGCCAGCTCGCCGCCTTTCTCGGCCGCCAGCGTTTCGTGCAGGTTCAGCGCATATTGCGTCGCGCGCGGGCCCTCGAAACTGTTCTTGAACTCCGCAATGCCGGCGCCGTGGACGACCGGGAAATGGGCGCGGTCGGAAATATTGTCGATGATCTCGTGCGGCACGGTGCGGATGTCGCGCCGCTCCAAAATCCACTTCACCCAGCCGGCCTCGCGATATTCCGGCATGTCCGGCAGCTCGTAATCGGGCTCGCCCTCCTCCGGGTCGTGCCAGATGAAGACATTGCCGTTGATGGCGCGGGTCGGGAAGGCGCGCACCCGCGCCTTGGGCGGGATCGTCTTGTTGTAGGGGATCTCGTTGCACCGGCCGTCTGATCCGAAGCGCCAGCCATGGAACGGGCAGCGCACGCCGCCGGCATCGACCTTGCCGCCGACCGCAATGTCCGCGCCCATATGCGGGCATACGGAATCGAGCACCGCCGGCCGACCGGAGGCATCCAGATAAGCGACCATCTTGCGGCCGAGCAGGCGGATCGACAAAGGTTCGGAGGCCGATAGCTCGTCCTCGCGCGCAATCATGAACCAGCCGCGCGGAAACGGAAATTCGCGCACGAGATCGTTGGCGGTCTTGGTCATGGGCCTTCCCTCCGGCGCTGCAAACGCACGGGGCATAGAATAGCGCCTCCGCGCTTGTCGAGACGATCGCAATCTATTCTATCTTTCGGACGCGGTGAAGCGTTCGGCCGCCGCACAGCAACCGATCCGCGGGCTGAGCCGCTAGACGCTCCGCTCTTTACCGGTCATACGGCCCGCGCCTGTCGTCATCGTACCGGCGGTCGTCATCGTCGCGGTGATGGCCTCTTCGGCGGCAGGCGAGCTGACCGTCCAAATTCGCGATGTCGCCGCCGCGACACCGATCCAGGTCCAAGCCGCTCCTGGCCCATTGGCCGTCCCTGCGGAGGCAGTCGGCCACGAGCGTGTCCCCGTGCATCTCCATATTCCGGCAAGTCTCGACGTAGGACCCGTCCGGAAAGCCTTGCGCGCGGGCCGGCGTCGCCACGGCCAAGATCAGTAGTGCCGCACCGGCGAGTAGACCGCACGCTGTCGAATCCATATTTGCTCCCAAGCTCACGATCGAAGACATACTTTCCATGGATTATATGTTCAACCCGCACTCGGTGCGACGCGTTCCGGATCGCTCGGATCACGATTGGACGAGATCGAACGCGCAGGTCTCGAAGGGCCCGCTACTCCGAGCCCTTCGAGACCGTCACACTCGCCGCAATATGCTAGAACTTCACGCTACCTTGGACATAGACCAGGCGTCCGACCGGTGAATAGGTCGCCACGTCGACATTGTTGTCGGTGAAGGCTTGCGGAGCGAGCGGCGGCATCGCATCGGTGATGTTGTTCATGCCGATCGCCAGCGTCCAGCCTTTCCCGTAACCCATGATGCTGTCACCCGTGTACTGGACTCGAAGATCCCAGGTCACGTAGGCCGGTACGGAAATCCGCTTCAGCGTCGAGCTCTGCTCGAAGACGATTCCGCCCGGGCCGAGATCCGTTACCGGCGACACCACCGTGTTTCCAAGAGTGACATCCCAAGCTTCGTGCTGCCAGTCGATGGTCGTGTAGAAGCGGTATTTCGGCAGCGTCCCTTGTACCCCGGTGCCGCCATTCGTCGCCGTTCCGGCATATTCGTAGAAGCGCTGATAGGGCAGCGCCTGGAACTTGTAAGAGACGAACATCGTGCCGGTCGTGCTGAAGGTGAATGTCCCGACATCCTCCACCGGCAGCACATATTGCGCGTTGGCATTATAGGAACGGACCGCGAGCCCGCCCAAATTCATGAACCGGTCGATCGCATAGAGATTGTTGGAGTTTCCCGGAACCGCCAGGAACGCGGCCAGCTGTCCGGGCTTCGTGAACGGCACCGCGCCGGGTAGTCCCGGAAAGTTACCCATCGCCAGATTGCCGGCGAATGGCGACGCCGAACCGGCCTGGTTGACGCTTTGCAAGATATTCGTGAAGCCGATGCCGCCCGGGAAGCCGCGCTGATCGACGGACGAATATTCCGCCGAAAGCGACAGACCCGGAACATAGTCTGGCTTGTAGGTTGCGCTGATCGCCCTAGTCCAGGAATGGCTGGGCTTCAGATTGGGGTTGTTGCCGTCTTCGCCATTGAATTGCTGCCCCACCAGTCCGAAGACGGTTTGAATGACGCCGGAGCCGACTTGCCGCGTGTCGGTCGGACCGTACAGCGCGAAGAGAGTCGGCGCCGTGAACGACTTGGAATAGCTGCCGCGAATCGTCAGCTGCTCGTCGACCGGCTGCCAGCGGAACCGGAGCTCGGGCACGTTCGAGAAGCCGGAATCCGAGTATTTCTCGGCTCGCTCCGCGCCGATGATGTCGAACGCATGGAAGCCCGGGACATTCCAATCCGGGCTCGTCACCGGCACACGCACCTCGTAATAGCCTGCCTTGATCGTCCGGCTGCGCGAGAACGCATCGGCGAAGGTGCCGCCGATCCAGCGTTGCGCGGTCGGGCCGGTATTGTTGCCGTTGGGGTCGGTATGCCCGTTAAGCCCCTCTTGTCGCCATGCCGCGCCCACGGCAAAGCTGACGGTCCCCGCGGGCAGCTTGACGATCTCGCCGTTCAACTGCGCGTCGAACGAATTGAGATAGCTCGCGGTGTTGATGCGCTCGACGCCGTAGAGATCGGCGATGGACGCGGGGTTTACTCCCCGTGCGAAAGGATCGAGTGCCAGAACGACATCGAACGGATTTGTCTCCGAGAAGCCGCTCGTCTCCAGGCTATAGGCGCCGCCTGCAACCGGAACGCCCTGCGCATTGTAGCCGCCGGCGATCGCACGCGCGAGATTCGGCTTGTAGAGAAGGCCGGTTTGCAGCTGCTGCAGCGTATTCTCGCTGTGGACGTACGCAACTTCCCAGTTCCATCCATCCGTGATGTCCCCTCGCAATCCGAATGTGAGCCGCGCGCTCTCCTGGTCATTGAAGAACTTACGAGGTGCGCTCAGATTGACGAAATTGACCCCTGGGAAGGCGGTGGTCAGCGGGTTGTAGGGCGCCAGCGCCGGCACCGTCACCGTGTTCTGGATCGGCAGGAATTGCGTGAAGGTCTTGTTGCGCGAATATTCGACGTCGCCGAACGCGACCAGCTCCTTGTCGATGATGTCGTCGGTGAAATCTCCGGCAATCGCGTTCTGGTCTTGCTTCAGCAGCAGCTCCTGGAACTGCGATATATCGAAGGTCGATGAGATCCCCGCAGGGGTCGTAGAGAGGTAGGTCCCGTTCGCGATCAGTTGAGCGAGCGAAGTCGCCCTCGCCGCCGCACCCGTCGGATTGACCTGGCTCGGCGAATTGAGCCCCGCGGCGAGAATCGAGGCGGGGCTCGATATCGTGCCGGGAACGACCGTGACCCGGCCGGTGAGCGGGCTGCTGAAGCTCCGTGCGCTTTGCGCGAGCGGGTCGGTGTGGTTGGTGCTGCCGCTCAACGTAAATTTGAAATCGCCGATCGGCGTGTCGTCGAATTCCGTGCCGCCGGTGAAATAGGCCGACTTCTCGTTATAATCGCCCGAGGCGCCCCCGTATCGGCCGCCGATCTCGAAACCGTCATAGTTGGATTTGGTGATGATGTTCACGACGCCGCCGATCGCGTCCGATCCGTAGATCGCGGACGATCCGTCGGACAGAACTTCGATGCGCTGGATCGCTGATGTCGGAATCTCGTTGACGTCGACGAACGCCTTGCCGCCGATGCCTGCGATCGCGCTGATCGACGAACGCCGGCCATTGATCAGGATGAGGGTATCGAGATTGCGCAGCTGCACCTGCGAGCCGCCGGCGGTATTCTGATTGAGATTGTTCGCGTTGCTGACGCCGGTATTGCTGCGTCCCTCGAACATCGGAAGCTCCTTGCGCAGCACCTCCAGCGTGTTCGCGGCGACACCGGACTGCTCGATTGCGACCGAATCGACGGTACTCAGCTTGACGGCGACGGCATCGGGCGCGGTCTTGATGTGCGAGCCGGTGACGACGATTTCCTGGAGTTCTTCGCCCCCGCCCTTACCGGCATCCGGCGCAGCGCTCCCTTGCGCCGCCGCTTGCTCATCGGCTTCGGCAAGACCGGGGTGAAGCGCCAGAACCGTGCCCAGTCCCGAGGTCAAGACGAGCGACAGCAAATAGGATTTGTAGCAAAGACGTACCATTGACCCTTCCCCCTTCCGCTTATTATTGGATCAATCTACGGCAGCAAACTGAACGCAACCTGAACAGTTTCTGACCGTAACGTCAGAATGCTTGGAGCGAAGACGATTCCAAGTTACGAGGCGGTCGCGGTGGGATTCCCAGACAATATCCGCGCAATAATTTAGCCAGTATATTAATACGTCTACTAGCGACGCGCGAAAGTCAGGACGGTGAACGTATCCGAGAAGTATGTGTTTGGGTAGAAAGGCGACGCGGACCGATTGACCGGCTTCGTCGGATCGACGGCCCCTTCCGCCGTCACCATGTAGACGTCTTTCGTCTTGGGATCGAGCGCCATGGTTCGGGCGCCGGGACGAGTCGTCGAGGCCTCCTCGAGAACATATGTGTCGGGAGTCTTCTGATCGATGATCACAAGATTCGCGTCGATCCCATTCGACGTGTAGATGCGATGAGCGTCGGGATCGTAGACGACGCCATCATTGCCGCGGCCGATATCCAGCGCGGCGATCGTCTTTCCCGAATCCGCGTCGAGAACGGCCAGAACCGGAGCCTTGCCGCGGCAACCGACAAAGAGTCGCCGTTGCGCCCGATCCATCGCGAGCCCCGTCGGCTGCTCGCAACGGTCGATGGGCCACTCGGCGGTAACGGCATGTTGCGCCGCGTCTATGCGCGCAACGAGATTGCGATCGCGCTCGGCGACGAAGAGGAGACCCTTGCCGTCAGCCGCCGTTCCTTCCAGCTTCTCGCTCGCCATCTTGATCTTGGCCGTGACCTTCCCGGTGCGGGCGTCGAGAAACGCCAGCTGCTTGGAGTCTCCTTGCGTCAACACGATCTGCTTCGTCGCCGGATCGTAGAACGCCGCATCGGCATCATCGCCGAACTTCGTACGCGTAATCGTCTTGAGGCTCGACAGCGCGAATACGGTCGTCGAGCCGTCCTCGTTGGCCGAATATCCTCGGTCGAATTCGGGTACCAGCACCGCGCCGTCGGCACCCTCGGAGTTCTCGATCCGATGAATCACCTTGCGAGCCGCAATGTCGTAGACCTGGACGCCGTCCTGCCTGCGTCCGATGAACAGAAAGGATCGATCGGGATCGATCGCGACATAGTCCCAATTGGGCGAAGCGCCCGGGATCACCGTGGCGGATTCGAGACGGTAGAACGACTGGGCTCGTCCCGCTGCCGGCAACAAAGCGAGCAGAGCGACGGCACAACAACAGAATCTCCGGACTCCGATCATCGTGGGTCTATTTCCTCGGTGCGACGGCGAATTGCAGTAGGGCGGCGCCGGTTTTGCCTTCACCAGGCGATACCGCGACATAAAGCCGATTGAGCGCGGGAACGAGAATGCCCGTCTTGGCGCCGGGCGCGCTCGGAATATGGGCCAATTCCCGATAATGATCCGGATCGTCTTCCTGATAGACCCCGATATAGCCCTCTCCGCCCAGAACATAGACACGGCGGTCGGCCTTATCGAAGATCGCCTCGTCGGCCCTGAGCGGAGCATCGAAGGCCGTGACGGTGGCGCCGCTGTCGGCGTTGAGCACGATGAGCTTGCCGGGCTTCCGCGTCACGACGAAGAGGCGGCGGTTGGGCTCGTCGAACGCGACCGGCGCGTTTTGCTCCGCCTCCTTGATGGGCCATGTCGCGATGACGACATGCTTCGTCTTGTCGACGACCGCCATGTAGTTCTTGTCGGTCACGTTGATGTAGATGTGGTTCCCATACTGCGCGACCGCCATCGCCTCGGTATGATTGGAGTCGAACTCCACCTCGCCGAACTTCTCGCCCGTCGCCGGATCGATGTCGGCGAGGAAGCATTGGTTCATGCCGACGTCCTTGCCGCCGGTGACGATGTAGTAGCGCTTTCGCAGAGCGTCATAGCCGGCGGAATCGGCGCCGGGCGTCAATTTGATCGCACCGGTGATCTTGTAGGTGGTCGCGTCGAGGACCTTTGTCATGCTCTTGCCGCCGTCCGTGACGATCAGGCGATTTATGTCCGGGAGATAAAGGATGCTGTGCGGCGCATCGAATCCGCCGACAGTCCTCAGCCGCTCGCCGGTCTTCAGATTGAAGACTTCCAACGTTCCATGATCCTCCGCGGCGAGAAACAGGCGATTGCCTTTCACGTCCGCCGCGAAGTGATCGAAGTCGCCGGTATAGCCGGGGAGCTCGGTCCGCGCGATCAAAGTCAGCGTGTCGCTTCCGCTCGGATCGGTCGCCTCGGCCGCGCGCCCGGTCGACGCCAGGGCGCCGAACAGCACGAGGACAAGAATTGCCGCTTTCGGCAGAACCATTGCGAAGGCACTCCTTGAGCCATTGAAGCCGCCCGCGAGGAATTGCCGGCGGGCGGGTCGATCAGCTCGCCTCGAACAGTTTTCCCGCGCTGGGAATCCTCTTTTCGATCATCGTCCGGATCACCTCGCTCCTCTCTCGAAGCGCGTTCCGGTCATCGCTCGGCTTATCGACGCCGCGGTCTCCAAGAGGGCCGACCGGTCATCAGCGGGCCTGTAGGGGAGGACGACCTCGAGAATCCCGATCGGCCTCTTGGAGACGTCATGCTTGGTCGCGATCCGCTCGACCAGCCATTGACCGTAAAACTCGGGTCGTTGAGCGGAGACATGCCAGGCCACGATGACTGCCAAGGCGAAGATGCCGCTCCTTATCACGCGCAATTCCCCCATCTCAGCTCTGTCGTCGGGATCGGCGACCGGCCGCAAGGCCGGAAAACCGGACCTCAAAAAAGTCGTCATCGGCGCTCCCGTTGCGGACGACACGTTCCTCCACGCTTATCGTTCTCCGGGATGGCTCATTGACCATCGTGCTTCCAAATAACGCCTTTACCTGACGCCACCCTGAAGCATTCCTGAACAGAAATTCAGATTATTCCGCTTCCCCTTCGTCTTGCTTGGGATTAGGCTGAAGCCAGGGGAAGCGGGCTTCTGTAAATGAAAGTCCTGATCGTCGAAGATCAACGCGGATTGGGGCAGTTCCTGAAGCAAGGCTTGACGGAGCGGGCCTACACGGTCACTTGGGTTCAGACCTGCCATGACGCGCACGACGCCATCGCCGAGGATGGATACGACGCCATCGTGCTGGATTTGAATCTGCCGGACGGCGAGGGATTCGAATTGCTGCGCGAGTGGCGGCAGAGCGGATTCAACGAGCCCGTGCTCATCCTGAGCGCTCGCGATTCGGTCGAGGATAGAATCCGCGGACTGGATCTCGGCGCCGACGACTATCTCCCCAAGCCGTTCAGCTTTGAAGAGCTGCTGGCGCGCGTGAGGGCTCTGCTGAGGCGTCAATCGGCTGTGAAACAGTCCGTGCTCGAGCACAAGGGCATCAAGCTCGATCTCCTCAGTCACACGGTCAAGGTGGACGGCGAATTCATCGATCTCACGAGCCGCGAATACGCGTTGTTGGAGATCTTCATGCAGAATGTCGGGCGCGTTCTGACGCGCACGCTGATCGCGGACAAGATCTGGTCGTCCAACAATGGCGTCGACGCCAATCTGCTCGACGTCTATATGAGCCGCTTGCGCGCCAAGCTCGAGACCACGCCCGAGCGGACCTATTTCAAGACCGTGCGCGGCATCGGCTATCAGCTGCTATGAGATCGATCGGCGCGCGCCTCACCTTATGGTACGCGCTCGCCGCAACGGCCACGCTCGCGGGGCTGTTCGTCGCCGGATATCAGCTGCTCGAAGGCCGCCTCATTCACGGCCTCGATCTTCTGAACGTGTCCGAATTCGAACAAATCAAGGCGCATCTCGGCCCTGACTACAAGACGCTCACCGCGCAGGTGATCGACGACAGAATTCGCGAGACGACCGAATATGGATCGGTCCTGTTCTACATCAATATCAATAACCCGAAGACCCAGATGGTCTTCTACTCGACCAACCTGAACGGTCAGGAGATCCCGGACGTGCCCGGCGCGCGGGTCTACGACACCTCCGTTCCCGGGATCGGCGAGCTCAGAGTTCAGGAATTTCTGCTCCCGCCATTCGACGTCACCATCGGCACGCCGATGGGGCAAGTGCGTGACGTCATGCGCGGCTACGTCGAGGTTTGCTTGGCGCTCCTGGCCGGCATGTTGATCGCAAGCGTCGCAATCGGCTTCGGCTTGAGCCGCCTGATGCTGCGCCCGGTGCGTCTGATCCGGGAGACCGCAAACCGGATTCGATCCGACAATCTCTCGGAGCGCATACCGGTGTCGCGCACGCGTGACGAGATCTCCGATCTTGCCTTGCTGCTCAACCAGACTTTCGATCGGCTGGAAGCCGCCTTCGATCAGACTCGGCGATTCGCGGCAGAGGCCTCCCACGAGCTGAAGACGCCGCTCGCGCTCGTGCGGCTCCATGCCGAAAAACTGCTGGTCGATGGCGGCCTTTCCGCCACACATGAAGAGGCCGTGCAAGTGCAACTCGAGGAGCTGGCGCGGCTCGATCAGATCATCGACGCGATGCTCTTCCTCTCCCGCGCCGAAGCGAACGCGATCGCGATCGACTTCAAATTGCAGGATCCGCGCGTGTTCCTCGATGGATTCGCCCAAGATGCGCAGGCCCTCGTCGAGCATCACGGGCTCCGCTTCACCGTCTCCCATCGCGGAAAAGGCAAGGCTGCGTTCGAAGAGCGATGGCTGCGGCAGGTCGTGCTCAACCTTCTGTCCAATGCCATAAATGTCTCGCCGCGCGGGGGACGGATTGCGCTGCGGTCCATCCTGGCGCACGGCGTATGGCGAGTTTCGGTCGAGGATGAGGGGCCGGGTTTGCCCGCAGACCAGTTGGAGCGGATCTTCGAGCGCTTCGTCCGATTCCATCGCCCGAACACGGACGACAAGGGCAGCGGTCTGGGGCTTGCGATCTGCCGCAGCATCGTCACGCTGCATCACGGACGGATTTTCGCGGAAGCCGGCGCGCATGGTCACGGGCTGCGCGTGATCTTCGAAATTCCGGCGCAAGAAGGCGCGGGACATCGGCAAGACGGGAGCGCGTCGGCGGCGGACCGTCATGCAGCCGCGCACGAGAGCGGGCTCGTCGCCCATTTCTGAGCCGACGATCCGAGCGACTCTGTTCACCTCCCGCAGCGGCGCAATAAGTGCGCGCGCTTTCTTGGGCAATTCTGCGCGTTCGTAAGCGCAGCCGGGATTCTCCGACTGCGGAATGCATTCCGCCCTGCGCTCCAGCCATTCAATTCGGGTTTAGTTTTGCGGGCGTTTCAGGAACGGCCTCAAATCCCGAGCTCGGGCACGAGGCCGCGGAAATGCCCTTCTTCGATCAGCGCCGTGATCGCGCGGATATCGAGCGCAAAAGAGCGATCCTCGTCGCAGGGTGGAACGCGGGCGCGGATGGCGGCGAGCGCTTCGGCAAGCGGGACCGAAGTCTTGCAAGGCGCGTGCAGCTCGATGCCTTGGGCGGCGGCGAGAAGCTCGATCGCGACGATACCGGCGCTGTTGTCGGCCATGTCGTGCAATCGCCGCGCGGCGAACGCCGCCATCGAGACATGGTCCTCCTGATTGGCCGACGTGGGCAGGCTGTCGACGCTCGCCGGATGCGCCAGCGATTTGTTCTCCGAAGCCAGCGCGGCCGCGGTCACTTGCGCGATCATGAAGCCGGAATTGATGCCGGGATTGCGGACCAGGAAAGCCGGCAGGCGACTCATATGCGCATCGATCAGCAGCGCGGTTCTGCGCTCCGACAGCGCGCCGATCTCGGCGATCGCCAGCGCCAGCATGTCCGCCGCGAGCGCGACCGGCTCGGCATGGAAATTGCCGCCCGACAGAATCTCGCCGGTATCGGCGAAGACGAGCGGATTGTCGCTCACCGCGTTGGCCTCGATCTCGAGTACCGTCGCGACGTGCCTCATCGTATCGAGGCAAGCGCCCATCACCTGCGGCTGGCAGCGGAGCGAATAGGGATCCTGCACGCGGTCGCAATCGATGTGAGAATGGCGGATGGCGCTGCCGTCCATGAGGCGGCGATAGACGGCAGCCGTCGCGATCTGTCCGACCTGACCGCGGGCGGCATGGATGCGCGGATCGAAGGGCGCATCGGTTCCCTTTGCCGCGTCGACCGACATGGCGCCGGCGACGATCACGGCCGCGAAAATCGACTGGGTTCGGAACAGGGCCGCGAGCGCGAGCGCGGTCGACACCTGAGTGCCGTTGAGCAGCGCGAGCCCCTCCTTGGGCGCAAGCGTCAACGCTGTGAGCCCGACGCGCCGCAATCCGACAAGGGCGGGCATGATCTCGCCGCCCAACCGAACCTCGCCTTCGCCGATCAAAGGCATCGACAGATGCGCCAACGGCGCCAGGTCGCCAGACGCGCCGACCGAACCTTTTTCGGGGATGCAGGGCAGCAATCCGCGGTCGAGAAAATCCACGAGCCGCTCGATGACCACGGGCCGCACGCCGGAATAGCCGCGCGAGAGCCCGACTACCTTGAGCGCAAGGACAAGGCGCACGACTTCGTCGGCCAGAAGCGGCCCGACCCCGACCGCGTGCGACAGAACCAGCCGCCGCTGCAGCTCGGTCAATTGATCAGGCGCGACGTGAGTTTGCGCGAGCGCGCCGAAGCCGGTGTTGATACCGTAGACCGTGCCGCCGCCGGCGAGCACATCGGCGACGGCCGCCGCGGTTGCCAGAATCGCCGGCAGGACCGCCGGATCGAGACTGAGCGGGGCGCCCGTCTCATAGAATCGCCGCAGCTCGTCCAGCGCCACGGGCGACGCGCCGACGACGAGCGCAGGCGCCGAATTCACGCCGGTCCGCCGAGGCTCGGCAGGTCGAGCCCCTGCCGGCGCGCGCAGGCGACGGCGTCCGCGTAGCCCGCATCGGCATGGCGCATGACGCCAGTGGCGGGATCGTTCCACAAAACGCGCTTCAGCCGGCGCGCCGCATCCTCCGACCCATCGGCGACGATCACCATGCCGGCATGTTGCGAATACCCCATGCCGACGCCGCCGCCATGATGCAGCGAGACCCAGGTAGCGCCGCTCGCCGTGTTGAGCAGCGCATTCAGCAGCGGCCAGTCGCTCACCGCGTCCGACCCGTCGCGCATCGCCTCGGTCTCACGGTTGGGACTCGCGACCGAGCCGGCGTCGAGATGATCGCGGCCGATCACGATCGGCGCCTTTACGCGGCCGGTGCGAACCAGATCGTTGAAGGCGAGCCCGACGCGATGACGATCGCCCAATCCCAACCAGCAGATGCGCGCCGGCAGCCCTTGGAAGCGGATGCGCTTGCCGGCATGGTCGAGCCAGCGATGGAGATGCGCATCGTTCGGCATCAGCGCCTTCACCGCCGCGTCGGTGACGCGGATGTCCTCGGGATCGCCCGACAGCGCGACCCAGCGGAACGGCCCTTTGCCCAGACAAAAGAGCGGTCGGATATAGGCAGGAACGAATCCCGGAAAGTCGAACGCCTCCGCGAGTCCCTCATCCTTCGCCATCTGGCGGATGTTGTTGCCGTAGTCCACAGTCGGAATGCCGAGCCGATGGAATCCGAGCATGGCCTCGACCTGGACACGCATCGAACGCTTGGCGGCCTTCTCGACCGACTCGGGATCGCGCGCACGGCGCTCCTCCCATTCGGCCAGGCTCCAGCCGGCCGGCACATAGCCGTTGCGCGGATCATGCGCCGATGTCTGGTCGGTCACGAGGTCCGGGCGGATACCGCGGCGGAGAATTTCCGGAAAGATCTCGGCGGCATTGCCGAGCAGGCCGACGGATACCGCTTCACCCGACGCGCGGGCGATATCGACCGTCGCCAGCGCTTCGTCGAGCGTATCCGCGCGCCGGTCGAGATAGCCGGTCTCCAACCGCTTTTCGATACGGCTTGCATCGACCTCGACCGCCAGCATCGAGGCGCCTGCGAGAGTTGCGGCGAGGGGCTGCGCGCCGCCCATGCCGCCCAGCCCTCCGGTCAGGATCCAGCGGCCGGCGAGATTTCCGCCATAGTGCTGGCGTCCCGCCTCGACGAACGTCTCGTAGGTGCCCTGAACGATTCCCTGGCTGCCGATATAGATCCAGGACCCGGCGGTCATCTGGCCGTACATCATCAGGCCCAGCCGGTCGAGCGCGTTGAAATGCTCCCAGGTCGCCCAATGCGGCACCAGGTTGGAATTGGCGATCAGGACGCGCGGCGCGTCGGCATGGGTTGGAAACACGCCGACCGGCTTGCCCGATTGCACCAGCAGCGTCTGATGCTCGTCGAGTCGCTTCAGCGTCGCGACGATGCGATCGAAAGCGTCCCAATCGCGCGCCGCGCGACCGATGCCGCCATAGACGACGAGCTCCTCCGGCTTCTCGGCGACGGCGGGGTCGAGATTGTTCATCAGCATGCGGAGCGGCGCCTCGGTCAGCCAGGAGCGCGCGCTCAGCGCCGTACCGGTCGGAGCGCGAACAGCGCGGGCATTCAGACGGCGATCAGGCATCGATCGATCCTCGTCTTCTCAGATCGGCGAGCGCCTTGCGGTACTGCTCGCCTATCGTGACGGATTGCGCATGCCTCCCGTCGCGGACGACCCAACGGCCGCGCGCCATCACGTCCCTGACCGGCTGCTCCAGAGCGGCGAAGATCGCCGAATCGAGCCAGAAATCCGGATCATCGCGCTCGACCTCCGCCGAGGGGCGGATGACCACCATATCGGCGCTGTAGCCCGCTGCGAGAAGACCCGCCTTTCGCCCGAGCGCCTGCGCGCCGGCAGCCGCCGCGGCCAGCCACAGCGCCGATCCGCTATGACCCGCCAGGATGTTTCGCCGCCTGAGGGCGAGCCTCTGGCCGTATTCGAGAAGCCGCAACTCCTCGAAGGGGTCGATCGCGACGTTGCTGTCGGACCCGATCGCGAACCGTCCGCCGGCATCGACGAATGTCGCAAGATCGAACAGCCCGTCGCCGAGATTGGCTTCGGTCGTGGGACAGACCGCGACAACGGCGCCGGTCTGCGCCACGGCGCGCAGCTCCTCGGGGCGCGCATGCGTGCAATGGACGAGGCACCAGCTCGGCTCGACCGGGAGATTCTCGAGCAGCCACGCGATCGGCGATTGGCCATACGCCGCCCGAAAGGCATCAACCTCGGCCTTTTGCTCGGCGATGTGGAGATGGATGGGAGCGTCGGGATCGATCTTCCGGAGCGCGTCGATCGTTTCGCCCAGCCCCTCGGGCACGACGGCGCGGAGACTGTGGGGAGCGAGGCCCCAGCGCAACCATAGCACGCCGTTTGCCGACCCGGCCTCGATCGACGCGAGGATGCGGTCGAGCGGCATATGGAAGCGGCGTTGCGGCGGAGAGAGGGGCTCGTCCTCGAATCCGCCGCGATCATAAAGCACGGGCAGGAGCGTAAGCCCGATCCCCGCCCTCCGCGCGGCCTCGACGACCGAACGCGCCATGGCGTCTTCGGGCGTATAGGCCTCGCCGCCGCGGGCGCGATGAAGATAGTGAAATTCGGCGACGCTCGTATAGCCGGCCTCGAGCATGCGGCTGAAGACGTAGAGCGCAATGTCGTGAAGGCTCTCAGGGTCCATCGCCGCCGCGGCGCGGTACATGACCTCGCGCCAAGTCCAGAAATCGTCGCTTTTCGCGCGCGCGTGCTCCGTCCGACCGGCGAAGCAGCGTTGAAAGGCGTGGCTGTGCGCGTTCGGCATTCCCGGCAGCACGGCGCCGACGATCCGGGTCGCGCGATCGTGGCTCCGGTTCGGCGTAGCGGCGATGATGGACCCGCCGGCATCCAATTCCAGGCGCACATCACGCGCCCACCCGCCAGGCAGAAGCGCCCAGTCGGCGATAAGGACATTCGCGGCGTCTAGTCCGGTCATGTACCGATATTTCTACCCAAGCCGACGCGCGTCCGCTACTGATTGTCGATGCGTTCCGCCGATCGGCTCTGGCTCGGCTGCCATCTCGCGACGATGGATCCCGCCCGCGGGCCCTATGGCGCGATCATGGACGGCGCGATCGCGGTCCGCAACGAAACGATTCTCTGGGTCGGCCGACGTGACGGGCTTCCGTCGGCTCCGTCCGATTTCGCGCGCGACGTCATCGACCTCGGCGGGCGGTGGATCACCCCGGGTCTCGTCGATTGCCATACCCATCTCG
>DATGMP010000048.1:0-4599 GCA_035293565.1 Alphaproteobacteria bacterium | reverse complement strand
AGCCTCGTGTGGGACAGCTACGATGCTATCCTGACCGCCTGCGAAGACGCCTGGAACTTCATCGCCAACGACCCCGAACGTATCGTCTCAATCGGCACCAGGGCATGGGCGTGTGTCAAAGGCTAAGGCTCCTGGTATTACCTCGCTGGTAATGCCCCTACTGCTCGACGACGACCTCGCCATAGGACCAGGGATGCTCCTTGCAGACATATTCGTATGTACCCGGCTTGTCGAAGGTGACAGAGCCCGCCTGGCCGGGCTTGACCTCGCCGGTAGTCCAGGAGCCGTCGGCGGCGGTGGCGTCGTGGGGAAGCTTGCCGTCATTGGTCCAGACGACCTTCGTGCCGGCCTTCACCTTGATGCGCTGCGGAGCGAACGCATACTCGTCGGTGTAGTGTCGGGGCTTGTCCTCAAGACCCATATCATTGAGCACCGCGCTCATGGTCACATGGTCCGCGGCGACGACACGGCCCTTCAGCGACGTGACGGTCGGCGGCGGAGCCGGCGCCGGCAGTGGCTGCACCGTCCCGCGGAGTTTGAACGACCAAAGCGCGTTCGTCGCCAGCACGGCGACATATTCCTCGCCGTCGACCTCGTAGAGCGTCGCCGGACCGCTCTCGTTGGAACCTGTCTGGAATTGCCACAGTAGGTCGCCGCTCTTAGCGTCGTAAGCCTGGAAATTGCCGTCGGGCTCGCCATGGAACATGAGCCCGCCGGCGCTTGCCGTGGCGCCCGAACCATTCTCGATCTGATAGGGCGTGCGCTTCTGCCAGATGATCTTGCCGGCATGTGCATTAAACGCCGTGATGAGGCCGTAGCTATGCACCCCAGGCGCATTGCCGGGCGGCACAAAGATGGGCTCCTCCGACGGCTTGATCCAAAAGGGCGCAACATGCGCCGTCACGTAGAGCGTGGCGTTTGTCGGATCATAGGCCATCGGCGCCGATCGCGTGTTGTTGAGCGGCGTCATCATGTTGGGCTCGTCCGAATCGATCGGATCGAAATAGCAATCGGTCTTGAAAGCGGCAGGCACGAGCGATTTGTCGACGCAATTGGGGCCGATCTGCTCGACGCCCACCGGATAAGGTTGTGTCGGCGATGTCTTCAGATGCCCGTTCTGCGGCACCGGCCGCTCCTCGATCGGCACGATCGGCTTACCCGTCGCACGATCGAGTTTGAAGAGATAGCCGTCCGTTCGCATGACGCCGATAGCTTTTTGGATCTTGCCGTCCTTCACCACGTCGAACAGCACGAACGGCGTGCCCAGATCCATCTCCCAAATGTCGTGATGAACCGCCTGGAAGTACCATTTGAGCTTACCGGTCTTGAGCTCCAGGGCCAGCGCGGTGTCGGTATAAAGATTGTCGCCGGCCCGCACTTGCCCGCTCCATTGCGGGATGGGATTGCCGGTACCGACATAGACGAGCCCCAGATCGGGATCGACCGCCGGCTCCATCCAGACCGCGCCGCCGCCGTGCTTCCAGGCGTCGCTATCCTTGGGCCAAGTGTCGTGTCCCTTCTCGCCCGGCTCGGGGATGACGTTGAAGCGCCAGACCAGCTTGCCGGTCTTGGCGTCGAGCGCGCCGACGCGGCCGTTATAGCCGAAATCGCCGCCCGACATGCCGGCGACCACGAGCCCATTCGCATAGACGGGCGCGCCGGTGATGAACTGCCCCGTCGTCGTGAGCGCCGAGGCGATGTTCTGCGGCCGGTTGGGCAGGTTGTCGCCGAGCGAGCCTTCCCAGACAAGCTTCCCGGTCTTCTCGTCGAGCGCCACCATCGCCGCATTGGCGAGACCGACGAAGACCTTTCCGTCGCCCACCGCGACGCCCTTGAAGAGCGACGACGGCGGCAGGTCGGGTTTATAGGTCCAAACGATCTTCCCCGTCTTGGCGTCGAGCCCGTAGACACTGGCACCGGCGGTGACGAACATCAGGCCGCCCTCGACGACCGGTGTCGCGCGCGAGGAGCCGTCGAACTTGGTAACCCAGGCGCCGCCGAGCTGTTTGACGTTCGATGTATTGATCTTGTCGAGCGTCGAGTAGCGCGTATTTCCCCAATCGCCGCCGCGCATCGGCCATTCCGTGCTCGCTGGCTTCCGCCAATCCGGCTTGTCGGCCGCGAAGGCGGCATTGACGGTCGCTAGAGCCAGGGCGGCAAGGATCAGGCCTTTGGTCACGCATTCCTCCCTATCGCGAAATTCAGATCCCCCTTCCCTTGCGGGGGGATAGCTGAAGGTGGCGCCGCGGCGACCATATCGCGAGGCGAGCGCTAATCCAAAGCAGCATGACGCAAAGCTTGGCAAGGTGCTCGTTTGCTGTTTCAAGCGCCTGTGGAAGCACCTCCTCCCCCATCCTCTCCCACGAGGGGAGGAGGATCGAAGTCACGGAGCGCCGGCGGGACACGATCGATGCGGTCCAGCGGCAGCCGAGTTTCCGGCGCGCCGTATCGCGCATAGGCGACGAGATCGTCGCGCGGAATCCGGCCGACAATGCGGCTGATATCGGACAGCCGGACGCCCTGCCTCAGCAGGTAGACGATATAGGTATGCCGCAGCGTCTGCGGCGTCACTTCGTCGGCGCGGTCAAGGGCCGCATCATAGGCGGCATAGGTCACGAGATTGTCGAGATCGGATGCGGAGAGCGGCCCGCCGCCCGACCCGCGCAACAGCGGCCCGGCGCGTTCGGCGTCGCGCCGCGCATCAAGCGCGCGGCGAAGCGGCCTTTCGATGGGCAGTCGCCTGGGCTCTTCGCCGTCGACCTGCAATGCGTTTTCGGCGAGGTCGATCGACTCCCAGCGGAGGCGAATAAGCTCCTCGACGGCGAGACCAAAAAAGAGCGCTGTGATGGCGAGCCGCGCGTCGTCGTTAGCCGCATGAAGAATGGCCGCGGTCTCAACGTCGGTGAGGATTCTCGGACCGGGCAAGGCGGCGCCGCCTGGTCCGGTCAGATGCAGCGGATGCTCGCCCGACAGCATCGGCGGCGCCCCGGCGTGCGCAGCATGTGCGAGCGGCAAACCGGCCCAGCCTTGCTGCACAATGACAGCCGGATCGCGTCGCTCCTTCGGGCTGAAGAACTCCACGAACCAGACCGCGAGCAATCCGAGGACGAGCGAGCCGACAAAGCTCAGCCCCGCATCCAGCAGGTAGAGCGGACGATAGGGCTTCTGCGGCAAGGCGGCGGCTTCGAGCACCGTCATACGAGGCGCCCGCTCGCGCTCCTGCGCCTCGAGTTTGGCCTGTCGTTCGAGCGCGCTGCGCCGAAGATCCTCGAGCTTGGTCAGATCCTCCTGCAACGCTTTGTACTCGCCAAAGCGGTCGGTAAAGACTCGCGCCGCTTGGCTCGCCTCATCCGATTGCTCTTTAAGTCTGAGCGCCGCCGCGCGGGCCGACGCAAGCTCGGTCTGGGCATCGGCCAGCGCATTGCCGCGGCTGCTCGCCCGCTCCGTCTGGATCTGCTGCTCGAGGTCGTCGAGCCGGGCCCGAAGCGATTTCACCTCCGGATCCATTGCCATGTATTGCGGCGTGTATTTGCGGGCATATTCCTTGAGTTCGTTGCTCATCTCCGACGCGCGCCGTTCCATGTCGGCGACAGTCGGATCATCCTTGGATCGCGCCACTCCCCCGCCCGTTTCCCGGAGCGCTTGAAGCTTTGCTTCCGCCGCCACGACTCGGTCGTTGGCCTGGGTCAGCTCCTGACCAAGGCCTTTCACGCGGCTTAGCACCTGATTCTCGTCGCGTTCCAACGAGACGATATCGTAGCGCGCGCGGAAGGCGTCCACCTCCGCCCGTTTCGCCGCCACCTTCTGATCCAGAAGCCGAAGCTCTTCGCTGACTCCCGCATCGGCATTCGCTGCAAGGGCCTTATACGTGTCCTCCAGCCTTGCCTGATAGGCATCGACGACACCGTTTACCAGCCGCGGCAGGAAGGTGCGCGCCGGCCCCTCCGCCTGCAGTTCGACGACATCGGTCCCGGCGGTCGAATCGGTGCTGAGCATCTGCTGCAGGCCGTCGACCGGATCGGCGCCGAGATCAGGCGGCAACCCGCCGGACTCCTTGAGGCTTTCCGTCGCGGTTTCGACGAGCGGCCGGCTGGTCAGGACCTGGATCTCGGTCAGAAACGCCTTTGACGGATCGTCCGAAAGATCGCCATTCTGCGGCCGCGCGATCGAGCCGGGAACGATCTCCAGCCGCGCGGATGAGCGATACTCCGGGGCGCGGGTGAACAGGTAAATGAGGCTAACAGTGAGAACCGGCACGAAGACCGCAGCGAAGCTCAGAATCCGGCGCCGGCGGGCTTGATGGGCCCGAAAATCGGACTCGTCGCCCATAAACCCTTTATCCCAGCCAGGCATCCAGATGCGAAGCTTCGCCATGTGATCCCAACACCCGGTGGATAGGCCCCGTGCGGCGGAGAGTCTGCCTCCCCCGTTCTACTTTGACAACGGACGAACGACACGGTGTGGCTAGCTGGTGACGTGTCCGGATTTTGTAGCTCGTGATGTGTCCGGTTTTAGACCTTCTCCAAAGAGAGGGCGGGAATGGACCGGACACGCGTTCACGATGGGATCAGACGGATGCGGTTTGAGGATTTGCTGGAT
>DATGMP010000047.1:0-57998 GCA_035293565.1 Alphaproteobacteria bacterium | reverse complement strand
CCGATGGCGCAGGACAAGCGCGCGGCCGAGCAGCAGCCGGCGCGCTAACGGAGATGAGTTGAAATGCTGAGTCCGAAGCGAACCAAGTACCGCAAGGCCCATAAGGGCCGGATCCGCGGTATCGCCCAGTCCGGCACGACGCTGAATTTCGGCGCGTTCGGCTTGAAGGCGCTGGAGCCCGAGCGGGTCACCGCCCGGCAGATCGAGGCGGCGCGCCGGGCGATTACTCGCCACATGAAGCGTCAGGGCCGTCTCTGGATCCGCGTCTTCCCGGATGTACCGGTGTCGACGAAGCCCGCTGAGGTGCGCATGGGGTCGGGCAAGGGCTCGCCCGAATATTGGGTGGTGCGCGTCCATCCTGGGCGCATCCTGTTCGAGCTCGATGGCGTCCCGGCTGATCTCGCGCACCGCGCTTTCGAGCTCGCTCAGGCGAAGCTGCCGATCAAGACGCGCATCGTCCAGCGGGCGGAGGGCTGAGCGATGACGAAGGCGGTGGATTTCCGCGGCAAGACCGACGACGAGCTGACCGAGACTTTGGCGACGCTCAAGAAGGAGCAGTTCAATCTGCGCTTTCAGAAGGCGAGCGGTCAGCTCGAATCGACGATGCGTGTGCGTGTCGTGCGGCGCGACATCGCGCGGATCAAGACCATTCTGGGCGAGCGCGGCCGAGCGGCTGCCGTCCAAGCGAAGGCGTGAGGATAGAGCGATGCCCAAAAGGGTGATGCAGGGCCGGGTGGTGAGCGACAAGGGCGACAAGACCGTCGTCGTGCTCATCGAACGCCGGGTCATGGACAAGGTCTACAAGAAGTTCATCCGCCGGTCGAAGCGGTACGCCGCGCACGACGAAGGCAATGTCTTCAAGGTCGGCGACGTGGTCGAGATCGAGGAATGCCGGCCGATCTCCGCGCGCAAGCGCTGGCGCGTGATTTCGCCGGCTCCGGCGCCCGGCGGCGCAGCGGCCTGAGTGTGAAGGAAGGGTCGATAAAATGATTCAGATGCAGACAAACCTGGATGTCGCCGACAATAGCGGCGCGCGCCGGGTGATGTGCATCAAGGTTCTGGGCGGCTCGAAGCGGAAATACGCCTCGATCGGCGACGTCATCGTCGTCTCGGTCAAGGACGCGATCCCGCGCGGCCGTGTGAAGAAGGGCGATGTGCATCGCGCGGTCGTCGTGCGCACTGCCGTGTCGATCCGGCGCGGCGACGGCAGCATGATCCGTTTCGACAGGAACGCCGCCGTTCTGATCAACAAGCAGGGCGAGCCGATCGGCACCCGTATCTTCGGGCCCGTGACGCGCGAGCTCCGCGGCAAGAAGTTCATGAAGATCATCTCGCTCGCACCCGAGGTGCTGTGATGGCTGCGAAAATCAAAAAGGGTGACACCGTCATCGTGCTCACCGGCCGCGACAAGGGCCGGTCCGGCGAGGTGTTGCGCGTGATCCCGTCTGAGAACCGCGTCGTGGTCGACGGCGTCAACATGGTGAAAAAGCATAAGCGGCCCTCGCCGGCGTCGGCCGGCGGCATCGAGAGCATGGCGGCGCCAATTCATATCTCCAACGTCGCGCACAAGGACCCGCAGTCCGGCAAGGCGACCCGGATCGGATTCCGGATCCTGGAGGACGGCCGCAAAGTCCGGTTCGCGAAGGCCTCCGGCGAGGTGATCGACCGATGACTGAGAAAAAGAAGAAGACTTCGAAGAAGGACGCCGCTCCGCAGCAGGAGACTGCTTCGGCCGCCGAGAGCGTTTCGCACGAGAGCAGCCAGTATGGTGCGATGCAGGCTCGCCTGCGCGCGCATTACGATGCCGTGATCAAAGCCGCGCTCAAGAGCGAGTTCGGCTACCAGAATGATCTGGCGGTGCCGCGGCTCGATAAGATCGTTATCAATATGGGCGTCGGCGAGGCGGCCAACGACAAGGGCAAGATCACGGCCGCCGTAGCGGAGCTGCAGGCGATCTCCGGACAGAAGCCGGTCATCACCAAGGCGCGCAAGTCAATTGCGCAGTTCAAGCTTCGCGAGGATGCGCCCGTCGGCTGCAAGGTCACGCTGCGCGGCAGGCGCATGTACGAGTTTCTCGACCGTCTGATCACCATTGCGCTGCCGCGCGTCCGCGACTTCCGCGGCGTGCCGGGCAACAGCTTCGACGGACGGGGCAACTACGCGATGGGTCTCAAGGAGCAGATCGTGTTCCCCGAGATCGACTATGACCAGATCGACGTGATCCGCGGCATGGACATCGTCATCTGCACAACCGCCAAGAGCGATAAGGAAGCGAAGGCATTGCTCCGCGGCTTCAACATGCCGTTCGTGAGCTGAGAGGGTCGACACATGGCCAAGAAGAGTTCGATCGAGAAGAACAATCGCCGCGCCAAGCGGGCGAAGCAGTACGCGCAGCGCTGGGAGCGGCTGCGCCAGGTGGCGCGCGACCGCTCGGCCCCGGCCGAGGAGCGGTTCGCCGCGCAGATTAAGCTGGCTGAGCTGCCGCGCAATTCCAACCCGACCCGGGTGCGCAACCGCTGCGAGCTCACCGGCCGCAGCCGCGCGGTCTATCGCCGCTTCAAGCTGAGCCGCATTGCGCTGCGCGATCTGGCTTCAGTCGGGCTCATCCCCGGCGTGACCAAGTCGAGCTGGTAGGAGGGATCAGAAAACATGGCATTGAGCGATCCCCTGGGCGATATGCTGACCCGGATCCGCAACGGGCAATCGGCGCGGATGTCGTCGATCGAGAGCCCTTCGTCGAAGCTGCGCCGCAACGTGCTCGAGGTTTTGAAGCGCGAAGGCTATATCCGCGACTATGACGAGGAGGCCGAGGTCAACGGTTCGGCCAAACTTCGCATCGAGCTCAAGTATCACGAAGGCGAGCCCGTCATCCGCGAGATCAAGCGCATCTCGAAGCCCGGTCGCCGAGTCTATTCGAAGATCGCCGATCTGCAGCGGGTCTATAACGGACTCGGCATTTCGATCCTCTCGACCCCGCGCGGGATCATGTCCGACCACGAGGCTCGGGCCGCCAATGTCGGCGGCGAGATCCTCTGCCGGATCTTCTAGGCGCGAGAAAGAAGGTAAGCATGTCACGTATCGGCAAGAACGCCGTCCCGGTCCCGCAGGGCGTCGAGGTGAAGCTCGCCGGCCAGGTGATCTCGGCCAAGGGCAAGCTCGGCCAAGGAAGCGTCACGCTGGTCGACGAGATCCAGGCCGAGATGAAGGACGGCAAGATCGCTGTCATGCCGCGCAACGATTCGCGCCGTGCCCGCAACATGTGGGGCACCTCGCGCTCGCTCGTGAACAATCTGGTGAAGGGCGTCGCGACCGGCTTCACAGAGAATCTCGAGATCAACGGCGTCGGCTATCGCGCGGCCGTCCAGGGCAAGGATCTGGTCCTGCAGCTGGGCTATACGCACGAGATCAAATATCCGATCCCGACTGGGGTCACGATGAAGACCGAGAAGCCGACGACGATCTCGATCACCGGCCCTGACAAGCAGCAGGTCGGGCAGATCGCCGCCGAGATCCGCGCTTTCAGGCCGCCTGAGCCTTACAAGGGCAAGGGCGTGAAGTACGAGTCCGAGACGATCATCCGCAAGGAAGGCAAGAAGAAGTAGCGCCATGAGCCACATCGATCCCAAGTTGGCGCGCAAATACCGCGTCCGCGCGCGGCTCCGCCGCATCAGGAGCGACCGGCCGCGCCTAGCCGTGCATCGCAGTTCGCATCACATCTATGCCCAGGTGATCGACGACAAGTCGGCACGCACGCTGGCGGCAGCCTCGACGCTCGACCCCAAGCTCCGCGAGGAGATCAAGAGCGGCGCCAACCTCGACGCGGCCAAGGCGGTCGGCAAGCTGGTTGCCGAACGTGCCAAGGCCGCCGGCATCACGGAAGTCCGCTTCGATCGCGGCGGCTACATTTTTCATGGGCGGGTCCGTGCGCTGGCTGACGCCGCGCGCGAAGCCGGCCTGAATTTCTAGGAGTTCTGGTATGGCTCGTGAAGGCAGAGAGCGTGGCGGCCGGGATCGCGACAGGGATCGCGAAGGCCAGGAAGTCGAGCTCGTCGAAAAGCTGGTCTCGATCAACCGCGTCGCCAAGGTGGTGAAGGGCGGCCGGCGGTTCGGCTTCGCCGCGCTGGTGGTCGTGGGCGACGGCAAGGGCCGCGTCGGCCATGGCGCCGGCAAGGCGCGCGAGGTGCCCGAGGCGATCCGCAAGGCGACCGATCAAGCCAAGCGCAACATGATCCGCGTGCCTCTGCGCGAGGGCCGCACGCTGCATCACGACCTCAACGGGCGCTTCGGCGCCGGCTCCGTCGTCATGCGGGCGGCTCCGGCGGGTACCGGGATCATTGCCGGCGGCCCGATGCGCGCGGTGTTCGAGGCGCTGGGCGTCCAGGACGTCGTTGCGAAGTCGATCGGCACATCCAATCCGCACAACATGGTGAAGGCGACCTTGGCCGCCTTGTCGTCGATCGCGAGTCCGCGCGCGGTGGCGGCCCGGCGCGGTCGCAAGATCAGCGACATCCTGGGCAAGCCCGAGCCCGGCACCAGCGAGCATGAAGGGGCGGTCTGATGGCGCGCGCAAAGAAGAGCGAGGATCAGAAGGGGACCGTCGTGGTCACGCAGGTCGGCAGCCCGATCGGGCGTCCGGCCTACCAGCGTCAGACATTGATCGGCCTGGGTCTCAACAAGATCGGCCGCACGCGCGAGCTCGAGGACACGCCGGCGGTGCGGGGTATGATTTCCACGGTCAAGCACTTGGTGCGGGTCGAGGGGGCGGAGTAACGGCGAGATGAAGCTCAACGAGATCAGGGACAATCCGGGCGCCCGCAAGGGCCGCACGCGCATCGGGCGCGGCATCGGCTCGGGCAAGGGCAAGACCGGCGGCCGCGGCGGCAAGGGCCAGACGGCCCGCACCGGTGTGGCGATCAACGGCTTCGAGGGCGGCCAGATGCCGCTCCACCGTCGTATTCCGAAGCGCGGATTCAAGAATCCGTCGCGGCTCGACTACGTCGTCGTCAATCTTGGGCAGATTCAGAAGGCGATCGACGCGAAGAAGCTGGATTCGAGCAAGGTGGTCGACGCGGCCGCCCTCGTCGACGCCGGCGTGCTTCGCCGTAGCCGGGATGGCGTCAGGCTTTTGGCGAAGGGCGATTTGTCGGCGAAGAAGGTCAGATTTTCGGTTGCCGGCGCCTCGGCCGCTGCAGTTGCGGCCGTCGAAAAGGGCGGGGGTACGGTTGAACTCCCGGCGCCCAAGCCCGCCGAGAGCGCGGGCTCCGAGACCTGAAGGCGTGTGAAGGTGGTGCGATGGAGCGGGCGTACTTATCTATGACGCGCCGCTCCTATCGTCCTGTTTGAGGGTCCGCGATGGCATCCGCTGCCGAGCAACTCGCCGCCAATCTGAATTTCGGTGCTTTCGCCAAGGCGGCCGATCTCAAGAAGCGCATCTGGTTCACGCTTGCCGCGCTGATCGTCTATCGGATCGGCTGCTACATTCCGCTGCCTGGGATCGATCCTCACGCGCTGGCCCAGATGTTCCAGCGCCAGCAGGGCGGCATCCTCGACATGTTCAACATGTTCTCGGGCGGCGCCTTCCAGCGCATGACGGTCTTTGCGCTGAACATCATGCCCTACGTGTCGTCCTCGATCATCATCCAGGTGATGACGATCGTCTCGCCGCAGCTCGAGGCCCTCAAGAAGGAGGGCGAGGCGGGGCGCAAGAAGATGACGCAATATACGCGCTATCTGACGGTGTTCCTCTCGGCCGTCCAGGCCTATGGCTTAGCGATCAGCCTGCAGAATGGCGGCGCCGTCATCGATCCCGGGATCATTTTCCTGGCGACCACGGTCGTGACGATGACCGGCGGCACGATCTTCCTGATGTGGCTCGGCGAGCAGATCACCAGCCGGGGCATCGGCAACGGCATCTCCCTGATCATCTTCGCCGGAATCGTGGCGCAGCTGCCTCAGGGGCTGTTGCGTGTGCTGACCCTCGGGAGCACTGGCGCGCTCTCCTACGGCATCGTCGTCGCCATGCTGGTCATGGCGGTAATGGTGTTCCTCTTCATCGTCTTCATGGAGCGGGCGCAGCGCCGAATCCTGGTGCAGTACCCGAAGCGCCAGCAGGGCAACCGCATGTTCGGCGGCGAATCCAGCCATATGCCGCTGAAGCTCAATACGTCGGGCGTCATCCCGCCGATCTTCGCCTCGTCGCTGCTGCTGCTGCCGCTCACCATCGTCAACCTGATGGGCGGCCGGAACAGCGCCGGGTCGGGGGCGATGCACGACGCGCTCAACTGGATCACGGGCCAAATAGGCCATGGTCGGCCCCTCTACATGGTCCTGTACGCGGCCGGTATCGTCTTCTTCTGCTTCTTTTACACCGCGATCGTCTTCAACCCGGTCGAAACGGCGGACAATCTCCGCAAATATGGCGGCTTCATCCTCGGCAAGCGGCCGGGGAAAGCCACGGCCGACTATCTCGACTATGTGCTGACCCGGATCACGGTGGTCGGTTCGGCCTATTTGGTCGTGGTCTGCCTGATCCCCGAGCTGGTGATCTCCAATTACAATCTGCCCTTCTATTTCGGCGGCACCAGCCTGCTCATCTGCGTCACGGTGACGATGGATACGGTCGCCCAGATCCATTCGCACCTGCTCGCGCATCAGTATGAAGGGCTCATCAAGCGCGCGAAGCTTCGGGGCTCCCGGAGCGATCGGGGCGTCTGAGCGCCGCCAGACCATCAAGGGGAAGTCAGGGATGAACATCATTCTGCTGGGGCCGCCGGGCGCCGGGAAGGGAACGCAGGCCCAGCGCCTGGAACAGACCCACGGCATGGTCCAGATCTCGACAGGCGACATGCTGCGCGCTCGCAAGAATGCGGGTGACGAGCTGGGCCGCCAGCTCCAAGCGATCATGGCCGCCGGCAATCTGGTGCCCGACGCGCTGATGATCCAAATGCTGGCCGAGCGGATCGAGCAGCCGGACGCCCGCAAGGGCTTCATTCTAGACGGTTTTCCGCGGACAGTGCCCCAAGCCGAGGCGCTCGACGCCATGCTGGCCGACAAGGGGATCAAGCTCGACGCCGTGATCGAGCTCAAGGTGGACGAGGAAGCCTTGGTCGGGCGGATCGCCGGCCGCTATTCCTGCGCCAAATGCGGCGCCGGCTATCACGACGCGAACCAGAAGCCCAAGGTCGCGGGCGTCTGCGACAAATGCGGCTCGGCCGAGTTCATCCGCCGGGAGGACGACAAGCCCGAGGCCGTCCGCAACAGGCTCGCGGTCTACCGCAGCCAGACCGCGCCGATCCTCCCCTATTACCGACAGAAGGGCATCCTTAAGACCGTCGACGGCATGGCGCCGATCGACCGAGTCACCGAGGAGATCGAAGCCCTGCTGGAGCCGGCTTGAGTTCCGGCGGCCCATTGACGCGTAAGGATACATCCCTATAATGCGCCGCTTTCCGGAGTACCGACGACCGGCCGATGGTGCATGCCCCAATCGAGGGGCATTTTTCGTTCGCGGACGTCAATCGAGGAGCTAGGCCTTGGCCCGTATCGCTGGTGTTAACATTCCCGCGCAAAAGCGCGTCGAGATCGCCCTCCGCTATATCTATGGCATCGGGCCGAAGCGGGCGTCGGAGATCTGCCAGAAGGTCGGCATTGCGACCCAGCGCCGGGTCAATGAGCTGACCGATGATGAAATCTTCCGCATCCGCGAGGCGATCGACCAGGGCTACAAGGTCGAGGGCGACCTTCGCCGCGACGTCGCGATCTCGATCAAGCGCCTGATGGATCTGGGCTGCTACCGGGGCTTGCGCCACCGCAAGAGCCTGCCGGTCCGCGGCCAGCGCACCCACACCAATGCCCGGACCCGTAAGGGACCGGCTCGCCCGATCGCCGGCAAGAAGAAGGCGACCAAGAAGTAGTCGAGGCTTTTCCTCAGGCGAAATCAGCTCGAAGTTCGAGGATTCATGGCAAAACCGACCACCGCGCAGCGGCTCCGCCGCAAGGAGCGCAAGAACATCACCTCCGGCGTCGCGCATGTGAACGCGTCGTTCAACAACACGATCATCACGATCACGGACGCGCAGGGCAACGCGATCGCCTGGGCCTCGGCCGGTAGCGCCGACTTTAAGGGGTCGCGCAAATCGACGCCCTACGCGGCCCAGGTCGCGGCCGAGAGCGCCGGCCGCAAGGCGATGGAGCACGGCATGCGCACCCTCGAGGTCGAGGTGAAGGGGCCGGGCTCGGGCCGGGAATCGGCTCTCCGGGCGTTGCAGACCGTCGGCTTCGCCATCACCGCGATCCGCGACATCACGCCGGTTCCGCATAACGGCGTACGGCCGCCCAAGCGGCGACGCGTCTGATTTTCCGCCGATCCGTTCGACATCCTCCGGATCGGCCTTTTGACGGCTCGATTGGCGTCCGATTGGATGGGGCGCGCAATTCAGGGTGAACGCAAATGCATAAGAATTGGCAAGAATTGATCAAGCCGAGCAAGCTCGGCACGCAGCCTGGCGCCGATCCCCGGCGACTGGGTAGCATCATCGCCGAGCCGCTGGAGCGGGGTTACGGGCTGACGCTCGGCAACGCGCTTCGGCGCGTGCTGCTCTCCTCGCTCCAGGGCGCGGCTGTCACCGCGATCCAGGTCGATGGCGTGCTGCACGAATTCTCCTCGATCCCGGGCGTGCGCGAGGACGTCACCGATATTGTGCTCAACGTAAAGTCGCTGGCGCTTCGCATGCATGGCGAGGGCACTCGCCGCATGCGGCTCCGTGCCGACCAGCCGGGCGAGGTCACCGCAGGCATGATCGAGGCGGGGGCCGACATCGAGGTCATGAACCCCGATCTCGTGATTTGCACGCTCGATCGCGACGCGCGGCTCAACATGGAACTCACGGTTCAGACCGGAAAGGGCTACCGCCCCGCCGCGGCCAACCGTCCCGAGGATACGCCGATCGGCATGATCCCGATCGACAGTATCTTCAGCCCGGTGCGCAAGGTGTCCTACAAGGTCGACAACACCCGCGTCGGCCAGATCACCGACTATGACAAGCTGACGATGCAGATCGAGACCACCGGCGCGATCACGCCGGAGGACGCCGTGGCCTATGCCGCCCGGATCCTGCAGGACCAGCTGCAAATCTTCGTCAATTTCCACGAGCCGGCCGCGCGCTCGGGCGAGGATCGACACGAGGATCTGCCGTTCAACCGCAATCTGCTGCGCAAGGTCGACGAGCTGGAGCTTTCGGTTCGTTCGGCGAACTGCCTCAAGAACGACAACATCATCTACATCGGCGATCTGGTTCAGAAGACCGAAGGCGAAATGCTGCGGACTCCGAATTTCGGCCGCAAGTCGCTGAACGAGATCAAGGAAGTACTGGCCACGATGGGCCTCCATCTCGGCATGCAGGTGCCGGGCTGGCCGCCGGAGAACATCGAGGATCTGGCCAAGAAGCTCGACGAGCCCTTTTGAAGCTCGTCAATAGCCGGCTCTAGGGCCGGTCTCTAGCGGGTCGGACGGCCCGCGCGCTGGGCGTTCTCACGGGTGAGGCGTCCGCGTTCGCCACCATCGGTCCCGCGCGTCGGGCCAAGTGAAGAAAGGGCATGCCATGCGTCATGGTCTCAACGGTCGCAAACTCAACCGTACCTCCAGCCACAGGCGCGCCCTGTTCGCCAACATGGCGGCTGCACTGCTGAAGCATGAGCAGATCAAGACGACCCTGCCCAAGGCAAAGGATCTCCGCCCCGTCGTGGAGCGGCTGATCACGCTCGGCAAGACCGGCGGTCTTGCCAATCGCCGCCGTGCCCATGCGATGCTCCGCGACGATGCGGTGGTGAAGAAGCTGTTCGAGACACTCGGGCCGCGTTATGCCAGCCGCGCCGGCGGCTACACCCGTGTACTCAAGGCCGGCTTCCGCTATGGCGACGCCGCGCCGATGGCGGTGATCGAGCTGGTCGATCGCGATCCTGCCGAGAAGGGCAAGGATAGCGGCCCGAAGCAGAGCGATGAGGAAGCCGCGGCCGAGGAATAAGCGGCGGTCCGATAGGGGAAGAATGGCGTTCCGCGCGGTTTTCGCAGCGACTTTTCTTTTTCCTGGAGCGCTGGCGCTCTCCGGCTGTATGGCGCCGGAAAAGCCGGCGGAAACGCCCGTTTCCGGAGTGCCTGAGAGCTGCGATCGGCGCTGCAATTCGGAATATGACGCCTGCATGGATCGGTTCGAAGGCATGCCGGGCACGCACAACCTTGGCCATCCGGACGACCCCAACAACATGCTTGGCCCGAATGGCGTCTGTCCCGACCAGTTGAAATCCTGCCTGAAGCGGTGCTCCCTGTAACAGATTCGTCATTCCCGCGAAGGCTGGAATCCAGGCGTAGAGCCGCATCCGCGGCGATATGATTCTTTTCCGCGCTGCCGCGCGTAAAGGTCTGGATTCCCGCCTTCGCGATATTGACGATTGTGGGCGACGGGAATCATGCCATCCCAAAAAGGCTTCTTCGACGACGAAGCATCTCCGCCGACGCCGCAACGCGGGCGGGCGGCGCGCACGCAGCCCCTGGCCGACCGCTTGCGGCCGCGCACGCTGGCCGAGGTGATCGGCCAGGATCACTTGCTGGGCGCGGACAAGCCGATCGGACGGATGGCGGCGCAAGGCCGGCTGGCCTCGATGATCCTCTGGGGTCCACCGGGCTGCGGCAAGACCACGATCGCGCGGCTGCTCGCCCAGGAAACCGATCTCGTTTTCGAGCCCTTGTCGGCCGTCTTCTCCGGCGTGGCGGATCTACGGCGGGTTTTCGACGCCGCGCGCAAGCGACAGGCGACCGGCGGCGGGACGCTGCTTTTCGTCGATGAAATCCACCGCTTCAACCGTGCCCAGCAGGACGGCTTTCTTCCTTACGTCGAGGACGGCACCGTCGTGCTGATCGGGGCCACTACCGAGAATCCCTCCTTCGAGCTCAACGCCGCGCTGTTGTCGCGCGCGCAGGTCTTCGTGTTGAACCGGTTGACGGCGGAAGCGCTGGAGCAGCTGCTGGAACGGGCCGAGGACGTCATGAAGGAGAAGCTTCCGTTGACGCCGGAAGCAAGGACGGCGCTGATCGCCATGGCCGACGGCGATGGTCGCTTCGTGCTCAACCTCGCGCAGGAGATCTTCGCGTTGAAAGCGCCGGCGCCGCTGGCTCCCGAGCGATTGGCCGAGCTCGTGCAGCGCCGCGCGCCGCTCTACGACAAGAGCCAGGAAGGGCATTACAATCTGATCAGCGCGCTCCATAAATCGGTGCGCGGGTCAGACCCGGATGCATCGCTCTATTGGCTTGCCCGCATGCTCGATGGCGGCGAGGATCCACGCTATATCGCGCGTCGCGTGACGCGAATGGCAGTCGAGGATATCGGGCTCGCGGATCCCCGCGCTCTGACGATCGCGCTCGCCGCTTGGGAAACATATGAGCGGCTGGGTACGCCGGAGGGTGAGCTCGCCATCGCCGAGGCTGTGCTCTACATGGCTACCGCGCCCAAGTCGAATGCTTCCTATGCGGCCTTCGGTGCTGCCCAGCGCGCGGCGAAAGCATCGGGTTCGTTGATGCCGCCCAAGCACATCCTGAACGCGCCTACGCGCCTCATGAAGGATCTGGGTTACGCCCGAGGCTATGCCTATGATCATGACCAGGAGGACGCCTTCTCCGGTCAGAACTACTTTCCCGACGAGCTGCCGCGCGAGGAGTTCTACCGACCGACCGGGCGCGGCTACGAGAAGCTGCTGGGCGAGAGGCTCGCGGAATGGAAACGCCTGCGCAGCGCGAAGTCGAAGGCATGATCACGTCGTTCGATGGCTTCGTCGGGGTCGATTGGTCGGGTGCGCGGGGCGCTCGGTACGACGGCATCGCCGTTGCCCGATGCGGCAAGGGCCAAGATGCGCCCATGCTCGTGGATCCGCCCGGCCGCAAATGGCGTCGCAGCGATTTCGTCGAATGGCTCGCGGGCTGCTCGAACGAGCGGCTATTGGTCGGTATCGATTGCGCCTTTGCGCTTCCGGAAGAAACCGCGCGGGCGTTCCTCGGCAATGCGTACACCGTCTTCGATCTCTGGAAACACGTCGATCTGACCTGCGCTGAGTTCACCGATTATTACGGCGGCGCCTTCGCGGAGCATGAAGCGCATCGGCGCCATTTCTGGACTTCCGGTACACGGCCGACCGGTTTTGCCGAACTTCATCGCGCGACCGAACATGCGTGCCGGAAGGGCGGCCACGGTGCGCCCGAAAGCCCGTTGAAGCTGGTCGGCGCGCGTCAGGTCGGCAAGGGGGGCTTGGCCGGGATGCGCGTGTTGGCGGAGCTGACGCGGCGTCTGGGCGACGCGTTCTGCGTCTGGCCGTTCGCCGATATGGCCGACGCCAGTGTCATCTGCGTCGAGCTTTACCCGCGCCTCTTTCTGCGCGCAGCCGGTCACGGAAACAGCAAGGTGAGGACAAGGGACGATCTCGACCGGTGTCTGGCGGCGCTCCGTTCTTCCGCCTATGCCGGGCCCAAAGGCAAGCTCAGCGACCATGAGACCGACGCGTTGGTAGCATCCGCCGGCCTCAGATGGATTGCCGACGATCCGTCCATTTGGATGCCTCCAGGCCTCGATCCGCTCGCACGCCGCGCCGAGGGCTGGATCCTGGGGGTCACATGAGCGGTGTCCAGACCTTGGAGGTCGGGCCTGAGGACACCGAAACGCGGCTCGACCGCTGGTTTCGGCGCCGCTTTCCCGAGGTGCCGCATGTGCGGCTGCAGAAGCTGCTCCGTACCGGACAGATTCGCGTCGACGGCAAGCGTGCCGATGCCGGCACGCGGCTTGCCGCCGGTCAGAAGGTCCGCGTGCCGCCGTTGGGCGACACACAACAGAGCGCGCCGGCGGGCAAAAGGCCGGTCTCCGAGCGCGACGCCGCCGATCTCCGGAAGCGGGTCCTCTTTCGCGATGATTGGGTGATCGTGATTGACAAGCCCTCGGGTCTGGCGGTCCAGGGCGGCAGCGGCACCGACCGGCATCTCGACGGCATGCTGGATGCGCTCGCCTTCGGTGGCGAGCGGCCGCGCCTGGTGCATCGTCTGGACCGCGATACGTCGGGCGTGCTCGTGCTCGCGCGCACCGCGGAGGCCGCGCGGCGGCTCGGCGAAAGCTTCCGGGGCAAGAGCGCGCGCAAATATTATTGGGCGGTTACCGTCGGCGTGCCGGTCGAGCGGCAAGGGCGGATCGATGCCGCGCTCCTGAAGAGGGCCGGCGCCCGGGGCGAGCGCGTCGTGCTGGATGACGAGGACGGGCGGGCGGCGGTCACTCTTTACAGCGTCGTCGACCATGCGGCGCACCGCGCCGCCTGGGTAGCCCTTTGGCCTTTGACCGGCCGCACGCACCAGCTCCGTGTCCATATGGCGGCAATCGGCACGCCGATCCTGGGCGATCTCAAATATGGCGGCCCGGCCGCGCGCCTCGAAGGCGGCGAGGTCGGGCGCGGACTGCATCTGCATGCCCGCCGGATCATCCTTTCCCACCCCTCGGGCCGGGGTCGGATCGACGTGACTGCGCCGCTATCGCCGCATATGCGGGAAACCTGGAAGAGCTTCGGATTCAGCATGAAGGACGATGGCGACCCGTTCGCGGAGATCGAGGATTGAGGCGCCTTTACAAGGAAACGGCGACGACGTCCGACGATGAAGGTTTCGCCATCTTGCTCGACGGTAAGCCGGTGGTGACCCCAGGGCGCCGGCGGTTGGTCGTGCCGACCGCAGCGCTTGCCGAAGGAATCGCATCCGAGTGGGATGAACAGGGTGAGAGTATCAGGCCCGATACGATGCCCTTGATGCAGATCGCGGCGACCGTTTTGGATCATCTGGCGCAGCATCGCCCTGACGTCGAAAAAGCCGTTCTGCGCTTTGCCGAAACCGATCTGGTTTGCTACCGTGCGGACGGGCCGCCTGAGCTCATACGTAAGCAGCGCGCCGCCTGGGAGCCGTTGCTCGATTGGGTGGCTGAGAAACATGGCGTGAGGCTGGACGTGACCCACGGGGTCTTGCCGGTATCGCAACCATCCGAGGCGATGCAAGCGCTCGGAGCGATCGTGCGCGGCCTCGATGATTGGCGCCTGGGTGCATTGCAGGCGGCGGTGTCGGCTGCGGGTTCGCTCGTGGTCGGTCTGGCGCTGACGGAAGGCCGGATCGACGCCGCACAGGCCTTTGCCGCATCCGAGCTCGACGAAAGCTGGAGCATCGACCATTGGGGCGAGGACGCCGAAGCAGCGCGCCGCCGGGCGGTCGTCGCGTCGGACCTGAAGGCTGCGCGCCGCTTCCGCGATCTGTTGGAGGCTTAGGTGACCGCCGGTCCGCAGCGCCGGGACGAGAACGTCATCGCATTCAGGCCGCGGAACGCCGAACCCGAAAGGCCGCTTCCCATGCCGGATCCCGATCCCGAAGAAGATAGGCGGCGTGTGCGCTCCAACCTGGCGGCGCTCGTTTTCGCAGGACTACTCGTCATTGTCGGTCTCTATCTGGTGCGGGTACTGGCCGAAAAATCGCGGCTGGAGGATTGTCTCATGTCCGGCCGAACAAACTGCGCGCCCATCCAGACTCTGCCGCGCACCGATTAGACACATGGCCAATTTTGAGTGGTTCTCGAAGGCCCATCGATGGGTCTATCACCATACGGGCGGGTGGATTGGCGCCAACCTCGGCGCGCCGATGGTGCTGATGTACACAATCGGTGCCAAATCCGGCGCCACCCGCATAGTGCCGCTGCAATATTATCCTGCCGAACCGGAAGGGATTCTCGTGCTGGCTTCCAACAACGGGCAGCCGAAGGCGCCCGCCTGGTACCATAATCTGAAGGCCCATCCTGAAATCGACATCCGGGTCGGCCGCGACAAGCGGCGAGTCCGGGCAGAGGAGGTCGGGCCCGAGCGCCGAGCAGAGTTCTGGCCCGGGATGACTAAGCGGAATCCCGCTATTGAGCGTTACGCAGCCAGGGCCGGCCGCGTGCTGCCGGTCATGCTGCTTCGGACATTGAAGTCATACTGAGTCGCCGCTCTTCCGAAATCCCAAGGAAAGACTATGACCTTCCTGCATCTGGCCGCGTTGCGCCGCTACGCCCTTCTGATCCATGTTGGACTGATGTCGACAATCCCGTTCGCGCCTGCTCTTGCGGCGTCCGATCTCCCGGCCGGCAACCCGCTTGCGACGCCTTCTTCGCTCGCCTTCGAAGCGCCGCCCTTCGATCGCATCAAGGATGCCGATTATCAGCCTGCAATCGAAGGCGGCATGAGGCAGGAGCTGTCCGAATATGAGGCGATCGCGAACGATCCCGCGCCGCCGACTTTCGACAATACGATTGTCGCGATGGAGAAGGCGGGACAGCTGCTCACACGCGCCAACACACTGTTCCAGAATTTGATTTCGGCGAACAGTAACGACGTGTTGCAGAAGGCGAACCGGGAGGAAGCGCCGCGGCTGCAGGCCCATAGCGACCAGATTCTTCTGAATCCGAAGCTCTTTGCCCGGGTGCGCGCGCTCTACGAGACGCGCGATGCGCTCGGGTTGAATCCGCAACAGAAATTCCTGCTCGAGCGTTACCACACCCGTTTCGTACGCGCCGGCGCTGAGCTGAACGATGCCGATAAGGCCAAGCTCAAGGTGATCAACGAGCAGATTGCGAAGCTGCAGACGGAGTTCCGCGATCGGCTGCAAGCCGCGTCCGCGGCAGCCGCGGTCATCGTGACGGATAAAACGAAACTGGCGGGCTTGAGCGATGCAGAGATCGCGACCGCGGCCGAGGATGCCAAGCACCGCAAGCTCGACGGCAAATATCTGATCGCCATCCGCAATACGACGCAGCAGCCGGTCCTGGCCTCGTTGAAGGACCGCGATCTGCGCGCGCAGATCCTGGCCGCCTCCGAAGCGCGCGGCGACAAACCCGGACCAACCGACGAGCGCGACATCATAGCGACTCTCGCGAAGCTTCGCGCCGAAAAGGGCAAGCTGCTCGGCTACGACAGCTACGCCGCCTATGTCATCGCCGATCAGATGGCAAAGACGCCGCAAGCCGCCGAGAAATTGCTGACCGACCTGGTGCCGGCGGCGACCGGAAAGGCTAAGGAGGAGGCGGCGGAGCTGCAGGCCGAGATCGATCGACAGAAGGGCGGCTTCGCGCTGACAGCCTATGATTGGCCTTTCTATGCGGAGCAGGTCCGGAAGGCGACGTACGACGTCGACGAAGCCGAGGTGAAGCAGTATTTCGAGCTCGACCGTGTGCTGAAGGACGGTGTCTTCTTCGCCGCAAACAAGCTCTACGGTCTCACCTTCAAACCGCGCACCGATATCCCGGTCTATCAGCCCGACGTTCGTGTCTGGGAAGTGTTTGACGCCGACGGCAAGTCGCTCGCGCTTTTCTATACCGACTATTTCGCGCGCCCGAACAAGGATGGCGGCGCTTGGTGCAACTACTTGAACCAGCCGAGTGGGTTACTGAATCGCAAACCTGTGATCATCAATGTCGCGAATTTCACGAAGCCGGCGCCGGGTGACCCCGCGCTCATCAGCTTCGACGACGTGACGACGATGTTTCACGAGTTCGGCCACGCGCTGCACGCCATGTTCTCGGTGCAGCAATATCCGACGGAGAACGGCTTCAACCTGCCGACCGACGTGATCGAGTTCCCGTCGCAATTCAATGAGCATTGGGCGCTCGATCCCACGGTGCTCGCGAGCTACGCCAAGCACTACAAGACCGGAGCGCCGATGCCGCAAGAGCTGGTCGACAAGATCAAGCGCGCCAAGAATTACGGGCAGGGCTACGCGACGACCGAGGTGCTGTCCGCGGCGCTTCTCGATCTCGACTGGCACAGCTTGCCGGCGGGTGCCGAGAAGCAGGTGCCCGACACCTTCGAAGCGGCGTCACTGAAGAAGAACCAGGTGGACTTACCGCAAGTGCCGCCCCGCTATCGCAGCCCCTATTTCCTGCATATCTGGGCCAACGGCTACGAGGCGAATTATTACTCCTATCTGTGGGGCGAAATCCTGGACGATGACGCCTTCGAATGGTTCACCGAGAATGGCGGCCTCACTCGCGCCAACGGCCAGCGCTTCCGTGACATGATGCTGGGGCCCGGCTTCACGCAGGATCCGATGGCCCTCTATCGCGCCTTCCGCGGCCGCGATCCGAGCGTGGAGGCGGTGAAGCGCGCACGGGGGCTGGGGTAGAGGGGCGGCCGTTAGGCCGCCTTCCAAGGATGTTCGGGATAGTGCTGCTTCATCATGCGCGCGGTGTAAGCGACCAGGTTGGGGTAGCTCGCGGCCTTGCGCTGCAGCTCCATGTCGAAGAAGGGCGTCAGCACGCCGGCCAGCGCGGCGAAGACGGTGGCGTCTTCGGCACAGGGCTTGCCGCCCATTATGTAGGGATTATCGCCCAGCAGCGTCGATAAGGCCGAGAGGGTCTTCTCGCCCAGCCAGGCGATCTCCTCCGGCTTGTGGCGGGCAGGGCCCTGCGCCAGCAGCGCGGCGCCAACGCGTTCCCGCGCCTCGCTGCGGAGCTTGTCCTGCATCTCGGCGGGCGCCTCGCTGAAGAAATGGGCCGGGCCTTTGTCGAAATTCTCCGGGATCAACCAGCGGCCGTGGACCCATGCCGGCGTGAAATGATTCTCGACCATGCGCTCGATCGCCCAGGCCTCGGCGCGCTGGCGAGGCGTCAGCCATTCATCGAGGTCGGCGCCGTACTTCTTCTCGATATGCGCGCGGATGAAGGTCGAATCGCCGATCCGCGCGCCGTCGTCGTCGATGAAGGGCAACTGGCCTTTGGGCCCTTCATAGGGCCTCGCCCTTTCCTTGCGATAGGGCAGACCGGCCATCTTCAACTGCACTTCGGTCTTGGTGACGTAGGGACTGACCTCAGGCAGGCCGAAACCGGGGCCGCCGACAAAGAGCGTGATCATGATTTCCTCCGTTCGGGAAAGACGCCCTTGCATAATCCTGGGCTGCTGCCAGCATGCTGTCAGCAGCGTGGAGCGATCATCGCATCATGAGACGCGCGGACAGGCTCTTCCAGATCATCCAGATCCTCCGGCGGTCCCGCCGGCCGGTGACGGCCGACGCGATCGCGGCCGAGCTCGAGACCTCGAAACGGTCGGTCTATCGCGACGTGGCCGACCTGATCGGCCAGCGCGTGCCGATCCGGGGCGAAGCCGGCATCGGCTATGTGCTCGACGGCGGCTTCGACCTGCCGCCCCTGATGTTGACTCAGGAGGAGATCGAGGCGGCGGTGCTGGGCGCGCAATTCGTCATGCGCCGGGCCGATCCGGCTTTGGCCCGTGCTGCCCAGGATCTGCTCGGCAAGATCGGTGCCGCCGTTCCTGAAAAATTACGCCCCTTCGTTTTCGAGCCCGCCACCGGCATGCCGCCCAGCCGCAACCAACATGCCGATCGCCTGGATATGGTGCAGGTGCGCGCCGCGATCCATAGCGGCAGAAAGATCGCGATCCGCTACGCGGATGAGGAGGGCAAAGAGACCCAGCGCGTCATTTGGCCTGTCGCCGTCGGCTATCACGATCTATCGCGGTTGCTGATCTCCTGGTGCGAGCTGCGTCGCGGCTTCCGCCATTTCCGCACTGACCGGATCGTGTCGGCGGAGTTCCTCGAGGAGCGCTACCCCGAACGTCCCGCGTCGCTCCGCGCCAAATGGCGCAAAGAGCTCGAGTGTCGACGGACGCGTGCTGCTTAGAATCCCGCCGGCGCCGAGATGCCGCTTTGCGCGAGCTGCTCCTTGAGCAGAGTCTTCAGCCGCTCCAGCCCTTCCTGCGTGGAGGATTCGGCGCGCGCGACGAGGACTTCCTGCGTGTTGGAGGCGCGGACCAGCCACCAGCCGTCGGGCGTGTTCACGCGCACGCCGTCGATGTCGTTGACCTTGATGCCATCAATCTTGGCGAGGCGCGCTTTGACCTCGTCGATCACCTTGAACTTGCGCACGGCGTCAACGTCGAACCGGGTCTCGGGCGTATTGCAGACGGTGGGCAGCCGGTCGACGATCGCCTTCAGGCTCTCGCCCGAGCGGCTCACCAGCGACACGAGCCGCACCGCGCAATAGAGCGCGTCGTCGAAGCCGTACCATTTGTCGCCGAAGAAGATATGGCCCGACATCTCGCCCGCGAGCGGCGCGCCGGTCTCGGCCATCTTGGCTTTGAGCAGCGAGTGGCCGGTCTTGTACATGAGCGGCTTGCCGCCCATGCGCGCAATCTCGTCGAACAGAACCTGGCTCGCCTTGACGTCCGCGATGATGGTGGCGCCCGGCCGCTCCTTCAGCACCTCGCTTGCATAGATCGCCAGCAGCTGGTCACCCCAAACGATCCGGCCGGTTTCGTCGATCGCGCCGATGCGATCGCCGTCGCCGTCGAAGCCGATGCCGAGATCGGCCTTCCGCTCTGCGACGACCCTTTGCAGATCGACCAGATTTTCCGGCACTGTCGGATCCGGGTGGTGATTGGGGAAGCGCCCGTCGATCTCGTCGAAGAGCAGCGTGTGCTTGCCCGGCAGCTTGGCGGTCAGTCGCCGCAATATCTCTCCTGTCGCGCCGTTCCCCGCATCCCAGACGATGTTGAGCACGCGGGTGCCGGCATAGTCCTTCATCATGCGATCGACATAGACATCCTGTATGTCGAAATCCTCGATTGATCCTTGGCCCGTCGCATAGGCGCCGTCCTTGGCGATGCGGCCGATCTCGAGGATGGCGTCGCCATAAACCGGCCCGCTCGAGAGCGCCATCTTGAAGCCGTTATAGTCGGGCGGGTTGTGCGAGCCCGTCACCTGCAGCCCGGCGTCGGTGTGCAGATGCTTGATGGCGAAATAGAGCATCGGCGTGGGGCCGAGCCCGACGCGCTTCACTTGTATGCCGGTCGCCACCAGCCCTTCGGCCACCGCCGCCGCGAGCTCGGGCGAGCTCAGGCGCCCGTCATATCCGAGCGCTACGGTCTTGCCGCCCTTGGCCTTGACGATCGTGCCGTAGGCCCTGCCGATCGCCGCGGCGTCGGCGGGACCGAGCGTCTTTCCGACAATTCCGCGGATGTCGTATTCGCGGAGAACGGACGGGTGGAATTGATGAGCGGTCATGCGCTTGGTCACTCCTCGGACGGGGAGACGGCTTTGCGCCCGATCGAGCTGTAGGCAAAGCCGGCCGCGGCCGCATCGGCGGGGTTGTAGACATTGCGGAGGTCGACGATCGCGCGGCGCTTCATGATCTTCGCGAGCCGATCGAGCTGCAGCGCGCGGAACTCGTTCCATTCGGTCAGGATGACGAGCACGTCCGCGCCGGTCGCGGCGGCATAGGCGTCGTCGGTCCAGCTCACATCGGGCAGCAGCGGCTTGGCCTCATGCATGCCGGCGGGGTCATGGGCCTGGATCTTTCCGCCCCCCTTCTGCAGCGCGGGGATGATGTCGAGGCTGGGTGCGTCCCGCATGTCATCGGTGTTGGGCTTGAAGGTGACGCCCAGCACGCCGATCACCTTTCCCTTCACCGACCCGCCGCACATCGCGACGACGCGGTCCGCCATCGCGCGCTTGCGCTTGTCGTTGATGTCGATGGTGGTTTCGACCAGCCTGATCGGAGTCCCGTGATCGGCCGCGGTGCGGGCGAGCGCCAGCGTGTCCTTCGGAAAACAGGAGCCGCCATAGCCCGGACCGGCGTGCAGGAATTTGCGGCCGATCCGTCCGTCGAGCCCGATGCCGCGTGCAACGTCATGAACGTCGGCATTCACGCGCTCGCATAGATCGGCGATCTCGTTGATGAAGGTGATCTTGGTCGCCAGGAACGCATTGGCGGCGTACTTGATGAGCTCCGCGGTTTCGAGCGCGGTCATGATGATCGGCGTCTCGATCAGATAGAGCGGCCGGTAGAGCTGACGCATCACTTGCTGCGCCCGCTCGCTCTCGGCGCCGATCACGATCCGGTCGGGACGCATGAAGTCGCCGATCGCGGAACCTTCGCGCAAGAACTCCGGATTCGATGCGACGTCGAAATCGGCGTCAGGCCGAACCTCGCGCACGATCCGCTGTACCTCGCGGCTGGTGCCGACCGGCACTGTCGATTTGGTGACGATGACTGTGTAGCGGTCCATCTCCCGCGCGATGTCGCGGGCCGCATTGTAGACATAGGTGAGATCGGCATGACCGTCGCCGCGGCGGCTCGGCGTGCCGACCGCGATGAACACCGCATCCGCGCCTTTGACCGCCGGCCCGATCTCGGTCGTGAAGGACAGCCGGCCGGCGGCGGTGTTCTTGGCGACGAGATCGTCGAGCCCCGGCTCGTAGATCGGAATCGTGCCGGCCTTCAGCCTCTCGATCTTGGATGCGTCGGTGTCGACGCAGACAGTGTCCACGCCGAACTCCGAGAAGCAGGCTCCGGACACCAGGCCCACATAGCCCGTTCCTATCATCGCTATGCGCATCGGGACCCCGTCAGAGCATACGTTTCAGAGCAGCTGCTTCAGGCCGGCGCGAAGCTTGTCCGCCATCTCGGGACGCTTCATCGCGAAGGCGACGTTGGCTTCCAGCCAGCCGACCTTGTCGCCGCAATCATAGGTCTGCCCTTCGAAACGATAGCCGTGGAAGGGTTGGTGCCCCACCAGCTTCAGCATCGCATCGGTCAGCTGAATCTCGCCGCCGGCGCCGGTCTCCTTGCGGTCCAGATGATCGAACACCTCGGGCTGCAGGATGTAACGGCCGGTGACGGACAGGTTGGACGGCGCTTCCTCGGGCTTGGGTTTTTCGACCAGGCCCAGCACCTCGACCGAGCGCCCCTTTTCGGCGCCCGGCGACAGGATCCCGTAGCGGTTCGTCTGCTCGCGCGGCACTTCGTTGACCGCGATCACATTGCCGCCATGCTCGGCATAAGCATCCATCATCTGAGCCAGGCAGGAGCGTTGCGACAGAACGACCACATCGGGCAGCAGCACCGCGAAAGGCTCGCGACCCACGGCGCTGCGCGCGCACCAGACAGCGTGGCCGAGGCCGAGCGGCTTGGCCTGACGGGTCACCGTCAGATGGCCTGTCGGGATCTCAGTTGCGGCGACCTGCGTGAGCTCGGCTCTCTTGCCGCGGCGCTCCAGCGTCTCGGCGAGCTCCGGATGGATGTCGAAATGGTCTTCCATCACGGTCTTGCCGCGGCTGGTGACGAACACGAACCGGTCGATGCCGGCAGCCCGAGCCTCCTCGACCGCGTATTGAATCAGAGGTTTGTCAACCAGAGGCAGCATTTCCTTGGGCATCGCCTTGGTGGCAGGGAGAAAGCGCGTCCCCAGTCCGGCGACAGGAAAAACTGCGATTCGAACCGGGCGACGCGTCATCAAATGCCCTCAATTTATTAATATGCCCCTAGTGCCATAGGGGTGCCGGCCGATCAAGGCGCCGAGGCGGTCGTGGTTCCCTGCGCGGCCGGGCGCCCTGTCCCATGAGTCGGTGGCGAAAGAATGGCGTCGATCAGGCCGCGCGCCTCGTGTCGTGCCGCGATGTGGGACATGGCCAGCGCCGGCCCGCCGACGGCCTGGCCGAGATCGAAGAGGGTCAGGCCGGACAGGAACAGCTCGCGGAAGATCACGCGCTCGCCGAAACCGGGCACGGTTCGGAAGCCGATGCGCTTGGCGAGCTCGGCCAGTGCCTGCCCCATCTCCCGCTTGTTGCGGGCCTCGCTGTGGCCCAACCGGTTGCGCATGACGATCCAATCGATCGGCGCGCCACGGGCCAGCGCGCGTTCCTTGCGCCGATCCCACACCAGCTCGGCATAGACCGACGGTCCCATGATTCGCTTGGTCTTGGGGTCGACGCGGGCCAGCAGGTCGAAATCGACGAAGCTGTCATTGATCGGCGTCACCAGCGTGTCGGCGGCGGCATGCGCGATGCGGCCCAGCCGCGTGTCGCTGCCGGGCGTATCGACGATCACGAATTCGGCATCGGCGAAGGAATGGAGCGCCGTGTCCAGCGCAATGCGATCGGCGGCGGACGCTGCTTCGCCATCAGCCGCTGATGCGGCTAATCGCACATGCGGCGGGATGGGAAGGCCGCCGCGCGCGGCCCGATTTTCCAGATAGCGGGAAAGCGTGCCCTGACGCGCATCGAGATCGAGCGTCGCGACCTTGTGCCCGCGCCGCAGGAGCCCGATTGCGACCTGGACGGCCGCCGTCGACTTGCCCGATCCGCCTTTTTCGTTGCCGAAAACGATGATGCGTTGGGTCACGGCGCGAGCAGGTGTCGGAGGAACTTGAGACCCAGCAAAAGCAGGCTGCCGGTCAAGGAGAGATTGATCGCCATGCCGGCGAGGGCGGCCAGAATGCCGCCCAGGATCACCCAGCCGTCGCGCTCGACATAGCCCAGGAACAGAACCGTAAGAGCCCACGCCAGCGGCAGATGGCTGAAGGGGATCGGCACCGGATTGATGAGAACGATGCAGCTCAGAAGGATGTAGGCGCCGAGCCAACGCTCGCCCCTCGGCTCGGTCAGGGGCAGGAGCCGCGGACGGCAGACATTCTCCAGAAAGGCCAGAGTCGGGCGGACGCGGCGCAGGACGGACAGCAGTGAAATTCTGGGGAATTCACGGCGGCGGACGAAACCCGGCAGCCACGGTCGGTCGTGACCCAGCCAGAGCTGTGCCGCGAACACCAGCATCGGCACGCCGAAAATCACAGGCAGACCCGGCGGGCCGGGAATGGCGACCGGGATCGAGAGGATCAGGAGGATGATCCCGAAGGCGCGGTCGCCGAGCTCGTCGATCAGATCGCCGACCGAGACTTGGCCGTCGGGACACCGCTCGACGATGCGGATCAGAAGCTCCGAGGTCGGAAGCGCGTCGGCGACGCGGCTGTCGGCATGGGAGACCGTCATGGCACCCGAACGATAGGGGAAGAGTTGGTCACAGCGATTGGACGACTTCTTTGGTCCCGCGCAGAATCATATCGGCGGCGACATATACCACGACCAGGAGCCCGGCATAGCCGAGCCAGCGTTGGCGTTCGATGAATCGCGCCACCCATTCGGCCGCAATGGCCATCAAAGCGACGGACAATACGAGTCCGATCACCAGAATTTCGATGTTGTCACGGGCTGCTCCCGCGACCGCCAGCGCATTGTCGAGCGACATGGAGAGATCCGCGGCCAATATGCCAATAACCGCGCTTCTGAGCGATTTGGCCTTGCCGCTGCCGTGCGCAACATGCGCTCCCTGGCCGCGGAGCTCGCGATAGAGCTTCCACGCGACCCAAAGCAGCAACAGCCCGCCGGCCAATGTGAGGCCCAGGATCGCCAGCAGCTTCAACGCCACCACCGAGAACAGGATCCGGAGGATGACCGCCCCGCCGAGGCCCATCCATATGGCCCGCCGCTTCAGCGCCTCCGGCAGCCCGGCCACCGCCAGCCCGACGACGATCGCATTGTCCCCGGCCAGAACCAGATCGATGAAGACGATCTGCGCCAGCGATATGAGCTCTTGGGTGATGGAGGTGGGCACGCGGCGTGATTGCCCGCAGAGGGCGCGGCTTGTCCAGTGCCATGAGCGCCTTCCTGTTCAGATCCCCTCCCCAACGAAGCTGTGCGGAAAGGTTAGCATCGGATCATTTGGAATCCCCGTATTGTGACCGGCGTTTCCGCAAGAACGAGATGGTCAATCGCGTATTGCTTCCGTCAGTCTGTAAAGGCATTGGAGAAAAGCCATGCGGACCCGCGTCTCATGCTTGGCGGTGGTTATCCTCGCCTGGAGCGGCCTCGTAGGCCTGAGTTGCACCCCAACGGTCCGCGCTGCGGAAAGCGTCTCCGCCGCGATCACCGCGGCGGTCGACAATCCCGCGCGTCCGGATGCCGACAAGCAACGCGATGTCAACCGTAAGCCGGCGGAGTCCATCGCGTTCGCGGGCCTGAAGCCAGGCGACAAGATTGTCGATCTGCTTCCCGGCAGCGGCTATTTCACGCGCATCTTCAGCAGGGTGGTTGGGCCCAAGGGGCATGTCTACGCGGTATGGCCGCAAGGCGTGCCCGAGACCAGAACAGCAGCGGTCAAAGCCATCGCGGCCGACCCCGCCTATGCGAATGTGACCGAGCTCGAGCAGCCGCTAACGGCTCTGAAGCTCTCCGAGCCGGTGGACATGGTTTGGACTTCGCAAAATTATCATGACCTCCACAACATCCCTGGCCTCGACCTGGGTGCCGTGAACAAGTCCATTTTCGACGCGCTAAAGCCCGGCGGCATCTACATCGTGCTCGACCATGCCGCCACGGCGGGCTCGGGATTCCGGGATACGAGCACCCTCCATCGGATAGACCCCGAGGCGGTCAAGGCCGAGGTCCAGGCAGCCGGATTCAAGCTCGTCGCCGAGAGCGATGTGCTGCGCAATTCCGCCGATCCCCACACGGCCAAGGTCTTCGACCCGAGCATCCGCGGGAAGACCGATCAATTCATCCTCAAATTCCAGAAGCCCGCGAAATGATGTGACGGGAGCTCTGGAGCATAGGCTTCTACGCATAAGCAGGGACTAGCTCAGTCGCTTTTCGGAGCTTCCCCTGGCTCCCGGTGCTTGACCTGGCCCCCTTCCTTCGTATCTAAAGGGTACCAATTTGGTCCTATAGGATGGCAAGGGCGTGATCAGGCTCAGCAAACTGACCGATTATGCGGTCGTGATGCTGTCGCATATGGCGGCGCGGGAGAAGGAGGTCTATACGACCTGCCGGCTCGCCGACCGCACGGCCGTGCCCGAGCCGACCGCGGCCAAGATACTGAAGTCGTTGGCAAAGTCCGGCATTCTTGTGTCCCTGCGCGGCAGCAATGGCGGCTATGAGCTGGCTCGGCCGGCGGCGGCGATCTCGGTGGCCGAGATCATCGTGGCCCTGGACGGGCCGATCGCGCTCGCTGCCTGCGTCGACGGCTCGGACGACCATTGTGGGGTCGAGAGCCTGTGCTCGATGCGCGGCAATTGGAACCGGGTCAACCGGGCGATCCGCTCGGCGCTCGAGGAGATCACGCTGGCCGATATGGCCGCCCACCCATTCACCCCGCCTCCGCCTCCGGAGGCGAGGCCAGCCGAGAGTCTTTCCTGATGGATACCGCCGAGAACATCTCCCAGGTCCGGGCGCTCGCCGAGCAGAAGTATAAGTACGGCTTCGTCACCGACATCGAGAGCGAGACCGCGCCCAAGGGGCTGAACGAGGACATCATCCGCTTCATCTCCGCCAAGAAGGACGAGCCCGAATGGCTGCTCGATTGGCGGCTGCATGCCTTCCGCGCCTGGGGTAAGCGCGAGGAGCCCGCCTGGGCGATGGTCCATTACCCGCCGATCGATTTCCAGGACGCCTATTACTATTCGGCGCCCAAGAAGGCGGGGCCCAAAAGCTTGGACGAGGTCGATCCCGAGCTGCTGCGGACATATGAGAAGCTCGGCATTCCGCTCAGGGAGCAGGAGATCCTGGCCGGCGTGGAAGGCGTCGACGGCGCGCCTGCCGAAGGTCGGCCGCGGGTCGCGGTCGATGCGGTGTTCGATTCTGTCTCGGTCGCGACGACCTTCAAGAAGGTGCTGGAGGAGGCCGGGGTCATCTTCTGCCCAATTTCCGAGGCGGTGCAGAAATATCCCGAGCTGGTGCGCGAGTATCTGGGCTCGGTCGTGCCCTACAGCGATAATTTCTACGCCACGCTGAACTCGGCGGTCTTCACTGATGGATCGTTCGCCTACATTCCGCCGGGCGTGCGCTGTCCGATGGAGCTGTCGACCTACTTCCGGATCAACGCGAAGAACACCGGCCAGTTCGAGCGCACGCTGATCATCGCCGACAAGGGCAGCTACGTCTCCTATCTCGAAGGCTGCACCGCGCCGCAGCGCGACGAGAATCAGCTTCACGCCGCGGTGGTCGAGCTGGTGGCGCTCGACGATGCCGAGATCAAATACTCGACCGTGCAGAACTGGTACCCCGGAGACGCCGAGGGCAAGGGCGGCATCTACAATTTCGTCACGAAACGCGGCGCCTGCCGCGGGCGAAACTCGAAGATCTCCTGGACCCAGGTCGAGACCGGCTCCGCGATTACCTGGAAATATCCGAGCTGCATCCTGCAAGGCGACAATTCGATCGGCGAGTTCTACTCGGTTGCGATCACCAACAACCGCCAGCAGGCCGACACCGGCACCAAGATGATCCATATCGGCAAGAACACGAAGTCGCGGATCATCGCCAAGGGCATCTCGGCCGGCCACGGCCAGAGCACGTACCGCGGCCTCGTACGCATGCATCCCGGTGCGGAGGGCGCGCGCAACTATACGCAGTGCGATAGCCTCCTGATCGGCGACAAATGCGGCGCGCACACCGTGCCCTATATCGAAAGCCGCAACCCGTCGGCGATCGTCGAGCATGAGGCGACGACGGCGAAGATCGCCGACGACCAGCTCTTCTATTGCCGGCAGCGCGGACTGTCGGCCGAGGATGCGGTGACGCTGATCGTCAACGGCTTCTGCCGCGAGGTGCTCCAGAACCTGCCGATGGAATTCGCCGTCGAAGCCCAGAAGCTCGTCGGCATCTCGCTCGAAGGGAGCGTGGGATGAGCGGTGAGGCTTGGTTCAGGCCGAAGCGCTACGGCTATGGCGCGACGCCGGCCAATTGGAAGGGCTGGGCTCTTCTCGCCGTGATGGTCGCGATCTTGGCGGCGATGAACATCGCCTTGCTGCCGGCTCATATGGCGGAATGGTTGATCGGTTTGATCGTCTGGCTTGCGGTCCTTTTCACGATCGCGACGGCAAAGGGTAGCGGCACTTGGCGTTGGCGCTGGGGCGGTAAGGAATAACGGAATGCTCGAAATCGAAAACCTACACGCCTCCGTCGACGGCCGCGAGATCCTGAAAGGGCTGACGCTCAGCGTGCCGTCGGGCGAGGTGCATGCGATCATGGGGCCGAACGGCTCGGGCAAGTCGACGCTGTCCTATGTGCTCGCCGGGCGGGAGGGCTATGAGGTCACGGCTGGCCGGGCGACGTTCGAGGGCAAGGATCTGCTGGCGATGAAGCCCGAGGAGCGGGCTGTCGCCGGCGTGTTTCTCGCCTTCCAATATCCGGTCGAGATTCCGGGCGTGCCGACTGCGACCTTCCTGCGCACGGCGATCAATGCGGTGCGGCGCGCGCGAGGCGAGAACGAGCTCGACGCGATCCAGTTCATGCGGCTCGTGCGCGGTCAAGCGAAGAAGCTCGGCATTTCGGACGAGATGATGAAGCGCGCTGTCAATGTCGGTTTCTCCGGCGGCGAGAAGAAGCGCAACGAGGTGCTGCAAATGGCGCTGCTCGCGCCGAGGCTCGCGATTCTGGACGAGACCGATTCCGGTCTCGATATCGATGCGCTCAAGATGGTCGCGGACGGCGTCAACGCGCTCCGCGCGCCTGATCGTTCGATGCTGGTCATCACCCATTATCAGCGGCTGCTCGAGCATATCGTGCCCGATCGCATCCATGTGCTGGCGCATGGGCGCATCCAGCGCTCGGGCGGCAAGGAATTGGCGCTCGAGCTAGAGCGCACCGGCTATGCCGAGTTCGGGGAGAATGCGGCGGCATGAGCGTCGGAACCCTCTCCTGGCTGGATGACCTCCGCGCGAAGGGCCGCGCGCGCTTCGCGGAAACCGGCTTGCCGTCGCGTAAAGACGAAGCCTGGAAGTTCACAGGCCTCAACAAGCTGCGCGCGCTTGGGCTCGAGCCCTCAGGGCCGCCGCATGGTCTCAGCGGGTTGTCAGGTTCGGTCGGCCCGTTGCCGAACGGCGTCGCGCTTGGTTCGCTAGCCGAATTGCTGCGAAGAAACCCCGCAATCGTGGAACGCCATCTGGGCAAGCTGATCGACGTCGATCGTAGGCCGATGGCCGCTCTCAACACCGCGTGGATCGAAGACGGGTTGGTTCTGATCGTGCCGGACGGTGTCGTGCTGGATCGTCCAATCGAAACGACCTGGGCGTCGACTGGAAATGAAACTGTCTATCCGCGCCATCTGATCGTTCTCGGCCGCGCGGCCGAAGCGGTCATCGTCGAGAGGCATTCCTCGAAAGGCGGCTTCAGCAACAGCGTGTTCGAGATCGCGCTCGGCGCCGGCGCCAACCTGCGGCACTACGCGCTGCACGAAGAATCCGAAGCCGCGCTCGTGACGACGACCATCGCCGCCGAGATCGGACGCGCTGCGACCTACCAGACATTCGCGCTCACTGCCGGCGGCGGTCTCGTGCGACGTGAAATCGAAGCGCGGCTCGTCGGCGAGGGCGGCTCGGTCCGGGTCGACGGCGCCTATCTGGTCGATGGCCGGCGCCATGCGGATACCACGGTGCTGGTCGATCACAGGGTGCCGCATTGCAGCTCGCGCCAGACTCAGAAGGGGATTGTCGACGATCACGGCCATGCCGTCTTCCAGGGCAAGATCCTGGTGAGGCCAGGGGCGCAGCAGACCGACGGCAATCAATCGAGCCAGACTCTGCTGCTGTCGCGGGACGCCGAGATCGATGTGAAGCCCGAGCTCGAAATTCATGCCGACGATGTGAAATGCAGCCACGGCGCGACGTCGGGTCGGTTGGACGAAAATGCGCTCTTCTATCTGCGTTCGCGGGGCGTGCCGGAGCGCGAAGCTCGCGCATTGTTGATCCAGGGTTTCATCGACGGCGCGCTGGATGAGATCGACCATGAGGGCGTCCGCGAAACCTTCAAGGCGGCGGCCGCGGGCTGGCTTGCGAAGAGAGTGGCAGCATGACACTGGCGACAGTCGATCCGATGCACCGCGCGCGGCGCAGCAACACGCTCGATGTCGAGCGCGTGCGTCAGGATTTTCCGATTCTTTCGCGCAAGGTGAACGGCAAGCCGCTGGTCTATCTCGACAGCGCAGCCTCGGCGCAAAAGCCGCGACAGGTGATCGAGGCGATGTCCCGCTTCTATGAGGAGGACTACGCCAACATCCATCGCGGCGTGCATTACCTGTCGCAGCGCGCGACCGAGGCCTTCGAGAATGCGCGCGCCAAAGTGGCGCGATTCATCAACGCGTCGAAGGCCGACGAGATCGTCTTCACCCGCAACGCGACGGAGGCGATCAACCTGGTGGCGCAGAGCTGGGGCCGGAAGAATCTGGGGGCCGGCGACGAGGTGATCCTGACCGAGCTCGAGCACCACGCCAACATCGTGCCGTGGCAGCTGCTGCGCGCCGAGAAGGGCATCGAGATCAAGGTCGCGCCGATCGACGATGCCGGACGAGTGCGGCTCGATGCGCTCGCGGCGCTGATCGGACCGCGCACGCGGCTCGTCGCCTTCGCCCATATGTCGAACGCGCTCGGCACGATCCTGCCGGCGCGGGAGATCGTGCGGCTGGCGCGCGAAGCCGGCGCCGCGGTGCTGATCGATGGCTGCCAGGCCGCCGCGCACCGCCGCGTCGACATGCAGGCGCTGGATCCGGATTTCTATGTCTTCTCCGGTCATAAGCTCTATGGGCCCACCGGCATCGGCGTGCTCTACGGCAAATACGCGATGCTGGATGCGATGCCGCCCTATCAGGGCGGCGGCGACATGATCGAGCGCGTCACCTTCGCGCGCACCACCTTCAAGCCGCCGCCGGCGCGCTTCGAGGCCGGTACGCCGGCGATTACCGAGGCTATTGGGCTTGCCGCTGCGATCGACTACATGTCCGAGCTAGGTCTCGAATTCATCGCCGCGCATGAGGAGGACCTGCTTGCCTATGCGACCGAGCGGCTGACCGCGATCGAGGGGCTCAGGTTGTACGGCACCGCCGAGGAGAAAGGCGCCATCCTGTCCTTCACGCTCGACGGCGCGCACGCTCACGATGTTGCAACCATTCTAGACCAACATGGCGTGGCGGTTCGCGCCGGCCATCATTGCGCCCACCCGCTGATGGATAGGCTGGGCGTCGTCGCGACCGCGCGCGCGTCGCTGGCGCTCTACACCACCCGCGCCGAGGTCGATACCCTTGCGGATGCGATCGGCGCGGTGAAGAGGGTATTGAAGTTATGAGTGCGGTTATTGTTCCACCTTCTAACATCGTCATGCCCGGGCTTGACCCGGGCATCCACGTTCCTCCGCTTGCGCCACCCCTGACGTGGATGGCCGGGTCAAGCCCGGCCATGACGACTGGGGTAGGGGCAGCGCCAACTCCTATATGTTTCTAATCATGGACGATCTCCGAAATCTCTATCAGGAAGTGATCCTTGATCACGGCAAGCATCCGCGGAATTTCGGGCATCCGGCGGACGCCAATCGGACCGCGCATGGACACAATGCGATGTGCGGTGACACGATCGACGTGTTCCTGACGGTCGACGACAAGGGGCGCATTCGGCACGCCGCCTTCGAAGGGCAGGGCTGCGCCATTTCGGTCGCCTCGGCGTCGATGATGACCGAGATGCTGAAAGGTCGCACGGCCGAGGAGGCGAAGCGCCTGTTCGGGACCGTGCATGCGCTCTGCACCGGTCGGGAGGATGTCGATTTGACGACCCTCGATGATGATACGGCCGACCGCGTGCAGGTGCTGTCGGGCGTCAGGCAATATCCGATGCGGGTCAAGTGCGCGACGCTCGCCTGGCACACGATGGAGAAGGCGATGGAAGGCGGCAGCGAACCGGTCAGTACGGAGAGCGTGGCATGAGCGCGACCGAAGCCACCGACGATATCGATCTCGAGCTCGAGGCCGAGCCGCCGGCGACCGAGCTGCCGACCGGTCATCCGAAGCTGCGCGAGGTCAAGGATGCGCTCCGCGAGATCTTCGATCCGGAGATCCCGGTGAATATCTACGAGCTCGGCCTTATTTATAAAATCGACATCGATGTCGAGAACAATGTCGCGATCCGCATGACCTTGACCGCTCCTGCCTGTCCGGTCGCCGGCGAGATGCCGGGCCAGGTCAAGGAGGCGCTGGAGGCGATCGAGGGTGTCGGCAATGTCGAGGTCGAGCTGGTCTGGGATCCGCCCTGGAATCCCGGCCTGATGGCCGAAACGGCGAAATTGCAACTCGGAATGTTTTGATTCAGGACTGAAAAAATGGCGCGACCATTACTCCAAGCGATGACCTTGACGGATGCCGCCGCCGATCGGGTCAAGGCCCTGATGGCGAAAGGCGGCGAGGGCATTCTGGGCCTGCGCATCGGCGTGAAGTCGCGCGGATGTTCGGGGCTGTCCTATTTCGTCGAATATGCCAAGGATCAGAAGAAATTCGAGGAAGTGGTCGAAGACAAGGGCGTGAAGATCTTCATCGACCCCGCGGCCACGATGTTTCTGATCGGCAGCGAGATGGATTACGTCGAGGATAAATTCTCAACCGGCTTCGTCTTCAAGAATCCCAACGAGAAGGGCCGCTGCGGCTGCGGAGAAAGCTTCCACGTGTAAATGCAGGGCGGGATGCGGTTCGCCGCTCCACCCCATGACGCGCTAACCATCTCGGGAATTCGCCGCGCGTCGCCAGGAGAGGAAATAGAGCACGCTTTGCCTCAGGGGCGATACGCGAGGCGCCGTGTCCTGGGCGTCTCCGCCCGTCGTCTGGTCGGCACCGAACAGCATCATCAGCTGGCTTATCAGATATTCGACCCATGAGCGGTGGGAGGGGCCAACCTTCTGCACATGCTCCGCAGTGCCGTCGGCGAGTATCAGGTCGCGGAGCTCGGCGGGCGACAGGTGCAGGTCGTAGCGATTCAATTCGGCGATGATGCGCGCGCGAACATCGTCATTCTCCACCCCTATGTGCTCGGCGAACTTCACCGCGAATTGCTGCGCTTCGGAACCCTGCAGACCCAGCCGCGTGGCGACGCGAAGGCCGAGCGCCTTGTACGCGTGCAAGCGCTCCTGAAAGGCGGCCAGTTCGAGGATGGCATAATGCGCCTCGATGGCATTTTCGCGATCGATGAAACTGGTCACAGGCGACCTCCGCTTGGGGTTGCGGCCGTTGCCCACGACGCGAGTCAAGTGCCCGCATCGTCGGCAAGATTGCCGGACGGGAGGGCATCCCCCGGGGTCCAGAATGGCGGCGACCTTCCGCCTTATTGCGCTTCCTTGGTCCTTTCCACAGGTGGGAGCGAGGATTGCCGCCGTCAACGGCAACAGCGCACCCTTATCTTAGCGTGTCCCCTCCGGAAAATCATTTATATCGCTTAACGATATAATGCCCGATTTTGGTCACAATCGGCGCCTAGGCTCAACACCGAACGGTGTCTGACTCGAGTTGCTGCGGAGCGTTTCATGGGCGGAATCGGCGGCTATGTAGGGGTCGTCATCATCTGGACGGCCGTGGTTGTCGTCGCGGCTTTCGTCATCGAGGACATGATGAGCTCGGTCGATCGCCGTCGCCGTCGCCACGAGCGAATCCGAGATGACGGCACCGCGCGCGACCGATCGGCCCTCCGGCGGATCGCGCCGCCGCAAGTGTGGATTCTGATTGCCTGCGCTCTTGTCGGCATCGCGGCTCTGTTTACGATGGCCGAGCGGACCGTTACTGCGGTCGACATCAAATATCCTTGGCTCGGTTGACGTGACGCGTCCGAGGCGTGGACATCTCGCTTCTGGAAACGCGAAGGACAACGCGGTAGAAGCGATCGACTCGCGCCGATGATTAAGGCGCGGGCCGGGACGGTTGGGGGGAGGTTCACTGGCAATGTCGCGCGAAGCTTGCCTGAAGGCGATTCTCGTCGCCCTGTCGCTGTCGATCGTCTTCTCCCTGCCCGAGCGCGCTTTTGCGCAAGCGAGTCAGCCTTCGCCTGTCGCCGGCTGGCCGAGCTGGGGCGACACGCCGGGCGGCCTGCGTTATTCGGAGGCGACCCAGATCACACCGGAGAATGTCGGCCGCCTCAAGGTCGCCTGGACCTACCGGGTGGGCGAATCCAAGAGCGACAGCGCTCATCCGCTCTGGACCTTCGAAGCGACGCCGATCATCGCCGAAGGGCGCATGTATGTGTGCTCCAACGTGAACAAGGTGGTGGCGCTCGACCCGGAGACCGGCAAGGAGATCTGGACCTACGATCCCAAGATCAGGAGCAAGGGGCTGTGGCTGCATAATTGCCGCGGCGTCACCTACTATCACGACGACAAGGCGCTTCCGGGAAGCGAGTGCGCCGGGCGGATCCTGACTGGGACGCTGGACGGCCGCTTGATTGCTATTGACGCCGGCACCGGAAAGCCGTGCAGCGGGTTCGGCAAGGATGGCGCGGTCGATCTCACAGCCGATCTCGGGACCGTCAATCCCGGCGAGTATTCGGTGCCGTCGCCGCCGGTGGTCATCGCCGATAAGGTCATCGTCGGCGCGGGCGTGCTCGACAATACGCGGATCGATATCGCGGCCGGCGTCATACGTGCCTTCGATGTCCGCACGGGCGCGCTTTCATGGGCGTGGAATCCGCTGCCACCCGACAAGACCGACGCGGATCTGGCGCCCCCGGGCGAACGTTATGCGCATGGCACGACGAACGCCTGGTCGATCCTGTCAGTCGATCCGGAGCACGGACTCGTTTTCGTGCCGACCGGAAACACGTCGCCCGATTATTTCGGCGGCATGCGCCATGGGCTGGATTATTACTCCAGCTCGATCGTGGCGCTCGACGCGGCGAGCGGGAAGGTCGTCTGGCATTTCCAGACGGTGCATCACGATCTCTGGGACTATGACGTGCCGGCTCAGCCCGTGCTGTTCGATTTTCCGACCGACCACGGGCCGGTGCCGGCTCTCGCGCAGGCCACCAAGCAAGGCAACGTCTTCATTCTGAACCGGCTGACCGGCGAGCCTCTGGTGCCCGTCGAGGAGCGTCCGGTGCCGACTCAGGGCGGAGTGCCCGACGATATGCCTTCGCCGACGCAGCCCTTTCTCACCAACCCGGCCTACGATCTCTATCCGGGCGATCTGACCCTCGACGACATGTGGGGATTCACCTTCTGGGACCGCGGCAAATGCCGCGATCTGTTCCAGAAATATTTCTACAAGGGCCGCTATACGCCGCCTTCGATCCAGGGCTCACTCATCTTCCCGTATGATTACGGGATCATGAATTGGGGCGGTCTCGCGATCGATCCGAGCCGAAACATTCTGGTGGTCAACACCAGTCGTGTCTTCGCCGCGATCACGATGGTGCCGCGTAAGGAAGCCGATCAGCGAATCGCGCAGGGCAACCCGCCGACCTCGCTCGCGCTCGGGACGCCGTACGCCTATGACCGAACGCTGATGCTCTCGCCGTTTGGCGCGCCGTGCAACCGTCCGCCCTGGGGAACGCTGGTTGCGATCGATCTCAAGGCCGGCAAGCGGCTTTGGGAGATCCCGCTCGGCACGACCCGCGACGCGGCGCCCTTCCCGATCTGGCTCGGTCTCGGAGTCCCCAGCGTCGGCGGTCCGATCGTGACCGCATCGGGCCTGGCCTTCATCGCCGCGACCACCGACGATTTCATCCGCGCCTTCGATACGAAAACCGGCCAGAAGCTTTGGCAGGCGCGGCTGCCGGCCGGGGGACAGGCGAATCCGATGACCTATCAGCTGAAGCCGGGCGGCAAGCAATATGTCGTCATCGCGGCCGGCGGCCACACCATGCTCGGCACCAAGCATGGCGACTATCTGATCGCCTACGCGCTGGGGGATTGAACGGCAGCCGAACGTCAGAGAACGTGGGAATGACGGAAACTGAAGCCGGCCCTACCCCAGCGCGCGCTTCAGCGCGCGGAGTGCGTCAGCGGCGGAGCGCTTGGTGACGTCCGCATCGACGGCGATGTCGTAGCCGTGATAGGCGCCGGGATAGACATGCAGCTCGGTCGGAACGCCGGCGGCCAGCAGGCGCTTGGCGTAGTCGAGATTCTCATCGAGGAAGATGTCGAGCGCGCCGGTGCTGATATAGGTCGGCGGCAGTCCCTTCAGGTCGACGGCGCGCGACGCGGCCGCGTAGGGCGAGACATCGGGTCCGCCGGGCTCGCGACCCAGCAGGGAGTGCCAGCCGAACCGGTTGGCCGCCGCGGTCCACACGAACTCACCGGTATAGGGATGGGCCGGATTGCGCGTCACGGTGCGGTCATCGATCATCGGGTATTTCAGCCGCTGGAAGATGATCGGCACCTCGCCGCGGTCGCGCGCCAGCAGCGCCAGCGCGGCGGCGAGCCCGCCGCCCGCGCTTTCGCCGCCGATCGCGATCCGCTTGGGGTCGACGCCGAGCGCTGCGGCATTGCCATGCAGCCATTTCAGCGCGGCGTAGCAATCCTCGACAGGTCCCGGATGGGGAGTCTCCGGGGCGAGTCTATAATCGACGGAAACGGTGACGCAGCCGATCTCGGAGGTCAGCGCCTTATTATGGAGATCATTCATCTCGGGGCTGCCCATGACATAGCCGCCGCCATGGATCTGCAGATATCCGGCTCTGGGACCTGACGACGCGCCGGGTGGCGTGTAGACCAGGACGCGCACGTCCGGCGCGCCCTTGGGGCCGGGCACGCGACGTTCTTCGACACGCACGTTCGACGGCGGCGCCATTGCGGCCTGTTGCTTCTGCATCTCGGCCATTCCGGCGCGGATCTGAAGCAGAGACTCCGGCGTGAAGTCGAACGCCGGCATAAGCTCCAGGCCAGCCAGCAGCTCCGGATCGACGAGATGTCGCGTGTCCATGAATTCCTCCGCTCGGATTCCATTGATCGGCTCGGGCCGCAAATTATCGGAACTCCGAGGAGAACGACAGCCATTTGTCGCCCCTATGACGTCATTCCCGCGAAGGCTGGAATGACAATGAAATGAATACCGCTCTAAGCGTGGTGTCCGAGTGTGATCGGCAAGCTCGCGACGCCGCGGACATTGCTCAGGACCGCGCGCGTCACGCGGCTCGGATCGACTTCGTAGTTCGGGAAGCGGGTCAGGATCTCGTCGAACGCAACCTTGATCTCCTGGCGGGCGAGATGGACGCCCAGGCATTTATGAATGCCGAAACCGAAGAACACTGAAAGATAATCGTCGGCTTTGCGCGTGATGTCGAAGCGGTCGGGCTCCGTAAATTGTCGCGGGTCGCGCGTCGCGGCGCCCGTCACGAGCATGACCTTCTGGCCGGCCGGGATGGTCGTGTCGTGCAGCGTGACATCGCGCGTCGTCGTGCGCCCTTGCAACTGCGAGGGCGGGTCGAAGCGAAGGATCTCGTCAGCGGCGTTCGGCAACAGGCTGCGGTCTTCCAACAGCCGCTTGCGCTCGTCGGGAAAGTGGTGGAAAGCCATCGCGCCGTTGGGGATCGCTTTGGCGACGGTCTCGTGGCCGGCGAAGCCCATCTCGAGAAAGCGCACCGCAATCTCGAAATCCTCCAGCCGGTGCTTGCCACCGGTTTCGTCGGTGACTTCCTGATCGATGAGCATCGAAACGACATCGTCGCGCGGATTTGCCCGCCGGTCGCGCGCGAGTCCAGTATAAATCTCGATCGATCGTCCCGTTGCGTGGGCTGCCGCATTCTCGTCGCGATCCTCGCCGCGCGAGATCGTCGCGTTGCTCAAGCGGTGAATCTCGGCGCGTAGCTCTTCCGGAATTCCGAGAAGTTCGCTGATCACGCTGAGCGGCAACGGCACGGAGAATTCGCTCACGAAATCGAATTCGCCGTCGGGCCCATGAATCTCATATGCCTTTTCGAGAAGCGCGCCGGCTTGCCGGCGGATGAAGGCGTCGAGCGCCACCATGCGCGGGCGGCTGAACATCTTAACGACGAGCGCCTTGGCCCAAGTGTGCTCGGGCGGGTCCTTGACGATCAGGAAGGGCATTGCCGCCTCGGTTCCCTCTATCGTGACGCCGCCGGTGCTCGAGAAGGTTTTCGCGTCGCGATGCGCGTTCATCACATCCTCAAAGCGCGACAGCGCCCAAAAGCGCATCTCCGGATTATGATAGACCGGCGCCTCGTCCCTTAGCCGCGCATAGAGCGGGTAGGGATCGATCCCGTACTCACGGTCGTATGGGTCGAATTTCAGCATGGTCGTCCGCCGCCTCCTGTCGCGTGAAGCCTAGGGACCAAAAAGATTTCGGTCAAATGGTTTTCGGCGGTTGCGGCGATTTGCGGGCCTTCTATTGACCCGTCGCCCCCTCACGCGTTAGAAGGAAACTGACTGATCTGTCAGTTTTCGGCGAAGGGAAACGCGCATGGGCCGCTACAGCTTTCCGATCCCCTATGGCTGGTTCTACATCATGGACGCCCACGATCTGGATCGGGGCGAAATCCGGCCGATCCGGCGCTTCGGCCAAGATCTAGTGGTCTGGCGAGACGAAGAGGGCGCGCTGCATCTGCAGGAGGCCTATTGCCCACATCTGGGCGCCCATGTCGGCAAGGGCGGCAAAGTGATCGGCGCTACGATCCAGTGCCCCTTCCACAAATGGCAGTTCAACGGCGACGGCTCGGTCGCGTCGATCCCCTATTCGGAGGAGATCAACAAGAAGGCCTGCCTCTATGCCTTTCCGATCAAGATCCATTACGGCAACCTGATGGCCTGGTATCACCCCGACCGTGTAGCGCCGCTTTTCGAGCTGCCGAATTCGCCCGAGCTCGATTCCGGCGAGTTTATCGGCCCGCTGGGCCGCACGCACACGATTAAGACCTGCCTGCAGGAGATGGCCGAGAACACGGTCGACGCGGCGCATTTCGTGACCATCCACAACCATCCGGGCGCGGCCACCTATGAAGGCCTCAGCTTCGACGGCCCCGATCTCGTGATGAAAAGCAAGCAAGTCTTTCCGAGCTCGCGCGGCCCGGTCGACGGCACGCTCGACACTTACTCGCGCGGCTACGGCTTCGGTGTCGTGCATTACCGGACGCTGGTCGAGATCTGCATGGTCACTGTGAACTGCCCGATCGAGACTGAGCTCACCGAGCAGGTCTTCCAGGTCTATTACAAAAATCCGAAGAACGATCCGCAGGTGGAGCGGATCGCGCAGGCCTTCTACAAAGAGGTCAATCGCCAGCTCACCGACGATATCGTCATCTGGGAAAACAAAATCTATAAGGAGAGGCCGGCGCTCTGCCCGGGCGATGGCCCGATCGCGCGATTCCGGAAGTGGGCGTCGCAATTCTATGTGGAAGCGAGCTGACCGGCTGAATGGAGCCAATTTCCTTCGAAGGCGCTGACGGCGTCAGGATCGCGGCCGATATCGGCGGCCCGGCCGAGGGCCCGGTCGTCATCCTCCTTCATGGGGGCGGCCAGACGCGGCAATCCTGGGGCGGTACGGCTGAGGCGCTGGCGTGTCGCGGCTATCGCGTCGTCAGCCTCGATGCGCGCGGCCATGGCGAGAGCGGTTGGGCGCCTGACGGGCTTTACTCCATGGACGGCTTCGTCGGCGACCTCTTGGCCGTGCTCGACCAAGTGCCGGGACGCCCGGCTCTGGTCGGCGCCTCTCTCGGCGGGCTCACCGCCATGACGGCGATCGGCGAGTCCGACAAGGCGATCGCAAACGCGCTCGTGCTGGTCGACATCGCGCCCAAGATGAATCGCAACGGGACCGCCAAGATCCAGGCCTTCATGCAGGCCTATCCGGACGGCTTCGCGAGCCTCGAGGAAGCGGCGGATGCGGTCGAAACCTATCTTCCGCAACGCAAGCGGCCGCGAAGCACCGAGGGGCTGAAACGCAATCTTCGGCGCGATGCGACCGGCCGGCTCCGCTGGCATTGGGATCCGGCCTTCGTGCAACCGCGCAAATGGGATCCGAAGTTTCAAGACCGCTTCGATGAGGCCGCGCGCAACCTGTCCATTCCGACGCTGCTGGTGCGCGGCTCACGGAGCGAGGTGGTCGACGAGGAGGCGATCCGGCATTTCCAGGAGCTGGTGCCTCATGCCAAGTTCGCCGAGCTCGAAGGCGCCGGCCATATGGTCGCCGGCGACAGCAACGACGCCTTCAATGAAGCGATCCTGCCTTTCCTGGCCGAGGCGCGACGGAAGTAGCCGCACCTTCTTCGTCTTTACCGCGAAAGCGGGAATCCATTATCCGATTGCCCGGCTTTGACAGATTCCCGCTTCGTGGGAATGACATTCTAAATGTGGCGAAACACGGCTTCCAGATGTAAACCGGGGGATACTTTCCTCTGGAGGCTGGAGTTGAAGCACCTTCTGATGGCGATCGGAATCGGCACGCTCATTGTTATGGGATGCGCTGCCGCAAGCGCGGCGGCGCGGGGGCCCAAATATCCGGCCCTCGACTTGGCCATGCCCGCGGCGCAATCCGGTCCGGCCTTGCCGGCCGTCGACCTGTTCAAGACAGTCTCGCCCTCGATCTATCTGATCGTCGCGGCCAAGGACGAGAGGACGCTGAAGCGGATGAAAAGCGTCTATGAAGGATCGGCCGTCGCGATCAGCCCGACGCTGGCGCTGACGAATTGCCACATCGTGGCGCGCCACAAGACGATCATCCTCGTGCAGAAAAAGAGCGAGGACGTGGCGCGCGTCGTTGCTTCCGATCCCAAGACCGACCGCTGCGTTATCGAAACTGCCAGCCTCAAGATGCACCCGGTCCATGGCGTGCGCCCCTTCGCCGATCTCAACGTCGGCGAGAAGGTCTATACGATCGGCAATCCGAGCGGGCTCGAAGCGACGCTGGGCGAGGGGCTGGTCTCAGGGCTTCGCGAGGAGGACGGGGTCCGATACGTGCAGACCTCTGCGCCGATCTCTCCAGGCTCCTCCGGAGGCGGCCTCTTCGATGAGCGCGGCAATCTTTTGGGCATCACGACATTCACGCTGGCCGATACAGAGAATCTCAATTTCGCCATCGCCGCCGAGGATTATTGGGCGAAGATCAAGACGAAACGGAAGCGGAAATCCGAGACCGAGGCGGATGAATAGACGCGAGACCTTTGTAAGCGAGAATCTATTTATCCGCCTGTCCAGGTTTCGACACGAATTCCCACGTTCGCGGGAGTGACGTCGTGAGTTGCGATATTCGGATTCCAGCGAAATACACTTCAGTCCAGCGCCAATTTCATCATCAGCGCGATAACCTCGTCGCGCTTGGCTTTGGTGAGCGGATAGACTCCGGCCTTTTTACGCAGCGCCGCCGCGAGGGATGCTTCCAGCAGCGGGCCCAGCATGACGGTCGCGAGAAAAGTCGCGGTAATCACGTCGCGCAGCACCGTGCGCTTCATCTTGTGCTCGAGCGCCGCGCTCTTGAAGCGGATCGTCAGCGTCACCGGCGGCGCGAAATTTTGCGCGATCCAGTCGAGCCTCGGACCCGGCGTCGTTCCTTCGCGGAGCAGGATCTGCCCGAACTCGGGGACCGCCACCAGCGTATCGACGAAGGCCGCCATCGAGGCCCGCATCTTCTCTTCGTCGGACGCGGACACGTCAATCTTGAGCCGCGCCTTCATCTCCTCGTCGAATCGGCGAGAGATGTTCTCGACGGAAAGCCGCCAGAGCTCCTCCTTGGTGCCGTAATGATAGAGGATCAGCGGCCGCTTGGCGCCGCAGAGATCGGTGATGTCGCTGAAGCTGGTGCCGTCAAACCCGAGCCTGGCGAAGAGGATCGAGGCGGCGTTGAGAATCGTCTCCTTGGCGGGCGGCTTTCGTTCGGCGGCTAGCATCGATCCATATTGCGGGTACGTGCGCAAGGCGGTCAACGCACGAGCTTGAACCCGCTGGCGATGTGGGTATCCGCGCCCTAAATGTCCGGAATGCGGCGGCGCCGATTTCCATTGGGCGGAGATCGCGCCGAAAGCGCGGCTCTTCTCCTGGTCGGTGGTGCGCCGCGCTTTGCATCCGCCCTTGAAGCCGATCGCGCCTTATGTTCCCGTCATTCTTGAATTCGACGCGGTATCCGGGGTACGGCTCGTCAGCCGCTGGATCGGCCCGCTCGATCGGCTCGCCATAGGAAAGGATGTAGGTGTGACGTTCGAGGATCTGGGCTATCCGAACGTCGAGACCGGAATCCGAGCGCCGCTTGCGTCGTAACGTTCAAGTAGGGGAAGATTATGGCCGATTTCATTCTCGTGCATGGCGCATTTCACGGCGGCTGGTGCTGGGATCTGGTGCGACCGGAGCTGGAAAAGCTCGGGCACAAAAGCATCGCCGTGGACATGCCGGTCGATCAGCCGAATCTCTGGATCGACGATTATGTGAAGGTGGTTCACGAGTCGGTCGCCGGAAAAATTTCCGATGACGCCTATCTGGTCGGCCATTCCTTCGGCGGATACGTGGTGCCGAGGCTTGCTCGCATGCGGCCGAAGGCCCGCATGATCCTTCTCTGCGCCGCTTACGCGCATGCGAATGACGCGCAGAGGGCCGAGATGGCGACTGTCATCGACACTGCTACCTTTTACAGCTGGATCGAGACGGACGCGCTCGGCCGCTCCTTCTTTTCACGCGACAACGCGATCAAGGCCTTCTTTCACGATGTGCAGCCCGATCTCGCCGATTGGGCCGCGAGCAAGCTTCGGCCACATTGGGCGGAATCGATGTCGAAGGTCGGTCCGGTCGAGCCGCATGCTGATCGCGTCGCCGGCATCGTCAATTGCGAGGACGACCGCATCATCCTGTGCGAACCGCACAGCGCGCTCGCCCGCAAGCGCTACGGCATCGATCCCATCATCCTGCCCGGCGGCCACTCGCCCTTCCTGTCGCACCCGGCCCTGCTCGCCCAGGCGTTCGACCGCATCGTGAAGTCGGACCTGTCAAAAAAAGGATAGGCAGTGTCGCCGCTGCCGTTGCTGGCCTCGCTGTTCCAGCGGGCCTACGTCACGACGGACCTCGATCGGGCGGTGCAGCTTGCGGGGTATCACCGGGGAGGCGGCACCACCTACCTCACCCTGCCTCCCCCCTTAAGGGCGGAGCGGGTTTCCGGCGCCGAAAACACCCCGCCGCGTGATCGTCGACGATTCCGACCGCTTGCATCCAGGCATAGACGATCACCGGGCCTACGAATTTGTAGCCGCGCTTCTTGAGCGCCTTCGAGATCTCCTCCGAGAGCGGCGTGCTGGCGGGGAGCGCCTTGCCGTCGCCCGGGATCGGCTTGCCGCCGGCCATGCCCCAGACGAGCTTCGAGAAATCCTCGCCGGCTTTCTCTCCGGCCAGATAGGCTTTGGCGTTGCCGATCGTCGCCTCGATCTTCGAACGGGAGCGGATGATGCCGGGATCCCGCATCAGCCGCTCGATGTCGCGCGCGCCGAACTTGGCGACGATCTCGGGCTCGAATCCCTTGAACGCTTTCCGGAAGCCTTCGCGGCGCGCGAGAATGGTCCGCCAGGAGAGTCCGGCCTGGAAACCTTCCAGGATCAGCATCTCCCAAAGCGCGCGGCTGTCGCGGACGGGACGACCCCATTCCTTGTCGTGATAGGCCTGCATCAGCGGATCGGAATCCGAGGCCCAGGAGCAGCGCTGAAGATCTTCAGGCATGCGAATACATCGGCCGTCCCGCGACCGGCATGTCGGCGACGAGGATCGAGCCCGTCTTCGACTCGGTGATGAAGAGCTGCCGATTCTCCGGTCCGCCATAAGCGCAGTTGGTCGTCATGAGGCCGTTCGGAGAACGGATGCGGAGCATCGGTTCGCCCAGCGCGCCGAACAGCCACACGCTGCCCATGCCGACATGGCAGACGACGATATTGCCGTCGCTGTCGATCGCCATGCCGTCCGGCCCGGTGCCGCCCGACATGCGGATGAAGGCGCCGACCTTGTAGACCGTGCCGTCCTCGCGGAAGGGCACGCGCCAGATCGCGTTGTCGCGCGTCACCGCTAGGAAGACGATGTCCTCGGCTGCGTTCAGCACCAGCCCGTTGGGGCTCGGTATATGGTCGAGCATCAAGGTGAGCCGGCCGTCGGCGGAGAGCCGGTAGAGCCGGCCGGTCGGGTCGTGAAGGCCCGTCTGGCCCTGGTCGGTGAAGAACAGATCGCCGTTGGAGGCGAAGACCAGATCGTTCACGCCCTTGAAGCGCTGGAGATAGGCGCGCGTCAGCAACGGCTCGATTTTCCCGGTCTTCGGGTCGAGCATCATGATCCCGTTCTTGTAGTCGGCGATGAAGGCCCGACCGTCGCGGTGGAATTTGAGCCCGTTGGGCTCGCCGTCATATTCCGCTCCGACGGAGACCTCGCCCGCGGGGTCGATCTTGAAGATCCGTCCCCAGGGTATGTCGACGACCCAAAGATTTCCGTCGCGGTCGAAGGAGGGCCCTTCGAGAAAGGTCGGCGCCGTGTTGCCGTGGAACTGCGTGTTGGTCCAGTCCGAACGGCCGTTGGCTTTGTGGAACCGTTCGGGAATCCGCGTGAAGACTCGGGCTTCGACCGATGGCGGCGCTGCGTACAAGACGAAACTCCTCCCTCAAAGAAATCCGGCTCACATTAGCGCTTGGCTTGCGCCTGCCAAACCGGGAATATCCGGCCCGGTGGGAGGAAAGATGGAAGCCAAACCGAAAGCACCATTCTCTGGGGGGCTCGACCTCGGCATCGCCGGTCGGACGGCCATCGTCTGCGGCGCCTCGGCGGGGCTCGGCAGGGAATGCGCCCGGTATCTCGGACAGGCGGGCGTCCGGCTGGTGATCAATGGCCGCGACGCCGGGAGGCTCGAAGCCGCTGCCGAGGAGCTGCGTCGGGCCACCGGATCGGACGTCCGGATCGCTGTGGGCGATGTCGCGACCGAGACGGGGCGCAAGGCGATCCTCGCCGTCTGCCCCGATCCCGACATTCTGGTGAACAATGCCGGCGGTCCGCCGCCAGGCGATTTCAGGGAATGGAACGAGGAAATCTGGATCAGCGCGCTCAGGACCAACATGCTGGCCGCGATCATGATGATCCAGAGCGTGGTGGACGGGATGATCGCCCGCCGTTGGGGGCGGATCATCAACATCACCTCACAGACGGTGAAGATGCCGCTGCCGCTGATCGGCCTCTCGAACGGCTCCAGGGCGGGCCTGACCGGCTTCGTCGCCGGCGTGGCGCGCGAGGTCGCGCAGCACGGCGTCACGATCAACAATCTGCTGCCCGGCTATTTCGAGACCGAGCGGCTGAGGGCCTATGCCGGCCGGGTCGGTAGGGACAAGGGCAAGAGCGCGGACGAGACGATCGCGGAAATGTCCGCCGGAAATCCGACGCGTCGCATTGGACGGCCTGCAGAGTTCGGCGCCTGGTGCGCTTTCATCGCCAGCGAGCATGCCGGCTATGCTACCGGCCAGAATTTCGTGTTGGACGGCGGCGCCTATCCCGGCACGCTCTAATCGGTTACAGGAAAGAGGGATGATGAAACGAGCTTGCGTAGCGGCGCTGCTGCTTCTGTCGCTGTCGGCCTGCGCAATTGGAGGCCGGGGGCGCGCGATTCCATTCACCGACGCGTCGGTGACCAGCCCCGACAATCATAGTTTCGCGATTGCCTGGACGGCGCCGTCCGTCGCTTCGGTCAGCGTCTACGCCGGCACCGACCCCGCCCATGTCGGCCGGGACCATCGCGTGGGACAGGGCGGCGGCTCCGGAAATCTCACAGTATCCAACCTTCCCGCGGCGGCACGCTGGTATTTCGAGCTGGTGCCGGACCATGGAGGGGCGCTCACCGTAGCGGATCGCAGCCTCCATCTCGCGACCGCGCCCAATTTCCGGGACGCGGGCGGTTACCGGACGGAAGAGGGCAAATGGATCCGCATGGGGCTACTCTACCGGTCCGACCAGCTTGATCTCTTGAGCCCGATGGACCTGCAGACCGTCCATGAGGTCGGCATCCGCCTGGTCTGCGATCTCAGGACCGATGCGGAGCGGAACCGCGCGCCGGACCGGATTCCCGGCGGTGCCATGGCGATGATCGCCGACGTCGCCGGCAACGACAGCTCTTCCTCGCGGCTGACCGGCCTGATGACCAACAAATCGCTGCAGCAGGAAGTGGCGCTTAGCGGCGGCAGCGCGAAGCTGATGGAGGATGCCAACCGCCAGTTCGTCAGCTCTCCCGCGGCGCTCAAGGCCTATCACGCGCTCTTCGAGCGGCTGGCCGATCCCAAAGCCCTGCCCGGCGTCTTCCATTGCACGGCGGGCAAGGACAGGACCGGCTGGGCGGAGGCTGCCTTTCTGTCGATCATGGGCGTTCCGCGTGACGCGATCCTGCGCGACTACCTCGCCAGCAACACCTACCTCGAAGGCAAGAACCGCAAGCTGCTCGCTTTCATCCGCAGCGATTCCGACCGCGCGCTGGTCGAGCCGTTGATGGAGGTTCGTCCCGATTATCTCGAAGCCGCCTTCGATGAGATCGACAAGCGCTATGGCTCGTTCGACAAATATCTTCACGAAGGCCTAGGGCTCGACGACGCGACGATCAAGCGCTTGCGCGCGGAGTTCCTCGTCGGCGGATGATCGTTCCTCGCACCGTTCAGGACGCCGAAGCAGTCGCGCGTCACTATGATTCGCTCGACCGCTTCTATCGCGAGATCTGGGGCGAGCATGTCCATCACGGTCTCTGGCGGACGGGCCGCGAGCCGCCCGAAGAAGCCGTCGAGGCGTTGGTGGCCGAGGTCGCGGAGCGGTTGCAGCTCGAAACCGGACAGAAGGTCTGCGATGTCGGCTGCGGCTACGGCGGTACCGCGCGGCTCTTGGCCGACCGGTGGGGCTGCGATGTGGTCGGCCTCACGCTATCATCCGCGCAGCTCGCCTGGGCCGAGACGGCGCGGCCGCGCGCCAACCCGCGGCTGATCCGCCGCGACTGGCTTGTCAACGACCTTCCCGATGCGAGCTTCGACGCGCTGTTGTCGATCGAAAGCTCGGAGCACATGGTCGACAAGGATCGCTTCTTCGCAGAAGCCGTGCGGACGCTCAAACCCGGCGGGCGCTTCGCGACTTGCGTCTGGCTTTCGGCGGAGGCGCCAGGCCGATTTGCGGTGAAGCACCTGCTCGAGCCGATCTGCCGGGAAGGCAGATTGCCCTCGATGGGCAGCGAAAGCGAATACCGGGCGATGATGGCTCGTTCGGGGCTGGAGGCGATCGGATTCGCCGATCTCAGTCGCCAAGTCCGGCGAACCTGGGTGCTCTGTCTGGCCCGAGCGGCCAAAGGCGTTCTGACTGACCGCAGCTATCGCGCGTTTTTGTTCGAGCCGCAAAACTCGGATCGTGCCTTCGCGATCACGCTGCTGAGGATATTGCTCGCCTACCGGACGGGGGCGATGCGTTACGGCCTCTTCTGGGCGCGCAAGCCAAAAGGGGCGCCTCGATAGACGACGCCCCTTTTATGCCGCCGGGTTTACGAAGAGCGGTTTATAATCGAGCCGCTATTGGCATCGACCCAAACGGTGTCGCTCTTGTTTCCGTTCGCGAGCTCGATCTTATAAGCGGTCTTGCCCTTTTCGGTGTCGAGCGTCGCGCGCATCGCTTTGCCGCCGCCCTTGGCTTCGGCCGTCTGGATCGCCTGGGTCAGCCCGACCTTGGCGTTTTCTATGGTCTGAGCGCCGGCTTGGCTGGAGCTGCCCGAGCTGGTTTCAGCCGCCTTGGTCGCTTGCCCGGTCTGCGGGTCGACATTCACGGTGTCCTTCTGCCCGTTCGCGCCGACGATCGTGACGACATAATTGCCCACGCCGTTATGGGTCTCGTATTTCGCGAAGATCGCCTTGCCATTGTCGGATTTCTGCGCGGCCATGATGGCCTGCGACAGGGTCATCTTCGCCGATTCGACGCCCTGAAGGTCGGAATCGCTCGCCGCGAGTGCGACCGGTGCTCCGGCAAGTAACGCCGAAAGTGCGGCGCTTGCCGTTAAATGTGTCAGTCTCATGGATCTCTCCAATCGTAAGTGGCGGTGGCCACACGCGATCAGGAAACAGCCATATTTTCAATGTGTTCCTACAGATATTCTTGGGTGAATGAGCGATAGTCGATAATAAAATCCCCGATTTTAAGTGTCGATGCCATTTCCTATTCTGGAAGTCGCGACGCTTTTCTTCTCGCGGTCCGATCGTGCGATGCTTCGGTGCGCGACCTTGCCAGACCGGGCGTTTGCGCCTTAATTGGCGCGCCATTTCCTCCCGGGTGCCGATCATGGACATGAAGGGCGAGTTCCGCATTCCGCTGCCGCAGGAGACCGTTTGGCGTGCGCTGAACGATCCGGAGGTCCTGAAGGGCGCGATCCCCGGCTGCGAGGAGCTGGTGCGGGAGTCCGATACGCGCTTCAAGGGCAAGATATTTGCGTCCGTGGGTCCGGTGAAAGCACGATTCGGCGGCGAGGCGACGCTCTCCGACATCGATCCGCCCAACGGCTACACCTTGACGGGGAGCGGCTCGGGCGGCCCGGCCGGCATGGCCAAGGGCAGCGCGATCGTCCGCCTGCGGAGCGAAGGCGCGGAGACGGTGCTGGAATATGAGGTGAAAGCCCAGGTCGCGGGCAAGCTCGCCCAGATCGGCGCGCGCCTGGTCGATATGGCCGCCAAGAAGATGGCCGACGACTTCTTCGGCAATTTCGTGCGCCTTGTAGCGCCGCCGCAGGTCCTCACCGCCGGGGCGCCTCCGGGCATCCCGGAAATCGAGCCCTCGGCGACGGTGCCCGAAACGGGTTTCCCGCCGCGCCGGTCTTGGCTAGGGTGGGCGGCGGTCGTCGTCGTGGCGATGGTCGTTATCGCCGTCTTGTGGATGAGGTTGGGCTGATGGTGGGCAACGTATCGGTTTCATTCGCGGTCAATGGAGAGCCGGTATCGGCCGAGGTCGAGCCTCGCACCTTGCTCGTGACGTTCCTCCGCGAGCATCTGGGGCTCACCGGTACGCATGTCGGCTGCGACACCAGCCAGTGCGGCGCGTGCTGCGTCCATCTCGACGGCCGTTCCGTCAAGTCCTGCACGATCTTCGCCGTGCAGGCGAACGGCCGCGCCGTGACGACGATCGAAGGCCTGGGCACGCCGGAGAACCTGCACCCCATGCAAGCCGCGTTCCGCGAGCATCACGGGCTCCAGTGCGGCTTCTGCACGCCCGGCATGATCATGAGCGCGGTCGACTTCGCCTCGCGCAATCCGGCGCCGAGCGATAGCGAGGTGCGCCACTGGCTCGAAGGCAATATCTGCCGCTGCACCGGATATCAGAACATCGTCGAATCGATCCAGGCCGGCGCCCGCGCCATGGCCAAGGCGTAAGGGAGGGGGCGGCCATGCGCGAATTCGCCTATCACCTTCCCAAATCGCTTGCCGAGGCCGCTCAGCTGCTGTCGGCCAATCCGGAAGCCAAGCTGATCGCCGGCGGGATGACCCTTATCCCGACGATGAAGCAACGCCTGGCGACGCCCACGGATTTGATCGATCTGGGCGGTGTCGGCGGCCTCGTCGGCATTCAGGCAACCGAACGCGAAGTGGTGATCGGCGCCATGACGACCCACGCGGCGGTTGCCGCCTCGGCGGATGTTGCGCGTCGGATTCCGGCCCTCGCGACGCTCGCGGGCGGCATCGGCGATCCGCAGGTGCGCCATCGCGGCACGATCGGCGGCTCGATCTCCAACAACGACCCGGCCGCCGACTATCCGGCGGGCCTCGTGGCGCTCGCGGCGACGGTGGTGACCGACAAGCGGTCGATCGCGGCCGATGATTTCTTCACCGGCATGTTCGAGACGGCGCTCGAGCTCGGCGAGATCGTGAAAGAGGTGCGCTTCCGCGTGCCCGAGCGCGCCGCTTATATGAAGTTCCCGAACCCCGCATCGCGCTACGCCGTCGCCGGCGTATTCGTCGCGCGCCATACGGACGGCATCCGTGTCGCTGTTACGGGCGCGGCGCCGGTGGTGTTCCGCGTACCCGAGATGGAGCGTGCGCTCGCCGCGCGCTTCGAGCCCGCTGCCATCGAGAGCATCCGGGTTCCGGCGGACGGACTCAATTCCGATTTGCACGCCAGCGCCGAGTACCGCTCGCATCTCGTCACCGTCATGGCACGGCGCGCCGTCGCAGCTTGTCTCTGAAAGGGCCTGATCCATGGGGCTGATGTCGACGCCGGTCCGGCGTATCGAGGATTCGCGCTTTACGACCGGCCGCGGCCGCTATGTCGACGACATCAAAATTGAAGATGCCGCGGTCGGGTATTTCGTCCGTTCACCTTATGCCCATGCGGACATTCTCGGCATCGACGTCGAGGCGGCGAAGCAGGCGCCGGGCGTGCTCGCGGTCTTCACGGGCGCCGAGCTCGAAACGGCCGGCATCGGTCATATAGGCAGCAACTTTCCGGCCGGTGCGCTCGCCAATCGCGACGGCTCGAACCGGTTCGACGGCGATCGCGCGCTGCTTGCCCTGGACCGTGTCCGGTTCGTCGGCGAGCCGGTCGTCTTCATCGTCGCGCGCAGCGTCAACCAGGCCAAGGATGCGGCCGAGCTCGTCTCGGTCGATTATCGCGAGCTGCCGGCGGTCGCGTCGCTCGAGGAAGCGCTCGCGGATGGCGCTCCGTCGATCTGGGAGCAGGCCAAGGACAATGTCGGGCTCGATTGGGAGATGGGCGACCGCGCGGGCGTCGACGCCGCCTTCGCGCGCGCGGCCCATATCACGCGGATCGATTTGATCAACAACCGTATCGTCGTGAACTCGATGGAGCCGCGCGGCGCGATCGGTCGCTTCGACAAGGCGAGCGGGCGCTATGAGCTGCATGCGGGAACCCAGGGCTCGCATCCGCTCAGGGACACGCTGGCGCGCAAGATCTTCAAGGTGCCGTCGGAGAAGATCCGCGTCATCACGCCGGATGTCGGGGGCGGGTTCGGCATGAAGATGTCGCTCTATCCCGAATATCCGCTGGTCCTCTTCGCCGCCGAGCGGTTGGGCGTACCGGTCAAATGGATCTCCGAGCGCACCGAGGCTTTCCAGTCCGACACGCATGGACGGGATCTGAGCTCCCATGCCGAGCTGGCGTTCGACGCCGAAGGCCGGATCCTCGCGCTCAAGATCGACACGGATTTCAATCTGGGCGCTTATGCGACCGGCTGGGGGCCCGGCATTCAGACCATGATCCCGATGTTCGTGGTCGGCGGCGTCTACAAGATTCCGGCGATCTATAATCATGTGCGGGGAGTCTTCACCAACACCGTCACGGTCGAAGCCTATCGCGGCGCGGGCCGGCCGGAGGTTGCCTACATCATCGAGCGCCTGATGGATCTCGCGGCCCGCGAGCTGGGCCTGGGGCATGACGAGATTCGCCTCAAGAATTTCATCCAGCCCGGCGAGATGCCCTACACGACCGCGGCCGGTGCTGTGATCGATAGCGGCGATTTCCCCCGCAATCTTGCCGATTGCATGCGGAACGCGCGCTGGGCCGCTTTCCCCGAGCGCCGCGCGGAGGCGCAGCGGCGGGGCAAGATCCGCGGCATCGGCATGGCCTATTACATGGAGAAAACCGTCGGCGCCGCGAGCGCCGTCGCGATCTCCTTCTCCGCGGATGGCAAGGTCAAGATCGGCGTCGGCACGCTGTCGCACGGCCAGGGGCATGAAACCACCTTCGCGACCATCATCGCCGACAAGCTCGGCGTGCCGCTGGACCGGATCGAACTCGTGCAGGGCGATACGGACACTGCCCCCAATGGCGGCGGCACCGGCGGCTCGCGCTCGCTGTGGAACAGCGGCAACGGCATTCTCAATGCCTGCGCGACCGTGATCGGCAAAGGAAGCGCGGTCGCGGCCGAGCTCTTGAAGGCGGACGCGGCGGACGTCACCTTCGACGAGGGCGCCTTCCGCGTGCGCGGCACGAACCGGTTTCTCCCTCTGCTCGACGTAGCCGCGGCTGCGCGCGATCCATCGAAACTATCGCCGGCGCTCCAGGCCAAGCTCGCCAACGGCCTCGATTCCGAAGGGACGCACGGCGACGACCGGCAGACCTTCCCCAACGGCTGTCATATCTGCGAGGTCGAGATCGATCCGGAGACCGGGCGCGTCGCGATCGTGGGCTACAATGTCGTCGACGATTTCGGCTATGTGCTCAATCCGATGATCGTGCGCGGCCAGGTCCATGGCGGCGTCGCCCAGGGCATCGGTCAGGCGCTGCTCGAGAATTGCGTCTATGAAGCGGGATCGGGCCAGCTCCTCTCCGGCTCCTTCATGGATTACTGCATGCCGCGGGCCGACGACCTTCCCAATTACGGCTTCGCCTACAACGAGATCCTCTGCACGACCAACCCGCTCGGCATCAAGGGCTGCGGCGAAGCCGGCACGATCGGCGCGGCTCCGGCGGTGATGAACGCGCTGCTGGACGCGCTGTGGGACCGCGGCGTCCGGCACGTCGACATGCCGATGACGCCGCTGCGACTATGGGAAATTCTGAACCGGCGCTGAGGTTGGCTTGCCCGCCGGCGCTGCCGGTGGATGCGGTCGACTCGAATCGCCTTGTCTTGACAGTGGTGCTCGGCCTTCAGCCGATCACCGCGGTCAAATCGACCGCCATCGATCTGGGTTGGGTTTTCCGGAAGGACGGCCTCGCCTCCAGCCGATCGATATAGGCCGCGAGCTCAGGGTGGTTTTCGCGCCAGCTGATTTCGGCAATCCGCAGGTCGAGATCGGCGGCTAGGAAGGTCAGCATCGATAGATTGCAACCGATACCGATGTCGGCCTGGCCGAACCGATTCCCGATCGCGAAGTCCTTTCCGCGCACCTGGCGTTCGATCGCATCGATTCCGCCGACCACCTTGCGCTTCTGTCGCTCGATCCAGGCCGTTCCGGGCACCGGCCGGCTGAGTTCGCTGACGATGCTTCCTGCGGCCATCATCACACCCTCGGCAAGCAGTTGGAGCCGCTTGGCGGCAAGGATCCCGTCATCGTTCGGGGGCAGTAGCGGCGGCGATGGGAAACGGCGCTCGATCCACTCCAGGATAAAGGTCGATTCGAACGCGATCTCGCCGTCATCCGCGATCAGGATGGGAAGCTGCTCCAGAGGATTGTATTGCGGCGTGCAGGTCTGGTCGGACCAGGGCTCATCGAAGACCGTCTCGAAGGCGATGCCCTTCTCAATGAGCGCGATCGCCACCTTTCGCCCGAATGGGCTCGCTTTCGCATTGATCAGTTTCATTCGCACAGACTCCGCTGCGAATTTGAAAGATTGCGGGCATCCGCGGTTCGCCGGCGCCCCATTTCGCAAAATCACGTACGGCGGTACTGTAAGGATGCCGGCAATTGATTTCGAGAACCGATATGGCATCGGCAGGATTGAAGATCGTCCGTCGCAACTTCCTCAAAATCGGAGCGGCCGGCGCAATCGTACCCGCCAATTTCGCGAGCGCGGGTGACCGACAGCCGTCCGCCGGGCCTTTCGACGCCGTCAAAGACAGCCCGGATTATTTGGCGGCCGCGAAGGAAGCGGCACGTTGGATCCGGTCGGCCGAGAGCCGGACCGATGGCGGTGGCTACTGGCTGCCCGACCCGGATCACCCCGAGAAGACGGCTACGGTCTCTCTGCCGAACGGCTTCTATAGCGGCGGCGCCGGCATAGTGCTGTTCTTCCTTCAGCTGGCCGACGCGACCGGCGACGATTCCTATATCGAAGACGCCAAGCGCGGGGGCGACTATCTCGTGCGGTCTTGGCGCGAGTCGATGGCGTCGAACCCAGCTCAGCTCAGCTACTACTCCGGCTTGGCGGGGACGATGTTCGGACTCATCGAGCTCTGGAAGGCGATCCGCGCTCCGTCCTACCGCGACGCCGCGCTCCAGGCGGCGAAGGCGCTGATTTCGGCCGCGCGGCCGATGGGCGTCGGGATCGAATGGGGCGGTCCGTGCGGCATGTCGGGCGATGCCGGGACTCTCCTGTGCCTTCTACATCTCCTCGATACATGGGGCGATCGATCGGTTCGCGATGCCGCGATCGGCGCCGGCGCGCGTCTCATCGAGCGGGCCGAGCCCGATCCGCGCGGCGGTCTGCGCTGGCAGGGTTTCCCGCCGGCGCTGATGGGGGCGCCGGAGGGTACCTATTGGCCGAACTTCCAGCTCGGCACGTCGGGCGTCGCCTTCGCGCTGGCCAGGCTCGCCCACAGGACGAACGATCCGCGCTTCCTGGCAGCGGCCAAGGCGGGGGCGCTCAATCTCGAGCGGATCGCCGCGGTCGAGGGCGACGCAGCGCTGGTTCCCTATCGTGAGCCCGACCCCAGCCCGATCTACTATCTCGGCTATTGCGGCGGCCCGGCCGGAACGGCCAGGCTGTTCTACGAGCTCTACCGGATCACGAAAGAAGACCACTATCTCGCCTGGACCGAACGGCTTGCGCGCGGGATCATGGAAAGCGGCATCCCCGAACATCAAACGCCCGGCTTCTGGAACGTGGCCTGCCAGTGCTGCGGCTCGGCTGGCATTTCCGATTTCTTCCTGGGCCTGTGGACGGCGACGAAGCGGCCCGAATATCTGGCTTTCGCCCGGCGCGTCGGCAGCCAATTGCTCAGCCGAGCGGTCGACCTCGATGGAAAAGGCTATCGCTGGTATCAAGCCTATACGAGGGTGAAGCCCTGGGAAGTGACCGCGGAAACCGGGTACATGATCGGCGCGGCCGGTATCGGCGCATCGTTCGTGCACCTTCATCTCGCGGAGCAGGGCCGATACCGGATGCCGGCATTTCCCGACAATCCGTTCCCAACGTCCAGCGCTTGAGCCTTCGAACGGCCTCGATTCAGCCGGCCCGCCGCTTGCTCGGTTTCCAAAATTCGCGCCGACCGGAAACGGGGTCGCAGCCTGTCACTGCTCGAACAGCGCCGTCGCCGCGGCTGGATCCATCTCGCGCATTCCGTTGGCCGGGTCGGCGAACCGCACGGACCCATCGCTCGGGTCCGTAACCGTCTCCCCTTCCATCTTCACGATTCCGAACTGGTCGGTGAAGTCCCACACGTCCCAAGCGACGTTGCCGGCATCGAGCGCCTTGCGGGTGTCGGCGATCCAGTGGTAGCGCGAGGCCGGATTGATGAAAGCTCGACGCGCGCCGAAGGCCGTGCACATGATTCGCACATGATTGGCCTGGGCCCAGTCGACGGCCCGTTGTAGCCGCGCCCGGACGTGGCCTGCGTCCCAATTTGCGGCCGCATATTGCTGAACCATATCGCGCGCCTCCGCCTTGTCGGGGGCATTCGGCGCATAGCTGATCGATGGATTGGCGGATGCCGACGGGTAAGGAAGGTTCTGGAAATAACGGATCGAGTGGTTGCGCGTCCCGTAGATCAGGCCTTGGCGCGTGAAGAGCTCCGGCTCGAAAAACTGGAACGCATATTCGATGTTCGGATCCTTGAAGGGCTTTAGCGTCACCAGCCCATCGATCGAGGCGTTTTTCGGGGCATCGACGATGATCAGATGCTTCGGCGCGATCGGCCGGATGGTCGAAATGATTTCGGAGATCAGGTCTTGATAGTGTCCCGTGTCCTCGTCGTATCTGGGCGCGTTGAGGATCTCGAACGCTAGCATGCTCGTCGGGAAGGACTTGTAGTGCTCCGCCAGGCGCTGCCAGAGGTTGATGAAGCCGGCCTCGGCCCGCGCATCCTGCTCGATCAGACCGAGGAATCCTTCGCTCGGGCTGATGTCCAGGATCACAGCGAGCCCATGCGCCATCGCCAGTCCCAGCGCATGGTCGACTTGCGCGAAATCGAACAGCACGCGCCCGGTCGCCGCTTCGTTCAGCGAAAAGCCGAGATACTCCGGGTTGACCGGAAGCCGGACATGATCGAAGCCCGCGCTCTTGATGAGATCGAAATCAGGATCCGAAAGCGGCTGCCGCTGGGCGTCGGCCAGCCATGCCGAGAGATTGACCCCGTGACGCGGCACCAAAGATTTAGCTTCCTCCGCCGCCGCCGCGGAGAAGCTCCAGGATAAGAGCGCGATCATTGCGAGTGCGGCAGCTTGCCTCAAGCATCGTCCGAGCGCTGACAATTCTGACGGGATGCGATGCTTCATCGACATTCTTACCGATGCTTGAAAACTAGGCGAGCCGAACGGCTGCCCTGTGAATTACCAGATCGGGCGATCACGACAAAGAAGTTCCGTAGGGCCGCGAAAAAAGATGTAATGTTGATTGCGGATCCAAAAGACGCCGCTCTAACGGCGCGATAATTTCCACGAGCAGGGAGGTCGGCATGGTCTCTTGTCTGCGACGGAGTGGACGCTCGCTGGCGCTTTGCCTGATCTTTGCCTGCGTCGGCTGGATTTCGAAGGCGGCCGCCGAGACGCGCGGCTATGTCGTCAGCTGGTTCACCACGGCCACCTATTCTCAGGATGGGGACTGCGCGGAAGGCCCGAATCCCTCCGCCGACGCCATGTATCGGCGGATATTGGCCGAGCTCGGCAAGTCATCCGCCGAGGTCGATGAGCTGATGCGGACGTTTCCGGTCATCAAGGGTGGGTTGATAGCCAATCGTGGCCGCATCGACGGCAAGCCGGTCAACGTCTATGTCAATCCCACCTCGGTGTCAGATCCCAAGATCCATACCGTCTCCGGCCACTACGCCTATGGTTTCAATCTGGACGGCAAGGGGGCGGTCTCGCCCAATTCCTTCGAGGATCCCGAAACGCACCAGCGTGGCGTCAACAATCAGCTGTTCCGCGTCCTCGGCTGCTTCGTCACCGAACGCGGCACGCCGCCTGCCAGGCCGACCTATCCCGCGATCCAGTGGGACATGAGCCGCGACCAGATGCCGGCCTGGATCGTGGAGATTTCGGGCGAAGGAGGCGCCGGCCGCGACGGCGACGTCACGGTGACCTTCGCCCGCGCGACCGAGCCGGTGATGCGCATGGCGTCGGGCGAGCCTCAGGCCGATGTGACCTTCCGGCTCGACCCCAACGCGCGGACCCGGAATGTCGTGCGCGGGACGGTCCGCAACGGCGTGCTGCTCACGGACAAGTTCGACTTCGACATGCTGCAAGACCCGTTCGGAGTCGCCGAATATCGCTTCATGGATGCGCGGCTGAGGCTGACTTTCGCCGCCGACGGATCGATCAAGGGCATATTGGGCGGCTATACGCCCTGGCGGGCTATCTATGTGAGCCTGGCGCTTGGGGGCAGCACGAATGAGGGCAATCTCGGAATCGATGCGCCGGGAGTCTTCTACGCGCTGCGACGGTTCGCCGACGCCTATCCCGATCCCGCCACCGGCCAGAACACGGCCATCTCGGCGGCCTATGCGATCGAAGCCATACCCGCCTTCGTCGTCCACCCGGGCAATACGCGGACGGCCGAGCGCTGACGGGTTCGCTAGGCGGCGGCTCTCCGATCGAGCAGCCCCATGGCCAACACGGGCGTCACGCTGGCGCGATACTCCGCGGTCCAGAGGCGGAAATAACGTGATTGCGCGCGCGCCCGGACGATCTGGAACAGGACGGCGCCCAACAGAAGCACAAGCAGAACCGATCCTACGAAACCGACCATGAGCGGCGTCACGATCCGGGAGAGCAGCCGCGCATCGGCCGGCTGAGCTTCGCTCGGCTTGAGATCGATCGCAGCCGAGACCGGAATAGCGAGCGGCGCGGCCGCCGGTTGCTCGGAAGAAGAGGTCACATTCGCAGCGACGCAACCGCGAAGGGCTTGCATCGCCTCCTCGAATTGCGAGAGGGCGAAGGGCAGGGCGGCGTCGCTCAAGACCAGCACCAGCTTTCGCGCCCGCTGGTGGCGATCGAGAAGCGCCGTGGTCAGGAAGCGAAACGATACGGTGGTCGGGTTCACCACGTCGCCCGTCACATCGACGGGTATCTCGTCGTCGAAGGCGAGGCCGGCCTTTATTCGTCCGCCGGTATGCATCATGAACTCGTCGCTGCGAAGGGTGACCGTCCAGCCCCGCAGCCGGTCGAGGCCGATGGTGAGCGCGACTGGCGAATCCCTTCGCCCGAACAGAGCTTCCATGCCGCACGAGGCGAACCCTCCATCGTTCGATGCAGGCGATCCGTGCCAGACGCCGAGATCGAAGCCGCCGTCGACCGGTTGGGCCCGCGCGCTCATGGCAATCAGCATGGAGATCGAGACGATCATGAGAGCGACGGGGCGCATCGACGACTCGGGGAGGGGAAGGCTTGGTTAAAACGGTCCCATCCTTACCTGAAATTGTCGAGGGCGCGGGAGGAGTTTTTTCTAGGAACGGTCGTCGCCGAGCGCCGATCGCCGCAACTGCAAGAAGCGCCGGACCGCGGGATCGGATTCAAGTCCGATCGCGCGCTCGAACGCGTCGTCGGCT
>DATGMP010000046.1:0-4483 GCA_035293565.1 Alphaproteobacteria bacterium | reverse complement strand
TGCGGGGGATCGAGAAAGTGAAGGCCGAATGGGCGATCATCTGTACCGCCCACAACCTCGCCAAGCTTGCAACCGCCGCATGAGCAGGCCATCGCTTGCCACAAGCACCCACCCAAACCCTATCTGGACGGCCTCCTAGCGCCCCCCACCCAAGAACGACAACACCGCCGGCAGCGATGACCATCAGCGCCAAAGCGGAAATAGGGCTATTGCGCTTTCCCCTCGACAGCCAGAGGAATTGCACGAGGCTGCCGAGCACGAATATGAGCACGTAGCCGACAATCTCCACGTCAGCGCCCCTGTGCACGCGAACGAAGCTTACAGCTTGCGGACCTGCGGACCACTGTGAACATTCCAGTGTAATTCTTCCATCGCTCTGCTATCGCGTTGTCCCGCCATGCGCCACGTTGCCTGTATGCTGCGCCTTCGCGCTGCCGGATTGATGGTCCCCGCACCAGTTAGTTCTCGCCGCATGCCCCCAGCACCATTAAAAATGATGCGCTCGTGGCAATCGACTTGGCTCTCTTAATGAAAAAATCGCTCCCATCCCGTCCCTATCGGAACCGCTACGACGGCAGCCGTCATGAAGATAAAGTCAGCGTGGCAGCGCGGACGGAACTGCTTATGATATTCCCTGACTTCGCGATATAGCCCAAACTCGTCGCCGGCCTTTTCGACGCCCGAACTCTCGTCCTCTGTGCCATTGACCGTATCGGGCGCACTGCAGAAGTTAGGTCGATTATACCGCTGAACGTAGACAAAATTCACGTCGGGCACTCGAAGGCGCGCCGCAACCGCGCGCGCACATACGCTGGCGACCAACGCCAGTTGAGAGTTGCCGGTAAGAGCTCGAATTTTGCGCTCAAGCTCGTCGAATCGGAGCGCATCCACATAGGAACCTCGGCGGCGATCAAGGAAATCATCAGCATCTATTCCCTTGCATTTGAGGCGCTCAGCCATATCTCGAACGAGTGTCGTCTTGCCCGCGAGGGGGTAGCCGTCAAACATAATCAACCGGCCTTTCAATTCGGACAGAGACTGCGCAAGCGCCGCGGGATCATCCATCACTAAAGCTCTCATGCTTCTGTCCTTCACTGGGTTGAGACAGTGGTTGGTCAATTTTTTCGGCGGGAGACGTAACCGAAACTGACATTTAGGAACGTCGCACAATGCCCGTCAATTTACCGGGCCCGGAGAGTGCTCCCACCACGGTCGTGTTGGAAGGTTTCGATGCGCGACCGCCCGTGCCGCGCATATGGCTTCGGCAGGTTTGTTGGCCCTGGGTCCTGCTCTTTGACTTATCCCAATCATAGTAGCGGACAGCACGAGGCAGAAACGGCGAAGAAAAAATGAGGACACAGAAGAAGATGATGATCGCAAGATAAAGCGAACGGGTGTTCGCGCGCCCATTCTGGCGCAAGTATTTGTCTGCACACCGTTTTTTAGGGAGACATAGCCGCTCCCTTTGAGCAATTGGGGAGACTGTTCGCTTCCCGGCCCTTCTTTTCACCCGACGATTCAAAGCCCTAACGGGGAGATACTTGCCGCCATCCGCCCAACTGCCCAACTTCGGCAATTATGGCACAGGACGAAGACCGCTTCGAGCCTCGGCTGGGACGCTCGCGCCGTGAGAAGGTTCGCGCGCCGACGACACTGCGTACGGCGCTGATGGGTCGCGTCGCCCGTGCCGGCGGCAATCCACGCCGACTGCCGAGCGCACTGCCCCGAGTTCTGGCGCAGCCGGCGTCGTCATCACCGGGCCGGTTCAACGCGCGCGGCCGAGGGGCGAAGATCGCCGCCAGCTTCCCGTGCGGTTCGAGCTGGTCGTTCGATAGGCAATCCGGAGCGCGCGTGCGGCCCCGTCGCGTGACGGTGAAAGTCCGCATCGTCAAGGCCACCGGAAAGGCCGGCGGCGTGCAGGCCCACCTGCGCTACCTGGAGCGCGAGGGCGTCAGCCGCGAGGGCGAGCCGGGTCGGCTCTATTCGACCTTCACCGACGAGGCGAATCGCGACGCCTTCATCGAGCGCGGGCTGGAGGACCGCCACCAATTCCGGATCATCCTCTCGCCGGAGGACGGCGCGGCCTACGAGGACCTGAAGCCGTTCACGCGCGATGTCATGGCGCAGACTGAAGCCGACCTCGGCACGACGCTCGATTGGGTGGCCGTCGATCACCACGACACCGGCCATCCTCACGTCCATGTTGTCGTGCGCGGCGTCACCGAGGATGGAAAAATCCTCAACATCGCCGGCGATTATCTGTCCCACGGCATCCGCCACCGCGCGAGCGAGGCGCTGACGCGCGACCTCGGTCCGCAGACAGAGCAAGAAGTGCAGCGACAGTTAGAGCATGAGGTCGAGGCCGAGCGCCTCACCCGTCTCGACCGGACGCTGATCGGCCGCGCCAAGCAGAACGTGATCGACCTCCGCATGGACGATCCCGGCACCGACTTCGGGCGCGCTCATCGCCAGTTGCTGATCGCGCGGGCGCGGCAGCTCGAACGCATGCAGCTCGCGACGCCGGAAGGACCGCTCCGCTGGTCGCTATCGCCTGACGCCGAAGATGTGCTCCGAAGGATGGGCGAACGCGGCGACATCATCAAGACGATGCACCGGGCGATGACCGAGGCTAAACTGGAGCGGTCGCCACACCTCTATACGATCCACGACCGGGACGCCGCTCCCATCGTCGGGCGCGTCGTCGCGCGCGGGCTGGCCGACGAACAAGGCGACCGGCGCTATCTGGTGATCGACGGAATCGATGGCCGCAGCCATTACGCCGATATCGGCGAGGCGGAAGGAAGATTCCCGGTCGGCAGCATCGTCCGTCTGTCCAACCGTTCGACCGAGCCGCGCCAGGTGGACAGGACCGTCGCCGACGTCGCCACCGCCAACGAAGGGCGGTACAGCATCGACATTCACCTGCGCCATGACCTCACCGCGAGCGACGCTTTTGCGGCGACGCATGTTCGGCGATTGGAGGCGATCCGGCGCGCAACGGGCGCCGTCGAACGAGAGCCGGATGGCACCTGGACGATCGCGCCCGATCATCTGGACCGTGTCCGGGATTACGAGCAGCGCCTTGCGCAAGCTCGGCCCGTCGCGATCGAGACCCTATCCGTTTTGCCGATCGAGCGGCAGATCGGAGCGGAAGGCGCGACATGGCTCGACCGTCAGCTTACCGGCGAGGTGCACGATGAGCGCGCCAGTCACGGCTTCGGCCGCGATGTTCGCCAGGCATTGGTACGCCGCCAGCAGTGGCTGATCGAGCAAGGACTCATGCAGCGGGACTGCAACGACGTTCTCTTCCGGAGGGACATCCTGAAGGTTCTCGAGCAACGGGAACTGCGACAGGCGGGAAGCGAGCTCGCCGCGCGGATCGGAAAGACGTTCGCCGAGCCGATCCGCGGCATGCGTGTCGATGGCGTCTACCGTCAGGTGTTGGATCTCGCGAGTGGTCGCTTCGCTCTGATCGAGAAATCGCGTGAGTTTACGCTGGTCCCCTGGCGGCCGGTACTGGAACGGCACCTCGGACGCGCCGTCTCGGGCATTCCCAGCGGCAACGATTTCGATTGGACAATCGGCCGCGGACGTGGAGGGCCATCCCTGTGAGCGTCCTCGCAGGTCGGAGGTGTAGTAGAGCGTAGAAAAGGTCTCTAACGCTCGGATCGGCTCGGGCCTATTCTGGGCGACGGCTGCGCCGCCGAGCGCAGCCGTGATCAGCTTTGCATCGGGATTGAGCAATGATCCGCGGCAAGACACGTCACCAGCTATTCCTTCCCGACGAGCTGAGCCGGCGGCTCACCGCGATGGCGAAGAGCCAGAAGCGCGCGCGATCCGACCTGCTGCTGGAGATGGTCGAAGCCTACATGAACCGGCGAACGGCGTCGCAGACAGAAGACCGCTTGGCCGCAAAGCTCGACCGTCTTGCCCGCGAGGTGAGCAAGACGAACAACGAGTGCGTCGTCATCAGTCACAGCCTCTATCGTTTCATCCGCCATCAACTAATCTACGCTGCTGCGCTGCCCGCGCCCGGTGAGGACGCAAAGGCGCAGGGCGAGAAGCGGTTCCAGGCGTTTCTCGATTCTGTCGCGCAGATGATGGCCAAGGGCGCCGACAACGACAACCAGCCGCCCGAGGTGGACAAGGCCAACCAGGCTTGATCCTTCGGTCCCCGCCCGAGCGCGGCATTGGATTTCCATTGGTGCTTGCCGGCAAGCCTGCCGGGCCGCGTCGGGCTGTCAAGGCTGGCGCTTCGCGCCACCGCGCAAAGCGCGGCTGCGGCCTTGACAGCCCGCCTCGACCGGCCCGGCAAAAGCTCGCCAAGCACAAAGGAAAATCAGGGCTTGTGGAAGCCCTTGGGACCAGCAGGAAACTGGTAACGTCAATTGTTCTGTGTCAGGAGGAAAGGGGTACTGACGCCCTGTGACTTGTTTTCGTGGGTGAAGACGGCGAACAGGATCCTGTCCATGCTGGTTTTGTC
>DATGMP010000045.1:0-15785 GCA_035293565.1 Alphaproteobacteria bacterium | reverse complement strand
TTCCGCCGCCTTGGCGATCGAGCGCGGATCGCGCCCATAGGGCTGGCCCGACGAAGGCTCGTAAATGTCGCAGAACAAATCCAAGGTCGGCTGCGCCGCGAACGGGTCCATCACCGCCGTCGACGCGTCCGGGATCAGCGTCATGTCCGACTCGTTGATCGCCTTCCACCCCGCGATCGACGACCCGTCAAATTGAAGACCGTCGGAAAATACCGCCTCGTCGATCGTCGATACGTGCTGCGATACGTGCTGAAGCTTCCCGCGCGGGTCCGTAAACCGCAAATCGACGTACTTAACGTCATGCTCCTTAATCAGATCAAATACCTTCGATACGTCCGACATGACTGGTTTTCCTGGTGAGGGTTAGGTCCGGAGAGGTTTACGCGGGAATGCGCGAGCGCCGTTCTGCCACAGCGGGCCGGGCGGCACAACGCGGAGGGCTCACGAAGGCCACAAAGCGCTATATGGCGTCAGCTCCGGTCTCGCCCGTACGGATGCGGATGACTTCTTCGACCGGCACGACGAAAATCTTTCCGTCGCCGATCCGACCCGTGTGAGCGGCGTGCTGGATCGCCTCGAGAGCCCGGGATAGCAGCGTATCCTCGAGCACGACCTCGATTTTCACCTTGGGCAGGAAGTCGACGACATACTCCGCGCCGCGATACAGCTCGGTGTGGCCCTTCTGTCGGCCGAAGCCCTTGGCTTCGGTCACGGTCAGGCCTTTGACCCCGATTTCGTGCAGCGCCTCCTTCACGTCATCGAGCTTGAACGGCTTAATGATCGCTTCGATCTTCTTCATCGCGGTTGCCTGTAAAAGTGTATGAGCATCTATCCGAAGCAAAGCAAACCGCGTGCCAAATGCAACCGGGGACGCGGAATGGAAAGCCCAGGGCCTTTGCTAACCCGGAAGCTGCTCCGGACACAAGCAGGCTGCTCAAAAATCAGGCAACGGCAACCGCGCGCACCCGCTTGGGGTGGCTAAGGAGGAAGCGCTTCATGCGGAACAATGCTTCTTCGATTTGCTCTGTGCTGGTGGCGTAGGAAAGGCGCAGATAGCCTTCGCCGCCGGCGCCGAAGCTCGTTCCGGACAGAAGCGCGACGCCCTCCTCGGCCAGCAGCTTCGACTGCAACTCGGCCGAGCTGAATCCTGTCCGCGACGTGTTCGGAAACGCATAGAAAGCGCCGGCCGGCATGGTGCAGCTCACGCCGGGCAGGGCATTCAGACCCTCGACAATCGCTTTTCTGCGCCCGTCCCAGGCGTCCACCATCGCGGTAACCGTGTCCTGCGGCCCTTCGAGCGCGGCGATTCCCGCATATTGAACCGCGGTGTTGACGCAGGAGTGGCAGTTGATCGCCAGGCGGACCGCGTGCTCCAGCAGCGCCGTCGGCCAGACCGCGTAGCCGAGGCGCCAGCCCGTCATCGAAAAGCCCTTCGACCAGCCATCCAGAAGGATCAGCCGATCGCGAAGCTGCTCATAGGAAAGGAGCGTAAAATGCGCCTTTCCGTCATAGATGATGCGGCTGTAGATCTCGTCGCTCACCACTGCCACGTCAGGGTGCTTTTCGAGGCCGGCCACCAGCCGGTCGAGCTCGCCGCGATCGAGAACGCCACCGGTCGGATTGGCCGGGCTGTTCAGAATGATGGCGCGTGTCTTGGGCGTGATCCTGGACAGCACGTCGTCGGCGTCGAAGGAGAAGCCGGTCGCCTCCGACAGCGGGTAAGGGACCGGGGTCGCGCCGGAATAGGCGATGATTGATTCGTATCCTGGGTAAGCCGGATTGGGATAAATGATCTCGCTGCCGATCTCCCCCAGCGTCTGCAGCGCGAAGAAGAGGGCCACCTTGCTGCCCGGCGTGACGGTTACGTCCGCGGCTGAAACCTGCGCATCGAAACGACGATTGAGATCGGCCGCGATAGCCTCGCGGAGCGGCAGGATGCCGGGCGCCGGCGTATAGCCGTGATGACCTTCGGCGATCGCTCGTTGGCCGGCCTCGATAACGTGGGCCGGCGGCGGGAAGTCGGGTTGTCCGATGCACAGATTGACGATCGACTTGCCGGCGGCCGCGAGCGCCTGGGCTTTGGCCAGGACTTCGAAGGCGGATTCTGTGCCCAGCCGGTTCATGCGGCTCGCGACTTTAAGCATGATCTCTACGCATTTCCCCTCGACGGCCACGCCGTGAGTGCCCAAAACTAAATTAGAACTGATCCGGGTAGCGCGATAATGAGGCGTATGCAAGGCAGGCGGACGGCAGCGAGCGCCGAGGCGGTCATGCAATTCCAGCATGACGAGCCGTTTTGGGCCCGCAATTCGGGGCCGCCCTCCTTGACTGTCGCCGACCGCCCGCGTTACCACCCGCGCCATGGCGGCCGTAGCTCAGTTGGTAGAGCCCTCGGTTGTGGTCCGAGTTGTCGTGGGTTCGAGTCCCATCGGTCGCCCCATCCTTCCATCGCGGTGCAAATGGCCGTTCCTTCGGTGAGCGGGGAGGGTGTTTCGCCTGGCTGATTGGTCGCTGCCCGCTGATTCGCGAAGCCCGCACGCATTGCTCACGGTCGATGCGGCGCGCGCGATCGACCGTGCCGCGATTGCCGCCGGAACGCCGGAAATCGAGCTCATGGAAAGGGCCGGATCGGCGACCGCGGACGCGATCCTCAGCCGATGGGAAAGAACCGAGGCACTAATACTTGCCGGCCCCGGCAACAATGGCGGCGATGGATTCGTGATCGCCCGCAGGCTGGCGGAAGCCAACTGGCCGGTCCGTGTTGCGCTGGCGGGCGCGCGCGAGCGCCTGTCGGGCGCCGCCGCCTTGGCGGCGTCCCGCTGGCCGGGCCCTGTCCAGGCGCTCAAGCCCGGCGCGCTCGATGGCGCCGGCCTCGTCGTCGACGCCTTGTTCGGAACCGGGCTCGCACGGGAATTGGACGGGGCGGTTCGCGAAACCGTCGAGGCGCTCAACGGGCTGAACCTGCCGGTCGTCGCGGTCGATATTCCGAGCGGCATCGATGCCGATAGCGGCCAGATCCTGGGCGCAGCCGTCCAAGCGGATCTCACCGTGACCTTCTTCCGCCGTAAGCCCGGCCATCTGCTGCTGCCCGGCCGCGAGGCCGCCGGCGAGACGATCGTTTCCGATCTCGCGGTCGCCCAATCCGTCTATGCCTCTATTCCAGCCAAACTCTTCGCCAATGCGCCGGATCTGTGGCTGGACTCCTTCCCATGGCCGTCGGCAACCAGCCACAAATATACGAGAGGTCACGTGCTGGTCCTCGGCGGATCGGTGCTGACAGGCGCGGCGCGGCTCGCGGCCCATGCGGCGCAGAGGATAGGGGCCGGCCTCGTGACCATTGCCGCCGACCCTGCTGTCATCCCGATATATGCCGTCTATCGACCCGATCTCTTGATGGCGCCAATTACCACCTCCGAAGATTTTCGCAAATTGCTCGCCGATCCGCGACGCAATGCGGTGCTTCTGGGGCCGGGGGCGGGTACGGACCGCAGGCTGGAGAGCGCGATCGGCGCGGCGCTCGCCACCCATGCCGGGGTTGTGCTGGACGCCGACAGCTTCCCGGTCCTCGCTGATCGCAAGAACGGGCTGCTTCGACGGCTCGGCGACAGGGTCCTCCTGACGCCGCACGAGGGTGAGTTCGCGCGCCTGTTCGGCGACGCCAAGCCGCGCCTCGCCGCCGCGCTTCGCGCCGCCGCCGAAACCCGCGCCACGGTACTGCTCAAAGGGTCCGACACCATCGTGGCCGCCCCGGACGGATGCGCGATCATCAATTCGGGCGCGCCGCCGGAGCTGGCGACGGCCGGCACGGGAGATGTCCTTGCGGGTCTCGCCGCGGGGCTGATCGCCAATCATTTATCGCCGCTTCAGGCCGCAGCCATCGCTTGCTGCGTTCACGGTCGGGCGGCGGCCCTTTTCGGCCCGGGGCTGCTCGCCGGCGACCTGCCTGATCTGGTGCCTCGGATTCTCGCATCCCTCCGCGCCGAATCGGCATAAGGTTAGATAACCTATTCTCAACTTTCATGGTTCATGCTTCAGTAGGTTGCATAACTACAAGATCTAAGTGCGGATGGATGGGAATGAGGTTACGACGTGAAACGGTGCCGCCTCCCACTCTAAACTTGGGGGCAAGCTACGGCCGCTCGCGCGGGTCCGACGTCATTGAAACAGCTCGGATTCTCGCCGTTACTGCCGACCCGCTGGGGATCCCGCATGTCCGGTTCAGCCTCAAGATCGCCGGACCGGGCGAGGTGGCCGAGGAGCAACGTACTTTGGCCCTCGATTGGTTCAGGACCCTGTATCCGGAACCGATCAACGCCTGAGGCGAGTTAGGCCCGGCGGCGACCGACAAAGACGAGCGCACCGCCCGCCAGAATTGCCGCGACGCCGACCGCCGGCGGAATCGCGACATTGTGCTCCTTATCCTCCGTTGCGTGCACGGGGCCGATATCGAGGACCTTCTCCTTCGTCGTATAGCTGAAGCTTCCGACCGCCAGCGCGGCCAGTCCGGCGATCATCAGCAACACTCCGACCCACGCAATCGCACGCATTTTCTTGTCTCCCAGCGGATCACACCTAGAACTGAGAGATTCCGGAATCGGTTCCGAAGCAAGAAAAAAAGGCCGGGGACTTGCCCCAGCCTCGCGCGTCAGCGAAGGAGAATTAGGAGTGCAAAATTTCCTGACAGTCCAGTCCAGCTTATGCGCAACCAGCGGCGCGCGCGGCTGGTTCTCGTGGAGCGCGGCGAAGCGGGTTAGCGGATAGGCAGGCTTATGCTGTGCTCGATCGCCGGCAGCATCCGGTCGACCATGACGCGAACACCTTTCACATTCGGGTGTTCTCCATCTTCCTGAATTAGATCGGCGTTTCGCGCCACCCCATCGAGCACGAATGGATAAAGGGGAACCTGATGCTTGGCCGCCATTGCAGGGAAGATGGGATCGAAGCTCGCCCTGTAGGTCTCTCCGAACTCGTCGGGCGCCTCGGCGCCGCAGAGCAGCACCCGCACATGCGCTTCGCGGATGCGCGCGATCATGCTGTCCAGATTGGCTCTCGAGACCGCGGGGTCGAGGCCCTGCTCGCCGTCATTCGCGCCGAGTTCCAGGATGATGAGGTCCGGCCTGGCCGCCAGCGTCGCATCGAGGCGCCTCAGCCCGTCCTCGATCGTTTCACCCGGCACGCCGGAATTGATCACCCGCGCATTATGCCCGCGAGCGCGAAGCGCGCGCTCGAGCTGGGCCGGAAAGCTCTGTTCGGGCTCGACTCCGAATCCCGAGAAATAGCTGTCGCCGAAAGCGACGATGGTTTTTGGCGCCGGGCTCGATGCAACAGCCCCAATGACCGTCATGGCCGCTAGGGAGGCAACGAGGGCGTGCGATCGGATCGTCCGGGCGTTCAGTCGCGCAAAGGGACGGAAGCCAGGCGCCTCTGCTGGTTCGATGGGTCGCGTATTGTGCATGCCGCGCCTCCTTTCGCACTGGATCGGTGGATGCATTTGCGTTTGCCTAATCCACCTCTAGCAATCCGCGTGCCAAAGGCATGCTTGCGGTCGAAATCGTGCGATGCCGTCCTCTTGCACAGGCAAGCCGTGCCTTTCCTGCCTCTCGATTGTGCACAAGTGCCCAAGCCATGTGCGCCGTCGACGGATAGTTTGGGACAAATTCTCTAAAGGATTGCTATCAGGCCGAGGCCGCCGCCAGGCGGGCGCGCCGACGGGCACGGAGCGCGACGAGGCCGAGCGGCCATGCCAGCGTGGCTGCGAGCGCAGCCGAGAGGCTGGCAACCTTTCCCAAAGGCCCGACTGTGAGGGTAATGACAAGAAGTCCCGCGGCCAGGCTCGGCACGGTGCGAAGCGCGCTCGCCATGATGGGCGCCACGGCCCGACCGCCGAAACGCGGCTGCAGAATCCCGCCCAGGCTGGCCGATGCGATCGGAAACATGGCGAGTAGGCCGGTGGCCTTCGGGCCGACCGCGTAGCTGATGCTGGTCACGGACGCGACGAGCAATCCGACCAGGAGCGCGCGAAAGGGCGTCTCGAACCAGCGCTTGTCGCGCCGCCCCAGCGGTGCGCCCGAGGCGGCGAGCCTTCGCGTTGCCCAGCCGCCAAGGCCGAAGACGGTCAGGTTCGCGAGGGTCGCCGTCGCGGCGTTCCAAGAGATTTGACCGACGAGCAGCGACGAAGCAGCCCAAGCGCCGATCGATCCCGACAGGCTCACGACAACTCCGGATACGGATGCGAGCCCGGCATAGGCGAGGAGGAATAGTCCGATCGTCACGGTACCGGCGAGGCTGACGAGCGCACTTTGAGCAACGAAAGCGGGATCATGATCGAGCGCCAGGATGAAGTAGGTCGGCCCGACCGACACGGGGAGCGATATGATCAGTGCTCCCCAGAACGGGCCGGCGCCCTCGGCCGCCTTGAGCGCGCCGATGACGAGGACGGCGATGGCGACGATCTTGATCGCCGGCGTCAGCAGAAGATGAGGGTCGATCACCGCTGGACGAGGCCGGCGATCAGAGCAGCTTGTCCTGGCTTTCCAGTCCCAGCATCACGCCACCCCAATTGCGGCCGGCCGTCTGGAACTGGTTGGCGGCGTGATTGCCCATCGCCAGCATGTCGGTATAGAAGCGCCCGAAAGGCTGGGTGTCGAAGACGCCGGAGCCGCCGGCGGCCTTGAAGAGCGGAAGCGCCAGCGCGGCGCAGCGGCGCGGCACCGAGGTGCATTGGAATTTGAACAGCATGCGCTCCCGTAACGGTGGCATCTCGCCGCGTTCCGCATAGCTCGACATGCGGTGGAAATTACGGTGAAGCGTCGCCTTCATCTCATCGATGCCGGCCTGCGCCTCGGCCAGCGCCAATTGCGCATCCGGGTCGAACTGAGTCTTGGCGCCGGAGACCGAGACGCGTTTGGACCCGTAGTCGACGAAAGCGTTGATCATGCCTTGCAGGCCGCCGATTGCGCTGGTCGAGACGGCGCGGAGGAACACCTGCCAATACGGATAGCGATAAAGCGCGCTGGCCTTGGGCGCGCTGCCCGGATTGGTGCCGCGGGTCGCATGATCCATCGAATGGGTGCGGTGTTCCGGCACGAAGGCGCCATCGACCACGACATCCTGGCTGCCCGTTCCTTTGAGGCCGACCACCTTCCAGGTGTCGATGATCTGATAATCCTTGCGTGGCAGCAGGAAGGTGCGGAAGTCGGCCTCCAGAAAAGAGGAATGCTTGTCGCCTCGATCAATTACGCCGCCCAGAAAGATCCAGTTGCAGTGCTCGGTGCCGCTCGAGAATTTCCAACGGCCGGTGAGCTTGTAGCCGCCCTCGACCGGAACCGCACCCCCGGGCGCGTAGGGCGACGCGACGAGCGCATCGGGATCGGGTCCCCAGACCTCCTCGGCCGCACGATCATCGAAGAGCGGCAAATGGAAGCTGTGCACGCCCAGAATGCCGAACACCCAACCAACCGAGATATCGCCCTCCGAGAGCGCCATCTGCACATCGAAGAATATCCGCGGGTCATGCTCGTAGCCGCCATACTTCTTGGGCTGGAAGATTCGAAAGAAGCCGGCCTGCTTCAGCTCCTTCATCGTCTCGTTGAGAATTCGCCGATGCTCCTGCTGACGCGGCGCGCGCTCGATCAGAGTCGGGATCATCGCCCGGGCGCGCGCGACCAGCTCCTCTCCGGACGGGATCGATGCATTGGTGCTTGAGGTCATGGGTTCGGTCCTTGTTGATTCCATTATTTGTGAGACGGGATCCAGGCGGTCGCTTCGACTTCCATGAGAAGCTCGGGGAGTAGCAGCTCTTTGACGACCACTGTCGTGGAGGCGGGCGGCCGCTCGGCGAAGAGCGTGTTCTTGATCTCGGCGTAACCGCCATACGCGCCTTTGTTGGTCAGAAAGCAGCGCAGACTCACCACGTCGGCAAGCGTCGCGCCGGCCACTTCGAGCACGACCGCGATATTTGCGAAACATTGGCGCGCCTGGGCCGCTGGATCGTCCGTGCCGACGACCTTGCCCTGCGCCAGCGCAACCTGGCCTGAGACGAGAATGAAATCGCCGCACCGCACAGCCTGACTCATGCCGGCGAATTTCATTCCCGGCGGATCGATGCGCATCGTCACGGCCAGCCGGCGTGCGGCGCGGGAGCGCGGGCAACGTCGATGCGGCCGCCCATTGCCGCCAGTGTCTCCTTGCGGTCGTGATGCGGCGCACAGCAGATGAACAGGATCTCGCCGCCTTCGCCGCCCAGCATGCAGGCATACGGATTCGCGTTCTCGATCGGCACGCGATCCGCGATCTGGCCGCCGGGGCGAACTCGGATCACCGCGCCGGCATAGGGCGAAGCCACCCACACGCAGCCTTCCCGGTCGAGGCAGATTCCGTCGGGAACATGCTCGCCGAGATCGGCGAAGAGCCGACGGTTCGACAGCGTCCCATCGGAGCCGATGTCGAATGCGGTCAGCCGGCGGCCCATCGACTCGCCGACGATGAGCGTCCTGCCGTCGGGCGTGATCACCGTGCCGTTCGGGCACATGAGATCGGCGGCGGCGACCGAGATGGTGCCGTTGGGATCGACGAGCGCCATGCAGGTCGACGTGGGCTCGGCGCCATGCTCGAAATCGAAACCGATATTCCCGACGTAGGCTCGCCCCAGGTGATCGACGACCATATCGTTGCTCTGACCAGGATGGAGCGGCGCCAAGTCGGCATGCCGTTTGAGAGCGCCGGCATGGCGTCGGTAGAGCACGCGTTCCAGCATCGAAACGACCAGCATGTCTCCGTTCGGCAGCCAGCCGAGGCCCGAAGGCTGACCGGCGACGTCGAACGCCTCGACCCGGGCGCCGTCCGGCTGCAGCGCATGTACCTTCCTGTCATGCTGATCGGAGAACCAGAAGAGGCCGCCGTGCCAGCGCGGTCCTTCCGGAAAAGCGAAGCCGCCGGCGACGGTTCGGGCGTGGTAGTCCATGACTTGCCCTCAGTTCCTGACGCAGGCGCGTAAGATCGCGCCGAGCTTGGCGATGCCGTCCGCGATGACCTGCTCCGAGACATGGCTATAGGCGAGCCGCATGAATTGGCGTCCGTCGGGCTCACCCATGAAACGTTCGCCGGGGCGGAAGAAGATGCCTTCCTGCTCGGCCATCTTGGCGGCGCGAGCCCAGTCGATCCGGTCGTCGATCTCGAGCCAGAGATAGAAGGAGCCGCGCGGCTCGCGGAAGCGGACATAGCCGCCGCAATGAGTCCGCACGGCGCGCACCGCGGTCTCGGCCTTGGATTTGTAGATAGCGTTGGCGCGCTCGAGATGCGGTTCGAGCAAGCCTTCGGCCAGAAACTGGTTCATGACCCGCGCGAGCCACTGGCCGACGCCCAGATCCTGCCGAACCGCCGCAAGCGCGCCCACGGCCTTTTCCGTGCCCGCCATCCAACCCAGCCTCAAGCCCGGCGCGACGATCTTCGAGAAGCTGCCGCACTGGATGACGAGCCCGGTTCGATCGAGCGTCAGGAGGGAGGGCAGGGGCTCGCCGGCGAAGCGGAGATCGCCATAGACATTGTCCTCCAGCACGATGAAGCCGTGCCGCTCGGCGAGTTGGAGGAGTTTTTGCCGGCGCGCGACGGGCATCTCGGTGTTGGTGGGCGTCTGAAAGGTCGGGATGGTGTAGACCATCTTCACCCGCTTCCCCTCGGCCGCGATCTTCGCCAGCAGTGCCGCGAGCGCGTCGACATCCATGCCTTCGTCGTCCATTGGGACGCTTCGAATCTCGCCGCCGGCCATGCTCATATAGCGCAGCGCATAGGGGAAGGACGCCGCTTCCACCAAGACCACGTCGCCCTTGTCGACATAGCCGGAAATCGCCAGCGCGATGCTCTGGACCGAACCCGAAGTCAGGATGATCCCCATGGGACCGAGGTCCCGGTCCTGGGTCTTGCGGATGCGGTCCGCCAAGCGCTCGCGTAAGCCGCGATAACCGTAGACCAGCTCCTCATAGCCGGTCGCCGGATCGAAATAGTCGAGCACTTCCGGGCCGTCGCGTTCCAGCACCTCGCGCGTCAGTCGCGCCAGATCCTCCTTGGGGAAGCTTTCCGGCGCAGCGAGGCCCTGGTCGAAATTGAAAACCGCCGGCACCTCCGGATTGGGGAAGAAGAGCGGCGGTCCGCCGCCGGCTACGGCCGAATAGAGCGACCCGATATCGATCACCATTGATTCCTCCCCGCACGGGCCAGTTCCGGCTCGCCGGGGGGAGGTTAGCCGCCGCCCATCGGGCTGCCAAGCGTTTGGCGGGCGCCGCTCCGAACGTCGCCTAAATTTGTCACTGTGCGACGAACATTGTCGACCCGTAGCGTTAGTCGCCAATGAGTAGAGTTAGCTTCAGGGACCTATGGGATATCTTGTTAGCGCTTATCTTCCCGATGGCGCCCGCTGTGAGCTTTACACCGAAGCGCTGTCAGTCGCGGAGAAATATGCCCGCCATCTGATCGCTGCAGCTGGCAAGCGTGTCGATATTTACGACACCGACGTCTCGGGAAATCTCCCGATCCGCCACCACGAAGAGATCCGCGGTGATATGATCGTCGCGGGTGAACTGCCGCCGATCGCCGACGAGCTTTGGCCGTTTCCAGGCTCGCCTGAGGCGGTACGGCAGGGTTGCATTTGTCGGCCGATCGACGTCAAGACCGGGCAGGGGACCCGTTTTTCGATCGCGCGCAACTGCCCGATGCACGGGTGAGCGCGCCAAAGGTACGGATCAGCGCCGCAGGCGCCGCCACATCAGCATGGCCGCGATCATCAGGATCACGCCTAGCCATGAAATCTCGAAATGGAAAGCGTCGCCCGCGAAGGAGATGAAGAGGGCGCGCTCGCGCAGGATATTCCAGAGCTCGGTCATCGAAGTGAGGGAAGGGCTTGCGACTCTAATGTGACGCTAAAGGCTGTCGCGGCTGGTCGAGCTTGTAAACCTCCCCTTCGGCACGGGAGGCCCTCTTGGTTCCCAAAGAGAGCGGTGAACGGCGCAGACCGGCGCTTGTGCCCGCTGCGGCATAGGCGCCGTAGAGGGAAGTCATCGGCGTCGCCTCGAGGGACCCCGCTACTGATCGATTACGATCGGCTGGTGAGCATAGTTCAGCTGAACGGCTGAAGACGGTTCCGATTTCGTCAGCAAAAACAGCGTGACGACGCCAAAGGCCGCCAGCGCAAAGAGGACCAGCATAATTTTTCCGAGCGTTTCCTCGGCCATCGGTGCGGGCAGTCGCATCCCGTTCTCTTGCCTCGATTCGGGATCCAGGAGCCCAGTATCTAGCTGTAATAAGTTAATAAATCGCCGCTGCGCGACGGCTCGCAATACTCCAGCATGCCCGGCGTCGATGCGCGCAGGAACTTGCAAATTTAACCGAATTTTGCCGAAGTCCGTTCAATTTGATAAGCATACGATCCAAAGTTCAATCAAAAAGTTAGATTATGGGTACGATTCTCACCTCCAGCCAATGTCGTGGCGCGCGGGCGATGCTCGATTGGAGTCAGAGTCATCTCGCTGTCACCGCGGGCATTTCCCGGCAGACGATTGTGGATTTCGAGCGCGGCGCTCGGACTCCTTACAGGTCGAGCCTTACGACCCTGCGTGCGGCCCTCGAGCAGGCCGGTATCGAGTTCATTCTCGAGGATGACCGCGGCGTTGGCGTATGGCTGAGACCGCAGGCTCCGACGCTTGGCCCGGGAGAGCAGGCCGTCGTTGACCTAGAGAAGATTTTGGACGTGGCGGTGAAGACAGACGCTTGGAACGCGGCCCTGCAGGACAGCATCGAAGCGTGCATGGACCGGTTGGTTGACGATTCGTGCGCGATTGACGGCGGGGGCAAGCCGGATGGTCGAAAAAGTCTTCATGAAGCGCTCGATAGAGTGGAAGCGCGGGCGCGGGACGCCCTGACGTGGGCACATGGCGCGGAAGGCGATTTCTGGCTCGTCGTCCTGGATCTCGTCCTGACGCATCGCTGACGATTCACATCTGATTTGTTCCACAGCCCTATCGACCCGCCAGCTATGACCGGCGACGCTGATCGGACGCTCATAACACAGGGGCCGCAGACCACCAGTCTCGCGTGCCCCATCCCCGATCACTGCGGAAGGCAACTACGATACTTACTTCGGAGGCGTCGAGTTCGGTGGTTTTTGTGCTGATCTCGGCCAGCCTATGCAGTTTGAGTTCTGGCGGGCCGCGGCCGACGATGATGAGCACTATGTCTACGCCATAGCCCTCTGTTAGCCAGTCTTCATGTCGAAGGGGTTCAGCGTGGGAACGTTGAAAACCTCAAAATCTCGAACATTGCGAGTCACCACGGTCAGATTATGAACTGCGGCGGTAGCGGCGATCATAGCGTCCTCAATAAGATCGTCCGTCCTCCGATGTATGAGGCGCGCCCATGATCGAAAGGCTCGCGCATCCATACTGATGACGTTGTACGTCTCCGTAACCTGCTCCAGCCATGTCTCTATCTCAGCCGCCTTGGCTTCGTCCCGTTCACGCGTGATCTCTATGCCTGACTGAATCTCGCCGATGGTTACGGCAGAGACATGCAAATCTTCGTCTCGTATGTCGCGGAGCCAGGCAATCACCGCGCCATGGGGGCGAGCCCGGCGCAGTTCCGAAACAATGTTGGTGTCGAGGAGATACATCGATGATCAGACGGCGTCGCTGACCTTGCGGCGGCGCTTCCCGCCACGCGCAGGAACATTCAAATCTCCTCGCGCACGATCGCTCAGGAGCAGGTCCTTCAGGGTTGGCCTGGCCGCGTTCTTCAGTCTTCGCCAATCGGCCGCGGGCACGAGGACGGCAGCCTCCGCACCCCGTTTGGTGACGGTCTGTGGGCCTTCCTTCAGGCAGGCTTCGAGCATTTCACTGAATCGTGCCTTCGCATCTTGAACCGGCCAGGCTCGCATCGTCTTTCTCCGCTCAGCATATATGACTAGTCAGATAACTAGTCTATCTCGAGGCCTTCGACAAGGCCTTGCAGCTGGACGGCGCTGGACGGACTCACGAGCAGGGTCATCGCGGTTACGGGTCGCACCGGAAAGCCTGGCGCGCTGTGGGATAGATTTGGCGGAGGGGTGTCCGCCGGATAGTCCTATTATCCATAATAAATCAACATGTTAGTTTTATAGCTTCTGGATCCAGCAAATGGTCCCACGACCTGATCGCGCCGCGCAATTCACATCGAGTTTGCGGGTTGATAATGTCGGCGCGCGATGTCGTCGGAGGGATCAATGAAAGGCAACTTGGCGGCTGTGATTGTATTTCTGATCGCGGTTCCCTTGGCACGCGCGCAGCAAGTCGGGAACTATACGACGTGGTACTACTGCGATCCCGCGAAAGCCTATTATCCAAACGTCACTAGCTGTCCAGTCCCTTGGCGCCGGGTTCAAACGACGCAGCCCCAGGCGATCACGGTGCCGAAAGCTTCCGGAGCACAGGACGCACCCGCTGATTACACCTGGAGGCCCCACCCTAGGGAAGCTTATGGACCAGATACATATTACAATTGGAATAGGACCGGCCTACCGCCGGCTCAGCAGAAAATCTGCATTGAATATTATGACAAGAAACATCCGCCTCATGTATTCAAGTGGATGAAGGTCGAGGCTGATAATGGTGCCGTTTATAAGATCGATCTTAATTCTGTAGAGAAAATGCAAGGTGGCTCGGTAACCGCACTTATCTATATTGACGAAGGATCCGGTTATAATCCAGAGAACATGCGGGGCTTCATTTTCGATTGTGAGGGTCACTACGCAGATACATCGACCGCGAGCATGACCATGTATGCGCCCCCGCGGTCCGTTGCCGGAAGGCTGTCGTCTATAGCCTGCGCAAATCGTTAGGATCCGAAGGTCGAGCGCCAATAATCCATCCCTGGGGCTCAGCCAAGGTTCTGTCGATAATTTTGTGAATCGGAAAGATGGTCTATGGGGGATTCCTTTTTGCGGCAACCCCCGACACGACGGCGCTTCAATGAGGCCGAGGCGCGAGTGCCTCGGATGCGTGCCAAGCCGTGAGCCGTCTTGTTCAGGCTGTCGGCGTGCTTCAATGAGGCCGAGGCGCGAGTGCCTCGGATGCATAAATTTATCGGCGCGAGCTCGGCGGCGATTGCGATGCTTCAATGAGGCCGAGGCGCGAGTGCCTCGGATGCATCGCTTGTCCGCGCAATATCTGAACGGCGACGACGAGGCGGCTTCAATGAGGCCGAGGCGCGAGTGCCTCGGATGCGATGCTCGGCTACGGGTTTGCCCCGCACGAGATTGTCTAGCTTCAATGAGGCCGAGGCGCGAGTGCCTCGGATGCTCGACGGCGGGCCAGCTCCTGGCGGGCGACTGCACGGAGCTTCAATGAGGCCGAGGCGCGAGTGCCTCGGATGCGGCGGGGAGGAATATCGAAAGAGCCTACGAACTGGCTCTGCTTCAATGAGGCCGAGGCGCGAGTGCCTCGGATGCCACCTCGGGAATCGCGTTCAGCAGCACCTCAAAGAAATCGGCTTCAATGAGGCCGAGGCGCGAGTGCCTCGGATGCAGCATGAGGGCGGCGAGCCCGACCTTACTGAAGGTTCGGCTTCAATGAGGCCGAGGCGCGAGTGCCTCGGATGCGAGTACAGCCTGTTCCTCGTGTTCCGCAAGACAGCGGCTTCAATGAGGCCGAGGCGCGAGTGCCTCGGATGCCATAAAATTCGTCGATCTCGGGTCGCGACAGAAGCTCTTGCTTCAATGAGGCCGAGGCGCGAGTGCCTCGGATGCAGGCGATTGACGCTGCGGTACACGCCGTCGATGAGGCTTCAATGAGGCCGAGGCGCGAGTGCCTCGGATGCGTTGCTTGGCCGCCTTCGGGGACGCCCCGCGGTCGCGCGCTTCAATGAGGCCGAGGCGCGAGTGCCTCGGATGCGTTGGCGTCACAGGCGGATATCCTCGCCGAAGACTGGGCTTCAATGAGGCCGAGGCGCGAGTGCCTCGGATGCGATCGGCACGCCCGCCGATGCATTGGCCGCGCTGCAGGCTGCTTCAATGAGGCCGAGGCGCGAGTGCCTCGGATGCAGCCGCGATCTCGGCTGCCTCGATATTGTCTTGAATGCGCTTCAATGAGGCCGAGGCGCGAGTGCCTCGGATGCAGAGCGGCACGTGGACCGTTCAGCCGGGCAATACGCCGCTTCAATGAGGCCGAGGCGCGAGTGCCTCGGATGCACCGGGCACTCGCTCGGGGGCAGTACGGCCACGCTGCTGGTGCTTCAATGAGGCCGAGGCGCGAGTGCCTCGGATGCGAAGCCGTCTTCGGCGATGTAGTAGGCCATCTGCCCAAGCGCTTCAATGAGGCCGAGGCGCGAGTGCCTCGGATGCTCCGCCTTCTGGTTGCGCGTCTGCTCTAGGAGCTTGGGCTTCAATGAGGCCGAGGCGCGAGTGCCTCGGATGCCGGGGGCGGCGGAGGCGGCGGAGCCTCCGAACCCGAGCTTCAATGAGGCCGAGGCGCGAGTGCCTCGGATGCCACGCCGTTAGTCGTGCCGGGCGTAGTCTGATCAATCCCGCTTCAATGAGGCCGAGGCGCGAGTGCCTCGGATGCGGGCGCGAAACCTTGGGAATGGCGAAGGTGGCAGCCACCGCTTCAATGAGGCCGAGGCGCGAGTGCCGCGCGACGATCAAGGTGAGAGAGCAGCGACAATCTGGATGAGAATCGTCGGGGGTGGGGCGGCGAAGCGCGGAGGGCGTAGCCCGCAGCGCGTAGCCGGCCCACCCCTGACGACGGCGCGTTCCTGATGGGGCGTTG
>DATGMP010000044.1:0-2044 GCA_035293565.1 Alphaproteobacteria bacterium | reverse complement strand
GCCGCCCGCATCCGGGCGCTGGAAGCCAAATACGGCACCGGGCCGCCTTGAGCGGGGCGGCTGGCTGGTGTTTGCGACTCTAAATCCCCCTCCCATTGCTGCGCACTGGGCCCCGCCCTCTCCCACTTCGTGCGGAGAGGGGACAAAAAGCCATGCCTGCGCGTAAAGCCCCTCGCCGCGTGCGGGGGGAGCAGCATGCGCATTTTCCAAGAAATCCTCTCAACTTAAAGCGTTAATGACACTGCGGCGCGGCGTAACAATCGGTAATAAGAAGTGATTTGCGCTTGAACGGCCGAAACCATAGGTCATTGCTCGGCGGTCTGTCCGCCGCGTGCCTTGTCGGACCTCCAGAAGCAGAACAGTGGTTTACGCCTGAAATGCGCCAGAAGACGCTGAAAACAAAGATCAATTGCGCCGGTGTCGGCCTCCATTCGGGGCGCCGGGTCAAGCTGACCATCGGTCCCGGGGCGGTCGATTCGGGCATCGTCTTCAAGCGCACCGATCTGGGCGATGCGGGCGTCGTCATCCCGGCCCGCTGGGATCGGGTGGTGGATACGCGGCTTTGCACGACGATCGGCAACGGCGCCATTGGTGACGGCGATCCGGCCCAGGTCGGCACGATCGAGCATCTGATGGCCGCCTTTTCGGGCCTGGGCGTCGATAATGCCGTGGTCGAGATCGACGGGCCGGAAGTTCCGATCATGGACGGCAGCGCCGACGCCTTCGTCTTCCTGATCGAGTGCGCCGGCCTGTTTGAGCAGAGTTCGCCCCGGAAGCGAATCAAGGTCCTGAAGCTGATCTCCGTTTCCGATGGGGAGGCCAGCGCCACGCTGATGCCGTCGCCTTTCCCGGTTCTCGATTTCGCGCTCGATTTCGCCAGCCCGGCGATCGGCCGGCAGGAGCGGTCGGTGCGGCTGGTCGACGGCGCCTTCAAGCGCGAGCTCTCGCGGGCCCGGACCTTCGGTTTCGCCGAGGAGGTGGAACAGCTGCGCAAAGCCGGCCTGGCGCGCGGCGGCTCTCTGGACAATGCGATCGTGGTCGGCTCCGGCCGGGTGCTCAACCGCGAAGGTCTGCGCTATGCCGACGAATTCGTCCGGCACAAGCTCCTGGACGCCGTGGGCGACCTTTATCTGGCCGGGGGGCCGATCGACGGCAGGCTTCATGCCGTCCGGTCCGGGCACGCGCTCAACAATCGGCTGCTGCGCGCGCTCTTCGCCGACGCCGAGGCCTGGACCGTGACGAGCGGCGACGATGCGGCCGCGGCCGATTGGGGTCTCTCGGGCGGCCGTCAGGCGATGGGCAGAGCCTCTTAAACCGCCATTGCCGGGCACCGGCAACACCGTGCTATAGATCGGCGATGGACATTCTGCCTCGGCCATTCGCGCCCTCGGACCAGCCATGACCTTTCGCCAGAATCCTCTCCGCGCGGCGACGCCGCGCGCGCTCCTCGTCGCCGCCGCGCTCCTCGCCTGTCTGCCGCTCGCGGGCTGCGAGGAGAAGGAGAACATGCTGGTCGGCGAGCACTCCGTGAAGGAGCTCTACGACGCCGGCATGGACGCGATGAAGGACGAGGAGTACACGCAGGCCGCCAAGCTCTTCGATCAAGTCGAGCAGCAGCACCCTTATTCGGTCTGGGCGACCCGGGCGCAGCTCATGGCCGCCTATGCGGATTACGAGGGCCTTCGTTACGACGACGCGATCGACGCGCTGACCCGGTATATCGAGCTGCACCCCGGCAGCGAGCATGTCGACTACGCCTATTACATGCGCGCGCTCTGCTATTACGAGCAGATCGCCGATGTGCGGCGCGATCAGCGCGCGACCGCCATGTCCTTCGAGGGCTTTACCGACGTCATCCGCCGCTTTCCCAACACGGCCTACGCCCGCGATGCGGCTTTCAAGCTCGATTTGGCGCGCGACCATCTGGCGGCGAAGGACATGTCGATCGGCCGCTGGTACGAAAGCCAGGGCAACTACCTGGCCGCCGTCGGCCGCTACAAGACCGTGATCGATCGCTACCAGACGACCACCCACGCGGCCGAGG
>DATGMP010000043.1:0-12792 GCA_035293565.1 Alphaproteobacteria bacterium | reverse complement strand
TCATGGTCCGCCTCGCTCAGTGCCTGGGGATAGGCTCCGACCATCGGAGAAACCCCCGCAGCGTTGCTACACGCCTTAGTCGACACTTCGGGGCGGGCCACCTCAACTGGCTAGCGCCTCACACGGACATGATGGTCTAGGTCATCCAGTGAAGGATGATCGTCAGGCTTGGTCACCATTGCTCGCACACGATGACATCATCTCGCCAGCGCGTGATTGAGTGGGGCGGCTAGCCTCACTCCGCCTTGCGCCGATGTACTCGAGCAGTCCGGATCGCAAGTCACGTAGGCCGCCTTGAGCGTGTAGCTCCCGTCGGCGTCGGGCGCCGGCAAGCGGCCGTATGCATGCTCCGTCGCGACCTGGAACGCCTGCATCGCCCAATCTGTGAATAGGCGTGGGGTTTCGACGCAAAATCGGCGTCATAAGCAGCTGGTAGGTAGCGAAAGTGTGGGGTCACGAGGCCACGCCGATTCACACCTTCTTGAAATCAACGACGTGAGACGGCACGGCCGCTCCTCGTTGACCATTCAAGCCGGCAAGGGCGGCATCGGAAGACTGGGCGTGCCGAAAACGATCTCGGTGATCGCCTTGATGCTCCGGTTTCCGTAGCGGAAGGGAACGACAAGGCGAAGCGGCGCTCCGTGCTCTGGAGCAAGGGGTTGATCGTTCATCATCCACGCGAGCAACACTTGCGGATGGCGCAGCGTGGCCACCGCTTCGTCGACATAGTGGCGATCGGACGCGACCAGCCGGCAATAATGAGCGCCGGGCACCAAGCCCAGCATATCCGCAAAATCATTAAACTTGACGCCGGTCCACTTCACGATGCCGCGTGGCTGCGGAGCGCCGCACTGTAAGAGAAAGGTGTGGGATACACGCGGCAGTTTTTCCAAATCCGAGAAGCGAAGCGTGCCTGCGAGTGTCCCCAACCCGCGCGTATCGACCTTGATCGCGATTTTCTTGTAATCGAATTCGATGTCGGGCGTCTTGCGGTCCGGCGTGCGCCACATGAGGGGGCCCGCGATCGGCCCGGCTTCGCTTTCCCGATGCTCTGGCGCCGAGCCGTCGGCATTGAGCGGCAGGGGTGCCGGAAACCCTTTGAGCAGGGGTTTCTCGACGAGGTGGTCGGGCCAGGCATTCGCCGGCTCGCCCTGGCCTTGCGCGCTGACGCGCGCCGCCGCCAAGGACAATCCGGCCAGAGCTGCACTCGAAAGGCCGATGGCATCACGTCGTGAGAGGGTCATCTTGGCACCCTGTTGTCGGGGTTGGAGGCAGCATTAACGCCGCCGATGAGGATACGCCGTCGGGCGGTGGTCGCAAGTATCCTGCCGGCGTTTGCGGTCGGCGATCGATCGGCCCCGGGATGCTCGGGAAAACAGGCGAAGGGCGGGCGCTCTCTAGCCGATTGCAGACCTTTAGCGCCACCTTCCTGATCGACTGGAATTCGCCAGGAGGAGCCACTCGCCCGTGCGCTCCGGAAGGGCTGGCTTGGCACGAAAGCAGGCAGGCTGCCTGAGTCGCGAGCCTGTGCAATGTAAGACCGTTCGTTCAGCGCTGCTGTCACAGAGCACGCCTGCGCGCCCTGAGCCCATGTAAAGCTGAAGACGGCCATCCTTCGGAGCTTAGCGGTGCCGCGATGTCTCAAGCTCCTGGCTCGGCTGAGGAAGGAAGTCCGGGGATACGGGCATGGTCCAGCCGGCGCGCCGTGAAAGAAAGCGCCAGCCGGCCGGAGTCTTGATAATCTGATCGTCATAGACGCCGATGCCCTCGAAAGTCGCCGGCGCGTCGCCCTTCGGGTCGCGCAGGCTCGTAATCACCATCGACCGCTCATGCACGCGACCCGGCGCCGTCTGCACAAGAAGTATGTCGCCGACGAAATGGTTTCGAAGCTTGTCGACGACCGGCCGTGATCCGAAGGCGACGAGCTGATCGTGCCCCTGCACCGTCGTGCCGGGAAATTCGAGCTTCCCATCCGGTGTGAAGGTCGAAGCCCAGGCGTCGCCGATGCGGTTGTCGATATAGTAGCAATATCTGTAGAGCAGCTCCTTGATCGCAACGCGGTCCTGATAGGAAAGTGGCAAATCCTTCGCCGCGGCTGCCGTCGCCCACAGCGGGCAGGCGAGCAGCAGCCCGGCGAGCGCCAAGACCCAATATGGCCGCCGCATTATCGCGTTGCTCATCACGCGTTCTCCTCATTCGGCCGATCAATGTAGGCGCCGGTTCCAGCTTGCCTCGCGCGCGGCGATCTGCGCTTTCCGTTCGGCCGGCATGACCATAACCATGCCCCGCGTCGCCTGCAGATCGGCGCGCTTCACCAGCCGTACCGAACGGACGGCGCCCGCGATCCCGTCAGTGCTCGTCAGCTTTTGCCAGCGGATCGCAAGGGTTCCGGCAGAGAGCCCTTCCGCGTCCAGCCAGTTGAACACGCCCGGGTCGCGCGCCGCGATGACATAGGTGATCGTCCCGTCCGGGTTGAGCTTCGTCTGTCCGTTCGCCAGGCTCGACGTATGATGGACGAATTCGAGCGGAATCGCCCACGCGTCGCCAAGTTCGAAACCGACGTAGGCCGCGGTAGCCGGATCGAGCGTAACGACCAGCGCCTCATCCGGCCCGAGCGCGAAACGTCCCATCGTCAGATAGCCCCACCCGCCGACACGACCGAAAGGCGGCGCGATCGTGTTGGGCGGCTGCTTGTAGATTCGCGGGCTGTAGGTGCCGAGCCACGCCCGCACCATCGTCGATGCCAGATCGGTGGCGCGCGTCACGATCGCGGCGTCATCCAGCGGTTGCCCGAGAGCCGGACCACCCAGCCTGCGGATGGAAAAAGTCGGTGGCGTTTGAGTCGCCCAATCGGACAGCACGTCGCGCACGACCAGGAGCTTCGTGTCGGGCGTGGACTGGATGTGGTTCGCGCGGCCGTTCGCCGGATCGGAATCGATGGTGATCGTAAAGCTGCCATCGGGTTCGGCGACAATGTCCTCGCCTTGAAGGCCGACAGGAATTTCGTCGATCGCCGACTTGAAGAGTCCGAACCGGGCTTGCACCGGCGGATTGCCCGCGCGGCGGCCGGAGATCTCATACCTGGCGTGCGGATCGATCGCGACCTGACGGTAGATATCGTCCTGATTCTGGAATCCGTAGGAGGCCCACGGAATGTCCATCCCGAACCAGCGATGCGGAGCGTCGCCCATCCACATCAGCTTTGGCCGATCCGGGTCGCTGTCGACCGCCCATTGCAGCGCCATGTAGGCGATCGCGGCGCTGTCCTGTCCGATTGCCTTTCCGGCTTCGGCGTTTATGGCCATCGGATCGGCTCGAAACATCGCTTCGAGCTTGCGGACTCCATCCTGAAGATCCGCTCGGGCGAGGATGCGCAATGTTTCCCGGTCGAGCTCTCTTTGATCGCTTGTGCCAAGCAGCGGGATGTCGGCCGCATCCGCGATGGACGCATTCAGCATCCCCGCAATGAACAGGGTCAAAAGCACGCGTCGCATCGTTTCCCCTCTCATTGGAGATCGATCCGGATCTCGTCGACCTTGCCGTTGAACGCGGCCGGGGCCGCATAGCTCGCGCTCACCGGAGAACCGCGATCGGCGCCGACGTCGAACGTGTCGATCTCCGATGCAAAGCCGACCTTCGGGATCTCGCCTTCCCCCGCCGGCTTGCCGTTGATGAAGAGCTTGCCTGTGCCTCCGCCCCATTTGGCTTGATTGGTCCTCTGAAATTCGAAGGCCACGTCCACCTTGCCTGACGGCAATGGCATGGTGGACGTGATGATCGAGCGCTCATCGCCGAAGAAATTCTGCTCGTACACGAGCCGCCCCTCCTTCGCATATAGCGAGAACCCACCATATCGTCCGCCGTCGGCCATGATCACGCCCGACGCTCCGCCGACGGGAATCTCGAGCGACGCCGTTATGCGATGGCTGCGCGCGAATGAGGGCAGCTGGTTCGTCGGAATCCGCGGAAGGCCGCCATGAAAAACGAACTCGGTTCTGTCGTTGGCAAAATAAGGCCGAGAGCTGCCCGGAAACAGTCCGCCAATGTCCGCCAGCGACAGCGGATAGACTTGATTCCGGCGCGCCTCGCCATCGAACAAGAGCTCCAGCTCTTTCAGCTTGTCAGGATATTTGGACGCCACATCCTTCGCTTCGCTGAAATCATCGTCGACATGGTAAAGCTCCCAGGCATCGTGCGCGAAATCGGTGCTCCGGTTGAGGCCGGCAAAGATCGATCCGTGCGGTGCTGCGGCAACCCAGCCATCCTTGTAGATCGCGCGATTGCCGAACATCTCAAAATATTGGACATGGTGCTCTGACGGCGCACGGGGATCGAAAAGCGTCGGCGCGAAACTGACGCCATCAAGCGGCGCCTGCTGAACACCGTCGACATCTTTCGGCAAGCTGATGCCGATGAGGTCATAGATCGTCGGCGCGATGTCGTTCACGTGAGCGAACTGGGGGCGAATGGCGCCGGCATCCTTGATCTTGGCGGGCCAAGCCACGATCAGGGGCGAGCGGGTTCCTCCAAAGTGGCTTGCGTCGCCCTTGGCGCCCTTGAACGGCGTGTTCAGAGCGAAAGCCCATTCCTTGTCGAGAATATTGTCGAGATCCGGGCCTCCCAAGTGATCGCTCCGCGACAGTTGCTTCTGCACGTCGTCGGGGATTCCGGCATAGGTCGCCATGTTTTCGTCCGAGCCGTCAGGACCGCCCTCGACCGACGCGCCATTGTCGCCCACGATGTAGAGGATCAGCGTATTCTGGCCGTTCGGCTCTTTCTGGATCGCATCCACGAGGCGCCCGATTTGGTAGTCCGTCGCCGCCATGTAGGCGCTATAGACTTCCATCTGGCGCGCATAGAGCCGCTTCTGATCTGCCGTGAGGCTATCCCAGGCGGGCAGGTTCGGGTCACGCGGCGTCCGCACTGTATTGGCCGGTATGACGCCGAGCTTCTTTTGCCGTTCGAAGATCTCGGCGTTCAGCTTGTCCCAGCCACCGTCGAATTTTCCCTTGTACTTGGCGATCCAATCCGCCGGGACGTGATGCGGCGCGTGCGTTGCTCCCGTCGCGAAATACAGGAAATACGGCTTCTGCGGCGCAATCGAATCGTGCGTCTGGACCCAGCGTACCGCGTCGTCCACCAGATCCGTCGTGAGATAGTAGCCGTCCTTGGGCGTCATTCCCGGATCGACAGCCGTCGTGTTGCGGTAAAGCGGGGGCTCCCATTGGCTCGCCTCGCCCTGCATGAATCCATAGAAATATTCGAACCCAAGGCCGGTCGGCCACCGATCGAATGGTCCGACCGGGCTCACCTCCCAAAGTGGGGTGTTGTGCCATTTGCCGAAGGCTGCGGTGCTGTAGCCGTTGCGCCGAAGCATTTCCGGCAGCGACACGACGCTCTTCGGCCAGAAGCTGTTGTATCCGGGATACGGATTGTTGATTTCGGAGACCGTACCGAAACCGACCTTGTGATGGTTGCGCCCGGACAGCAATGCGGCCCGCGTCGGCGAGCAAAGCGCGGTGTTGTTGAAATCGATGTAGCGCAACCCTTGCGCGGCGAGGCGATCGAGGAACGGTGTATCTGCCGGTCCGCCGAAACTGCTGCTCGCTGCGAAGCCGACATCGTCGAGTAGGACGAGCACGATGTTGGGCGCGCCGGCCGGTGCCTTCGGTGCCTGCTGCCAGGGTGGGGGAGAACTCGAAGGCACGCTCGTCTGATCCTCCGCCGCCGTGGACGACAGCGAAATGAGGCCGAGCAGGCAAACCATGGCGCCCGCAAGGCGCAGGCCGAATCTCGGATTCATCGATTTCCCCTCTTTGCTCGATGCCGCCCTCGCTAATCGGAGGGCTTGATTTCGAGGCGTGTCATCTACGAAATCGGGCTGTTTCCATAAACGATCTGGACACGTCGATTCTGAGGTTCCCGAACGCCGTCGCCCGTGCGTACCAGGAGATCACGCTTGCCCTTTGCGATAATCGCGACCTCAGATGAAGGAATACCCTGCTTTTCGAGTTCAGCCGCGACCGATTCCGCCCGGCGACGGGAGAGCCGCATGTTGTAGGCATCCGATCCCACCGTATCGGTATGGCCGGTGACCGTGATCTGGGTCACGCGTGCTGGACCGGCATTGGCCGCCGCCTCATCAATGATGCGTACGGCCTCCGGTGTCAGATCCGACTTATCGAAGTCGAAGAAGACCAGATAGCTGTGTGCGGCCTGTGGAGCGGGCGCGGGTCGTTCGACTGGAGGCGGTGTGAAGGCCGTCGTCTCCGTTTCGTGTTCCCTCGAGCCACCGAACCGGTAACGAAGCTGGAAGCCCCACATGCGGGGTTCACCGTAAAAGGCTTGGTTGTAACCGAGGGAGGTAATGATCGAGAAGGTGTCGATCCGATAAACCTGATCGGTAGCGTTCGTCATGAAGAACGAGGCATCGAGCGGGTAGCCGGCGATATCGTTCCAGTCGAGCCTGAGATTGAGAAGCCCATAATTGCCGATATAACCGTCGGGAATACGGACCAACGTGGCGGCCGCCCAGAAATTGCTCTGCCAGGAATAAGTGGCCGACGCGCTGACCGTCCCCAAGGACCCATCAATCGGTAGATCATACCGGACTGTTGCGCTGTACTTGTTCTTCGAAACGAAGGGAAATGGGAGATTCGAGATATCCTGGCCGGCGCTTATGAACTTGTTGTACAGAGCATGGTTATAAGAGTAGCTCGCCGAAATCTCGACCCGATCAATGGGCTTTACGGTGCCCTCGAACTCGACACCTTCGATGGTTGCGGTGGCCGCATTCAGCGTCGCCGATCCGATCAGACCGGTGGCCGGATTGACGAAACCCACTGTCCTCTGGATATTGCTGTAATCGTCGTGAAAGAGATCGGCATCCGTCCTCACCGGCATGTCGAATACCGACCAGTCGGATTTAATTCCGATCTCCACGTCCGTCACATGCTCCGGCTTGAAGAGGAAATTCCCCGTGCCCGCCTGGGTCAGGTTGAACCCGCCCGCCTTGTAGCCGGTCCTGGCGGTCACGTAGAGAAGCGTGGAGGGCGTGATCTGGTAATCAAGCCCGACAGTCCAGGTTCCCGCGCTAAAGTTCTCATCCCCCGCGAAGGCGCAGTTCGGAACGAACTGGCCCGCCTTCTGGGTACAAGCGCGGGTGTTCGGATTGAAGAAGAACGTGTAATCGGATCGGAAATCCCAGGTGTAGCGATAGCCGCCGGTCAGCTTGAGGCCATCGAGCGCGGAAGCGAGCGATCCGAGATCGTACGTACCTTGGACATACGCTGCCTGGCTTCTCTGGTTCTCGAATCCGATCTGTCGCGTCGGCGCGCCGAACTGAATCGAGGTCTGGTAACCGAAACCGATGGGGTGGTCGAACTCCAGATAGCCTCCTACGACCCAGTTCAGCGCGTCCGCCAGGCTCTTGCCTTGAAGCTGAAGCTCCTCGGTCGCAAAAGAATAATCTCCACTCCAGGTTCCGATCGCCGGTTGCTGATTCACAAGGGCTAACGGACCGCCGTCCTGATCTTGCCCCTGGGCAGTCTTCGTTTCGTAATAGCTCGCGATATTTTTGATATAGAGGGTATCGGAGATGTCGACTCGCGCGATGTCGGTGATCCCGTAAACCCAGTATTTCATCATTATGTAAGCGTCGAGCGCGGTCTCGCGCGGGCCGCGCGCCTGTTGCGCAGCGAAGGCCGCAATCAGTGCGGGACGGAGCGCCGGAACCGGCTCGGCCGCCGGATTGATGGCGAGGAGACTCGTGCCGGTGCCGTTCGTGTCGGAGTAGAGGCTGGTGAGAAGCAGATAGTTCTCGAACCAATCCACAGGGCGGAAGGTGATCCCAAGTCGGCCCGCCCAATAATCGCGATTATCGAGATCCCGGCCATCGACGACGTTCTTCGTAAAGCCGTCTCTGGACGCGCGGTCGACGGCAAGCCGCACCATCAGCACATCGTCGATGATTGGCGCGTTGATCGCACCCTGCTCTTCGAGGTCGTTATAGTTTCCGATCGTCTGCTGATAGTAGCCCTCGAGCTTGTTCGTGGGGCGTTTCGGCTCGAACAGGAGCGCGCCGCCGGTCGTGTTCCGCCCAAACAGCGTACCCTGCGGCCCCTTCAGAACCTGAAGGTTCTCCAGGTCGTAATACAGGCCGGGGCCGCCGGCGGCCGGCTGCAAGCCTGTGGGATAGTAGAGCGGCGGTATCGGTATTTCGGCGAAATACGACACGACGCCAGGTCCGGCGCCGAGAGTGTAGCCCTGACCGCGTATCGTATAGGAGGCCGTATCTCGTTGGGTTGAAATGCTTACATTCAAAGAGGGCACGAACTGCTGCAAGTCTTGCGACGATGTGATCGACCTCGCACGAATATCTGCGCTCGTGAATGCAGTGATGGCGATCGGCACGGATTGCAGCTTCTCCTCGCGACGCCGAGCGGTCACGACGACCTCTTCGAGGCCGCTGGGCTCGTTCGCGGTCATCGCGACAGGACTGGCCCGGCGCACGATCGGTGTTTCGGCCCGCTCGCTCGCCGGGACGGCCAGCGAGCTCTGCTTGCGCGGAGCCGCGCGCAACGTGATTGTCTTTCCATCATTGGAGGCAACGGCGAGGTCGGTACCGGCGAGCAGCAAATCGAGTGCGACGTCGATCGTGTAGTTGCCCTGGACCGCCGCGGTCCGCTTGCCGCGCACGGCCGCTTCGTCGGCCAGGATCTGGATGTCGGCCTGGCGAGCGAATTCGGGAATGCCCGTGCTCGCATCCTGGGCCGGCACGTCGAAGCTTCGTGTCTGGGCAGAAGCGGCCGGCGCGAAAATTGCCACGAACAGCGCCGCAACGATCGCAAAAGCCCGCCAACGAGACGGCCTACCAGCTCCCCCCATAACAACCCCTTTTTATCGACCGCCTCACGCGAGGCTTTCCTACTATTGTCGATGAACGGGGATCGCGTTTCCGTCAGATCTCAAGAAAATTATTTTATCGCGTGCCCGACCGGGAGATACGAATCGCGGCGCCGTTGTCGATCACCGTCGCGCCGAAGGTGCCCGCGACGGCGGTGGCGAAGGCTTCGGGCTCGTCGGTACGGAACCGGCCGACGACCTTTTGCGACGCGAGCCCGGTATCGGTGATCACGATCTTCTTTCGATTATACCGATTGAATTCGGACGCGGCATCGGACAGCGTTTCGCCGCCGAGCGAAATCTGTCCTCCCCGCCAAGCCAAGCTACGATCGATTTCGCTTGTTCCCAACGCAGCCACGCGCGGCGGCGCGCTGTCCGAAACAAAGGCCGTCTTGCCGGCGCCGAGCTGGAGCTTCATGTCCTCGGCGCCGAGAACCCAGGTCTCGACGACGCCCTCCGTGACGAGCACGTCCGCACCTGAATCGCGCCGCCGGACCGAAAATGCCGTGCCCACCGCGCGGACCCGCACCTGCCCAACAGCGACAACGAAGGGGCGCGCGGAGTCCTTGGCCACTTTGAACCAAGCCTCCCCGCGAACGAGATCGATCTTCCGAATATTCGGCTGGAGGGTCACGGCGATTTCGCTGGACGTGTTGATCGTCGTGATCGAGCCATCGGCCAGGGGAACCTGGCGTATTTCGCCGAGCACGGTTTCGTACTGCCGGCCGGACGCAATCATCGCCAGCACGCCGGCCAGGGCTGCCGCGGTCCCCGCGCCTATGCCTCCGAATAGGGCTTGGCGCCGGCTGATGCGCCCAAAGAAGCGCGGCCGACTGGGCGGCAGCCGTGCCGGGGCGCCCAACGCCCGGCCCCGATCCAGCAAACTCAGAGCCGCTTCGGCCCGCAGCAATGCGCCCGCACGGCGTCGGTCTCCGGCCAGCCACTCTTCCAGCTCTGCCGTACCTTCCTCGGCATGCTCCTGGAGCCGTACGGCCCAAGCCGCGGCGGCATCATCAATGTCTCGTGCGGTCTCTCGCTCGCTCATCGCGCTTGCCAGTTCGGTTCCCCGGTTCCGCGGCATCTTCGGCCAGAGCCTTCAAAATCAGCCTCAATCCGCGCACGGCCTGGGCCTCCACAACATTTTCGGTCACTTTCAGCATCTCTGCAATCTCGCGTTGCGAAACTCCCTGGATCCGCCGCAGCTCGAAAATGCGGCGGCATCTTTCGGGAAGACTATCGATCAACGCCCGAACTCTCTGCAATTCACGCCGGCCGGACGCGACGCGCTCCGGCGTCGGCTCGCTATCTACGATGCTCAGAAGGTCGATTTCCGTCACGCTGTCGATCCGAACGACGCGCGCGTGGCGGATTTGCTCCAACACGATGTTGCGTGCTGTCCGGAACAGGTACCCTCGGCCGTCGGCGATATGGCGAATGTCATCGAGGGCCGCAATCCTGCAATAGGCCTCCTGAATCACGTCATCGATCTGATCCACCGCCACGCCCCGCCGAGTGAGCCAAACGCGCACGTCCGCTTCGTGCGGAAGCACTTGGCTACCCACCCAGGCAACAATCTCTCGCCGACTCTGCGCCAAGCCGCGCTCCCCCTCTGATCCTAGGATGCGCCGGATTGGGGTTTCCGTCGCCTGGGGTCGAGAAAAATTTTTTCTTTGCGATGGCTGTGAATCGGCCCGCGTCCGGTGCGTCGATCCGTGGTGATCACGAGGTTGGTCTTGAGACCCGGTGCGAATGGCTTCACCAGCACATGCACCTGCTTGCCGTCGGCGTTGCCGCTCGTCGTGTCGCCGACCACCCAGCGAACCGTATCGCCGGCTGAGACCGCGACGAGCTCCTCGCCGGGCTGCAAGGCGACGTCGCTGACGTGCTCCGGCGCGGCATAGATCCGGTAGAGGGCGCCGGGCGTATAGGGATAGATCTGAACCGCATCGATCCAGCCATCGCGGGTCGGTTCCCGGGTCGCCACTCGGTTCGCGGCGTCCACCCGTTCCGTCGGCGGGCGGGTGTCCGCGGATATAAAGACCGATCGGATTCTTCCTGAGAGCATCGACGGTCGAGGGCGGCCGGACTGCAATCGTGAAGATCCCGGTCCAGCGCTCGGTCTTCTCGAGCGAGCCGTTGCGGAAGCTCTGCTCGGTCCATTTGACTTGGAAACTGTCGGGCGACGCACGGACGACGCTCGTCACTTCGACCGAGACGGTCCGCTCGCCGACCGCCTTGAACGGATCGCGCTCGCGCGCGAAGTCGTCGAGCGCGGCCGCGGCGCGCTCACCGGCATAGTCATAAGCTTCCAGCCAGTCGTGGCGCAGCACGATCGGATCGAGCGGCAGCGACCGAACATCCTGGACGAAACGCGCGAGGTGCCAGGCGATCTCGGCATCGGTTGGAGTCCAGTTCCGTTCGGCCGGGCCGATCGTTTCCACCTGCCCCAGCCGGTCGACCTCGACCACATAGGGTGTAACGCGGCTGTCACCGGAAAGCTTGATCAGTCCGCCCGCCAAGCCGAACGACAGGACGAGCGATCCGAATGCCATCGCCCGCCAGTTGCGTGCTTGCACCCGCGCCGAGCCAATACGGTCGTCCCAGACCTGGGCGGCCCGCTGGTACGGTGTGATGGGTTCGGGCGTGTTGCCGTAGCGCTGGCCGACGCGGCGGAAGAACATCAGTGCTCTCCTCGATCGAGCTCGGGATTGGCGCTTCCGCCTTGCCGATCGCCTTCCTTGATCGCCTGAGTGGCTGCGTGGAGATTTGCGCGGCGGATTTGCTCGGCACGCAGCCGGCGTGCCCATTCTGGCGCCGCATTGGGTGGCGGTGACGCTGAAGCCGTATCCGGCGCGGAAGCGGCACTGCCTCCGGTGGCGCGCCATGCTGCACGCCGGCCAGCCGCGATCGGCGCATCGAAAGCGTCTGCGATCGGGGAGACCACCGACCGAGCCGTCTGCGCCACGGTGCCGGCTGCGGCGCGCCCGACACCGGCAACGCCCGTGCCCACGGCCGCAATCCCTGTCTCACCGGACGCGGCAACGCCGAGGCCATATGCTGTGGTGGTCGCGGATGCGAGGGAGGTGCCGGCGCGCAACGCCGAAAGTCCCGCACTGACTCCGGCACGGCTGAGTCCGAACGCCGCGCCCGCAGCACCTCCCGCCAACAGCGCGCCTCCGGCAATCGCACCCGCTGTGCCGATCGCGGCTCCCGCTCCGAGCTGCGGGGCGCCGGACACAAGACCGGATGCGATCGCCGGCCCGAATATCCCGAGTCCCAGCATCGCTGCCGCGGCGAGCACGAGCGCAAGCGCTTCGTCGATGGTCGGTTGCGTCCCCGCACTCGGCATCGCCGAGATGAATTCCCCAAACAGCGTTGTGCCGATGCCAACGATGACGGCGAGCACCAGCACTTTGACGCCGCAGGTAATCACGAATCCGAGCACGCGCTCGGCCAAGAAGGCGCTCTTGCCCCAGAGCCCAAACGGCACCAGCACGAATCCGGCGAGCGTCGTCAGCTTGAACTCGATTAGCGTGATGAACAGCTGAACGGCGAGGATGAAGAATGCCGCGACAACGATCAGCCAGGCGATGAGCAAGACCACGATCTGCACGAAGTTCGCGAAAAACCCCGTGAAGCTCATCAACCCGCCGATCGCCTCCAGAATCGGGCGACCTGCCTGGATGCCGACATGGGCGAGGCGACCCGGCTGCAGAAAGCTGGAATAGTCCAGTGCGCCGCCACCGGCTGTAAGACCCAGCTTCGCAAACGAGTCGAACACTTTTCCGGCGAGCGTATTGAAGTTGCCGATCAGAAAGGCGAAGAACCCGACATAGAGCGTCTTCTTCGCCAGCCGGATCACGATCTGCTCACCTCCAAGTGCCCAAA
>DATGMP010000042.1:0-71350 GCA_035293565.1 Alphaproteobacteria bacterium | reverse complement strand
CTCGTCGCCGTGGAAGCCGTGAACGCAATGAAGGATTTCATCCAAGGGAAGCAATTGATCACGAACGGTCGGAAGATCGATCCGGTTCGCGCTGTCAATGCGGAGCAGCCGCTTGCATCGGCGGTCGTCGAGGAAGCACTGGCGACGGCGTAGCGAAGAAAGAACGGACCTATCGGGGGCAGGATGATGAACGGGCTTCGGATCGCGTTATTGGCTCTGGCGCTTGCCGCGCCCGCCTCCCTTGCAGCCGCTCAAGATCAATCGAAGGCTGCCGCCGATTGGCCGGTCTCCGGCGGCACGCTTTGGGGGCAGCGCTATACGGCGCTGTCGGACATCGACAAGGACAATGTCAAGAAGCTGAAGGTTGCGTGGATCTATCACACCGGCGACTTCGCCGCCGGCGACGCGACGCATGCCACGACGGCTTTCGAAGCGGCGCCGATCGAGATCGAAGGGACGCTTTATATCTGCACGCCGAACAGCCATGTCATCGCGCTCGATCCCGAGAGCGGCCAGGCGAAATGGACCTTCGATCCCAAGATCAATCAGGCGGGTATTTATGAATCCGTTTGCCGCGGCGTCAGCTTCTGGCGCGATACGGCCGCGCAGGCCGGCGCCGCATGCCGCGACCGGATCTTCGTCGGAACCATGGATGCGAGGCTGATCGCGCTGGACGCGGCGACCGGCAAGCCCTGCGATGGTTTCGGCAAGGACGGCACGGTCGATCTGAAGCAAGGGCTCGGCGATGTGCGCGAGGGCGAATATTACCCGACCTCGCCGCCGCTCGTGGTCGAGGATCTGGTCCTGACCAACGCCTTCGTGAAAGACGGGCAGCGTCTGCATGCGCCGGGCGGCGGCGTTCGCGCCTTCGACGCCAGGACCGGCGAGCTCAAATGGGTCTGGGACAGCGTCCCGCCGTCGATGACTCCGGTCACGGCCGATCAGGTGAAGCAAGGCGCCACGCTGTCGCGCGGCACGCCCAACAGCTGGGGATTGCTCTCGGCCGATCCGAAGGAGGGCGTCGTCTATGTGCCTACCGGCAACCCGTCGCCCGATCACTATGGCGGCAAAGAGCGCGGCGACATGGATTATTACGGCTCGTCCATAGTCGCGCTCGACCTGCATACCGGCGCCGTCAAATGGCACTTCCAGACCGTGCATCACGATTTGTGGGATTTCGATGTCGGCGCTCAGCCGGTGCTCTATCAGAGCCACGGTGCGGCCGGCGATGTTCCGGCGGTCGTCGGCGCGACCAAGCTCGGTTTCCTCTTCCTGTTGAATCGCGACACCGGAAAGCCGTTGTTCCCGGTGGACGAAAAACCGGTGCCGCAGACGACCGTGCCCGGCGAGCACACCTCGCCGACCCAGCCCTTCCCGACCAAACCCGCGCCGCTGCTGCCGCCGCTCCTGACTCGTGACACGGTCTGGGGCCTCACGCCGATCGATCGCGCCGAGTGCCGCAGGATCTTCGACTCGCTCGACTATCAAGGCCCCTTCACGCCGCCGTCGCTCAAGGGGACGCTCGAGATGCCCGGCCTGGGCGGCGGCATCAATTGGGGATCGGTGTCGATCGATCCGGTACGCAACCGGATGATCGTGAACATGCAAGTCGTGCCCTTCACCGTGAAGCTGGTGCCGCGTGCGGAATATAACGCGACGCCGCACAGCGCATCCGATCTCGTCGGCGTGCAACCGCAGGAGGACACGCCTTACGCGGCGGTGCGCGGCGCGTATATGTCCTCCTGGGGCTATCCTTGCGTGCCTCATCCCTGGGGCAAGATCGCCGCCATCGACCTCACGACCGGCGATACGATCTGGGAGAAGCCGTTCGGGACGCTGAACACGCTGACCCCGAAATTCGCGCCGAAATTCATTGGCGGGATGTTCGATTGGGGCACCCCCAATCTCGGCGGGTCGCTCCAGACCTCGACAGGTCTTGTGTTCATCGGCGCCACGATGGACCGCTACTTCCATGCAATCGACGGCGATACGGGCCGGGAGCTCTGGCATTACGAGCTGCCCTTCGCTGCCCAGAGCACGCCGGTGACCTACCGGGTCAAGCCGGGCGGACAGCAATACATCGTCATCGCCGCGGGCGGCCATGGCGCGCTCGGGCTTGAATCCGGCGATGCGCTGGTGGCCTTCGCGCTCGGCGATTGATCGGCCTCTGGATAAGATTGCGGAAGCAATGTATTTTGTGGGGCGATCGGCGTTCCGAGGGTCGAATTTGGCCGAAACGCGAAATTTTGACCCTCGCCGCCAAGCGGCGACGATGTTCGCCTTGGCCGGTTTGCCTTACAGGGATTTAACGCGCCCGCGCGGCGTGATCGCGGTTGGTGGGCCCCCGAATGGCTCGGGGCCTCGGTTTTCAGGGAGGATCTGATGAGCTTCGAGGGTAAGGTTGGCATCATTACCGGCGCGGGCGGCGGTATCGGTGAGGGCTATGCGCGGGCGTTGGCGGCCAAGGGCGCGCATGTCGTGGTCGCCGACATCAACGAAGCGGAGGGCAAGCGGGTCGCGGAATCGATCAAGGGCGCCGGCCAGTCGGCGATCTTCGTGCCGGTCGATATCGGCCTTGTGGAATCGTGCAACGCGCTCGCCGCCGCGACGCATAAGGCGTTCGGTCGTATCGATTACCTGGTCAATAACGCGGCCCTGTTCGGTGGAATGAGGCTGTCGATGCTGCTCGACACCGACCTCGACTATTACTTCCGTTTCATGAACATCAATTTCCACGGCTGCCTGTTGATGACGCGCGCGGTCGTGCCTTTCATGAAGGCCCAAGGCGGCGCGATCATCAACCAGACCTCGACGGCGGCCTATATGGGGTACGGACCCTACAGCGTTGCCAAGCTCGCCGTGAATGGTCTCACCATGGGACTCGCCCGCGAGCTGGGTCCGCTCAACATCCGCATCAACGGCATCGCGCCGGGCCCGACCGACACGCCGGCGCTGCGCACGACCACGACGCCCGATTACATCAACGCGATGATTGCCGGCATGCCGCTGGCGCGGCTCGGCACCCCGCAGGACATGGCCGACGCCATGCTGTTCCTGCTGTCCGACGAGGCGAAATGGATCACCGGCCACACGCTGAACGTCGACGGCGGACAATTCATGCGGGTGTGAGCTGCAGCCGCTTTTGCAAAACCTCGAGCCCAGGATCGTGAGATGACCGACAGCAACGACTCGCTCCTCTTCATCAATGGCGAGCTCAAGCCCGCCCGCAGCGGCAAGCGGTACCCAAATATCTGCCCGTCGAACGGACAGGTGGTGGGCCACGCGGCCGACGCCGCCGTCGAGGACATGGAGGATGCGATCGCCGGCGCGCGCGTCGCGTTCGACCAGTCGAAATGGGCGACCGACCGCGATCTCAGGATCCATGCGCTGACGCAGCTCAAGGAGCTGCTCGTGGCGGCGCGGCCGCGGCTCAAGCAGATCGCGCTGGATGAAGTGGGCGCGCCGGGCGGTTGCATCTACGGGCCGCATTGCGACGCGCCGCTGAGCTTCCTCGACTATCCGATCGAGACTCTGAAGAACTACAAGTTCGAGCGGGAGCTGCCAGTCGTGAATACGATGGGCACGCCCAGCAAGCGGCTGGTGTGGAAGGAGGCGGCAGGCGTCGTCGGTGCGATCACGCCGTGGAACGTGCCGCTGCAAATCAACCTCGCCAAAATCTTCCCGGCGCTCGCGGCCGGCTGCACAGTGGTGCTGAAGCCGGCCCCGGAGACGCCCTGGTCGGCGACGGTCCTGGGCGAGCTTGTACAGAAGACCGATATTCCGCGCGGCGTGTTCAACGTGGTCACCAGCGCCGAGCCCGTTACGGTTGGCGAGAAGCTCGTGACCGATCCGCGCGTCGACATGATCTCCTTCACCGGTTCGACCGCGACCGGACGTCGGATCATGGCGGCGGGCGCGCCCACGATCAAAAAGCTGTTCCTCGAGCTTGGCGGCAAGTCCGCGTTCATCGTGCTCGACGACGCGAATTTCGAGCAAGTCATCCCGACCTCGGCCTTCTTCGTGCTCTATCACGCGGGCCAAGGCTGCGCCTGCTTCACCCGCCTTCTCGTGCCGCGGAAACGGTACGAAGAATCGATCAGGATGCTGAAGGCAGCGTTCGAAGCGATGCCTTATACCGATCCCAAAAGCGACCAGCAGATTATGGGACCGCTGATCTCGGAGCGGCAGCGCGAGCGCGTGCTGAGTTACATCAAGATCGGTCAGGAGGAGGGCGCGCGGCTCGTCACCGGCGGCGGTATTCCGGCCGATGCGCCCAAGGGCGGCTTTTATGTTCAGCCGACGCTGTTCGCCGATGTCAATAACAGCATGCGGATCGCGCAGGAGGAGATCTTCGGGCCGGTGCTCTGCGTCATCCCGCATGACGGCGACGATGATGCGGTGCGCATCGCCAACGACTCGATCTTCGGGCTGTCGGGCGGCGTCGCGTCGGCCTCGCACGAGCGGGCGCTATCGATTGCGCGGCGGATCCGCACCGGCACCTATGCGGTGAACGGCGCGAATTATTTCGCCGCCGATACGCCCTTCGGCGGCTACAAGCAGAGCGGCATCGGACGCGAGATGGGCATCGAGGGCTTCGAGGAATATCTGCAAACCAAATCGGTCGCGGTGCCTGCATGAATTCTGCGATCGCCGGCAAGAACTATATCGTCACCGGCGCCTCGCGCGGCATCGGCGCCGCTGCCGCGACCGCGCTCGTCAAGCGCGGCGCGCGCGTGGCCGCCTTCGGCCGAGACGCGGCGGCGCTCGCGCGAATCGCCGAGAAGAACGGCGCGGCGCTGCGGCCGGTGAAGGTCGACGTCGCCGATCGCGCCGAGCTGATTGCGGCGATCGAGGACACGGTCGCGGCAATGGGCGGCCTCGACGGCCTCATCAACAATGCCGGCACCTGCCTCGCTTCGCCGCTCGAGAAAGTCGATCCCGACGAGGTAATGACTCAGATACAGGTCAATTTCCTGGCCGCGGTCTATGCCTGCCAAGCTGCCATCCCGCATCTGCGCAGGCGGGGCGGCGGACGCATTCTCAATGTGACGTCGGCGTCGGCGCGCCATATGAGCGAGTTCAGCCATATCGGCATCTATTCGTCGACCAAGGCCGCGCTCGAGCGCTACACGGACGAGCTGCGCCAGGAGGTGATGATCGACAATATCGGCGTCACCGCCTTCAGCCCCGGCGGCACCGAGACCGCCTTCGGCTCGGGCTGGCGTCCCGAGATGGCGCAAGGCGCCTTCGCGGCATGGATCGAAGAGGCGTCGAGCTTCGAAGGCGGCATGACCGCAGAGACCGTCGGCGAGGCGATCGCCAATTGCCTCGAGCTTCCGCTGGGCGTGGCGTTCCATCTGGTCGAGCTCCGGCCCTGCCATCGCGAATCGCGGGCGGAATATGCGGCGTCGCTCTACGCCAAGCGCCGGGACAATCCGTAAAGCGGAGGCGCGCCATGGTCCATTTCGATCCGTACGACTACGAGCAGCACGACGATCCCTATCCGGTCTATCGTCAGCTGCGCGACGAGGCGCCGATCTATTATTGCGAGCCCTACAAGATTTGGGCGCTATCGCGTTACGCGGATTGCAGCAGGGCGGTGCGCGACTTCAAGACCTTCTCGAACGGCGACGGAACGTCGATCGACACGCCCAAGGAGCAGAAGCCGATGGTGCTGAGCTCCGACCCACCGGTGCACACGCGGCTTCGCCATCTGATGAGCAATCTGTTCACGCCCGAGGCGGTCCATCCGCTGGAGGATTCGATCCGCGCTATGGCGCTGGAGCTGATGACGCCGCATCTCGAATCCGGCCGCATGGACATCATCGGCGACTTCGCCGCGCGGCTTCCGATGGCGGTCATCTCGCGCATGCTGGGCTTTCCGCGCGAGGACGAGGACATGGTCCGGCATTGGACTGATCTCGTCGTCGCGCGTGAGGAGGGCGCTCTCGAAATGCCGGAAGCGGCAGTCAAGGCGACGCTCGACCTCTATGACTATTACGAAAAGCAGATGGCCGAGCGGCGGCGCGGGCCCGAGCGCGACGACCTCGTAACCTATCTCATGCGGTCGGAGACCGAGGGGCGGCTCTCGCATGACGAGGTGCTGGGTTATCTCTACATTCTGTCGATCGCCGGAAACGAGACGACCACAAAGCTGATCGGCAACATGACCTATCAGCTTCACGCCCATCCGGATCAGCGCCGGGCGTTGCGCGATGACCCGAGCCTGTTGGCCTCGGCGGTCGAAGAGACGATGCGCTTCGACGGGCCGACGCAGATGATGCCGCGGACGGTCAAGCGCGAGATCGAATATTACGGTTGTAAGCTCGAGCCAGGCCAGCGGATCATCCTGCTCTTCATGTCGGCCAACCGCGACGAGCGCCATTATGCGGATGCGGATCGATACGATATCCGCCGCAATCCGCGCGACCATCTGGGCTTCGGCGGCGGGTTGCATTCCTGCCTAGGCGCGGCGCTGGCGCGGCTGGAGGCCGGGATCGCGTTCGAAGAAATCCTTCGGCTGATGCCGGATTTCCAGGTTCAAGAGGATGGGCTCAGGCGCATGCACTCGCCGTCGGTGCGCGGCTATACGCATGTGCCCGTCCATTTCACGCCGAGTGCCGGAGGACGGCTTGCCTAGGATTACTTACGTCGAATTCAACGGAACGCGTCACGAGGTCGATGTCGACCAGGAGCTGAGCCTGATGGAAGGCTCGGTCCTCAACGAGATTCCCGGCATCATCGGGCTTTGCGGCGGCATCTGCTCCTGCGCGACCTGCCATTGCTATGTCGGGCCGGAATGGGCCGGTAAGCTGCAACCCCCGTCGGAGGGCGAGCTTACCATGTTGGAGCGCGCCGCGGATCGCCGGCCGGAAAGTCGGCTCGGTTGCCAGATTCGCGTTAACGAGGACCTGGACGGCATGGTCGTCCGCTTGCCGGAACACCAGTCGAGCGGCGAAGCCTGAATACGCGCCGCCTTGTGCGTCGGGGGGCGATCTGATACGAGCAAAGCCGGCCCGTTCCCCGCGATTCTTCGGTACGCGAGATGATGAAAGAAGAGCCCGTCCTCGGTCGCCAAGCTCTCAAATCGAAGATAACAAGAGAAAAGATCATCAATGCGGTCGTCTCCCTGATCAAGGAGGGCGGCTTTTCGGCGGCGAGCACGAGCCGGATTTCGGAACGGGCGGGAATTACCTGGGGCGCGGCGCAACACCATTTCGGCTCGAAGGAAGAGATCCTGGATGCCGTCATGGAGATGTCGCATGAGCGCTTCACCGCGCTCATGTCGGGCGAGGAGCTCCGCCGCGGCACGCTCGCCGAACGGGTCGACAAATTCGTCGACCGGATGTGGCAGCACTACCAGGACGACCTCTATCTGGCGCAGATGGAAATCCTGCTCGCGACCCGCGGCGACCCCAGCCGGCCCAATCGGCCCGGTACTTTCGAGATGCAGTCACGCGACCATCTAAGGACGTTGCGCGAGATATTCCCCGACTGCAAGCACGGGGACGATCAGATGATCGATGCCCTGATCTTCGTCCACTGTTTCCTGACGGGCCTCAGCATCGAGAAAGTCTTCGAAAGCGATCACACCGAAATCCGTCACGTCGATGTGCATCTGAAGCGGATCAAGGTGCTGCTGCTGGGCCTGCTGAGCTTCGGGTGAGCTTAAGCGCGCCTATTCTCTTTCGTCATTCCCGCCGTCGCGGGAATGACGTCAATCCTATACCCTCGGCAGGATATCCTTCTCGAATTGCCTTAGCTGCTCCCAGCCGATCGCGGGCGGCAAGCCGCCGATCAGGGGGTGGAGCGACACGTCGCCGTCGGGGCCGAGGTCGGCGAGATATTTGAGGCTGTCCTCGGTGTTCAGGATCGGAAAGGCGCCTGAGGCGCGAATGGCGTCGACATCGCCGTCGGGATAGCCGCTCAGGCTCGCGCCCACCTGCGCCAGCCAGGCGCGATAGGAATTGACCTCGTGCAGGATGTAGGGGCCGGTCCGGGCCCATTCGCGGTCCGGGTCGGGCGCCGTCACGAAGAAGCCGGTCCCGATGCGGCGAAACTCGCCATGGTCGGGTTTGCCGAGCTTTCTCATCTCGTCACGGTAGGCGTCGTAAAGCGAAGGCTCTCCGGAATAGAAATCATCGGCGATGCGCGCGGCGCGCCGGGCGGCCGCCGGCGTCGATCCGCCGAGCCAGATGGACGGTCTCGGCTTCTGCACGGGCGTGGGCGTCACGCGCACCTTGCGGCCGCGATAGGTGAAGGCCTCGCCGGTCCAGGCGCGCTTGATCGCCTCGACGCCCTCCTCCATCAGCCGGACGCGCTGCTTCGGATCGACGCCGAACATCTCGAATTCGTGCGGAACGTAGCCTGCGCCGAAGATCACATCGATGCGGCCGGTGCTGATGATATCGAGGACCGCCAAATCCTCGGCCAGCTTGATTGGATTGTTGAGCGGCAGAATGATCAGGCCGAACCGCAGCCGGATGCGCCGGGTCCGGCTGGCGATCGCGGCGGCCAACACGATCGGGGAGGGGATATAGCCGTCGTCGCTGCCGTGATGCTCGGCGAATTGCACGGTGTGAAAGCCGCGTTCCTCGGCCCAGACCGCCATATCGATCGCGGTCTGATAAAGCTCGGTCTTCGGAACGCCGGGCTGAGGGTTGCGCATATCGAAGCGCAGGACGAGGCGCGGCAAGGGCGGACTCCGTTGTGATAACGCGAAAGGTTGGACCGTCAGGCGGGCTTTCCGAACAGCTTTCCGTAGAGATGCGAGGTGATGTTGGGCTTGCCCTGGATGTCCTCGAAACGCTCATAGATGCGGGAATATTCGCTGTGCTGGATCAGCCAGGCGCCGTTCTTCTTGACGTATTTATCCTTGTATATCGCCGAGCCTTCGGTCGTCTTGCCGATCGCGAAATTGATCGCGAAATCGACCAGGTACCAGATCCCGTCGGCGGTATTGTCGTCGTGCACAGTGATCTCGGGATGATGAACGGTGTGCACGCCGATATATTTGTCGTTGTACATGCCGCCGGCCAGCATCGAGACGATCTCGTCCGCGCCCTTGGCCTGGATGTGATAGCTGCCGCCGACATAGTTGATCGACACATCGTCGGCGAGGCATTTGCGCAGGCCTGCGGTGTCGGCAGTGTCGAGGCAGCGCATATAACGGTGCTTCAGCTGTTTGATCAGCTCGATATCTTCCAGACGCAAAGCCATCGATGTCTCCCTCGTTCGGCACGCTATGCCCTATGCTACCCGCTTCCGTCATTCCGGCGAAAGCGGGAATGACGATGAAAGGGTTCATACCGCCGTTCCCGATGGCCTGTTTGGCCGGAATCTTATGCGCAGCCTGTCCAGCTTCTCATCCATCGTGAACGGGACGCGCTCTGGCTTGCCCACGACCTCGATGTCGCGGAGCCGATCGAGCACGATCGGCAGCGCTTCCTGCAGATTGGCGCGCGCGATCGCCGCGCCGAGGCAGAAATGCGCGCCGTAGCCGAAGCTCAGATGCCGCTTCTCCGGCCGTTCGATGTCGAACCGGTCGGGATCGTTCCAGCGCTCCGGATCCCGATTGGCAGCCTGGCGCGGCACGAACACCGTGTCGGCGGGTTTGAGATCGACCCCGAAAGCGGTGATGGGATCCACGACGCGCCGACGCGCAATCCGGAACGGCGGCCGGAACCGTAAACATTCCTCGACCGCAGCCCGCGCAAGCTCCGGCCGCGCACGCAAGGTATCAGCCTGGTCTGGATGGTCGGCGAACAGCAGCAGGCTGTTCGATAACGCCGAGCTCGTCGAACCGACGGAGCCGCCGATGACATTGACGATCAGCGCATGCATCTCGTCCTCGTTCGGGCCTTCGCCCGCGGCGCGGAGCTGAGCCAGTACCGAGACGATGTCCTCCTTCGGCTCCCGCGTGCGACGGGCGATCAGCTCGGTGACGTACTCGTTGAGCGCGACGATCGAGGCTTCGACCCGGCCGCGGATCTGGGGCGTCATCATCTGGGTGAAGCCTTCCTCGGTCCCGGTGAGGGAGGCTCCGATGGAAAGCCGATCGGCGTCGTCGATCCCGAGGAACAGGCACATGGTCCAGAGCGGCAGGTCCTCGGCGAAGCCTTCGAGGAAGTCCATTTCCCCGGCCTCGATCACGGCGTCGATGAGGGTATTCGCGCGCTCGCGGACCAGACTGCGCAGCCGGTTGATCTGCTTGGGGAAGAAGGCGCGGCCGACATAGCCCCTGAGCCGCTCGTGATCCATGCCATTCATGACGTTCAGCGTGCGGGCGCGCCATTCGTAGAATGGCCCGTCATGAATGCCGATGCGCTCCAGATCGAGCAGCCCCATGGTCGAAAAATGCCGATCGCCATGCAAGAACTCGACATCCTCCGCCCGCAGCAGTACGAGCTCGCCTTGCGTGGTGCGGGTCGTGGGTCCGGCCGCGCGTTCGCGCTCCAGGATCGGGTAAGGATCGCGCCAATAGTCGGCGTCGCTGAGATCGATCATGACTTCCCCCGCGACGGAGCATAGGCCATCACAGAAAAAATTCCAGTCACAATCTTTTTTTCCTCGACGGCGGCGGGCGACTTGCGGATAATGGCGTGCGCGACAGGTCCACGCGATCATGGAGGGAAGACATGGCGGCAACCCCGGCTCAAGTCCGCGAGGCGCTCGAGAAATACGTCCAGGCTTGGAAGGACAATGACAAGGCGCTGCTGCTATCCGTCTTCGCCGAGGATGCCAGCTTCTGCGACCCGGCCGGCACGCCCGAGTTCCGCGGCCATGACGGCATTGGCAAATTCTGGGATTTCGCCCATCAGGGCCCGAAGCGGCAGCTGAACCCCCGCCTTGATGAAATCCGCGCCTGCGGCAATGAGGGGATTCTGTGCTTCACGATGCAGGTTCGCATCCCTGAGAAGAACCAGGGGCTCGATCTTTCGATCATCGAGTACGCGTCAGTGAACGATCAGGGGAAGATTCGGACGCTCCGCGCTTTCTGGGACGACAAGAGCGCCTCCATCCCGGCCGGGATGGAGCCCTTCATTCCCGACGTCTCGGACGCCTACGAGAAGTGACGGGGGCAGGCGGCTCACCGCATGGTGATGCCGCCGTCCACGCTGATCACCTGCCCGTTGATCCATTCGCCGTCGTCGGACGCGAGCATCGCGACCATGGCCGCGATATCGTCGGACTCGCCGAGGCGCGTGCTGCGGCCCTTTTCGATCATCTCCTGGCGCCTTTCCTTCGGCACCTGAGCCTTTGCGCCTTCGGTAAGCACGAATCCGGGCGCGATCGCGTTGGCGCGGATTCCCTCTTTTCCCCATCGCGACGCCACGTGCCGCATCAGCGCGGTGATTCCGGCCTTGGCGATCGCATAGGCGACCCGCACGGGCTCGCCGACATAGGCGGCGCCGGACGAGGTATAGATCATCGATCCGCCGCCGCGCTTCAGCAGCGCGGGGACGGCGTGCCGGGTACAGAGCAGATGGCCGCGCAAATCGACCGCGATCGTACGGTCGAAGATCTCCAGTGAAATGTCGACCGCGTCGCTGTCGCGCGCGCAGAGCGACAGATCGGCCGCATTGGCATGCATGACGTCGAGGCCGCCATAGCTCTCGACCGCAGCGGCGACGAGGTTCGCGACCGATCGGTCGTCGGATACATCGAAGCGAACGGCCATCGCTCTGCCGCCGCGCTCGGCGATCTGGCCGGCGACCCGCTCCGCGTCCGCGATATTGATGTCGCCCACTACCACGGTGGCGCCTTCGGTCGCGAGTCTCAGCGCTGTGGCCGCGCCGATTCCGGTCGCCCCGCCGGCGACGATCGCCACCTTTCCCGACAATCCTCTCATGGCTTCCCCCTCCCGCTGCTCCCCGACATGGTGGCGCGGATGGCGTCCATCCGCAATGGGTGGACCAGGAAGAGAAGTCCCTGCCAGGTGCGATCCGCGGCGGTACGATGACGATCGGCCCGTGCGACCCGGTGGATTTCCCGACGCAGCTCTTCCAGAAGGTCGCGGACTTCGTTGAGACCGGCCGCCGACAGCTTCACGAAATCGGACATGTGAAGATCCTGCGCGTCACTGCCGCGCTCCACGAAATCCCGACGAGCGGCGAAATTCTTGGAGAGAGGTCCGTCCGGACGCCAGGCGACCTCGCGGACCGTGAGCACGCGCACACGCCCGCCCGGAAGCACATCGACCAGCCCGAGCCGAACCAGCCGCTTTAGGATTGCCTGCATCGTGCCCTGATCGAGCCCGAGCTCTCGCGCGCAATCATCCGGCGGCCAGCCATTGAGGAGCGAGAAGAAGACGAAGAACAGTCGGGAATCCTCCGCGAGAGCACGTTCCTGGCTCGGGCTGAATTGGGTGATGCGGTCTATCGGCTCGCGCGCGGATGCTTCGATCAGCTCGACCAGGCTGATCTTCGCCAGGTCGCACAGATCCTCCATACGCTGGGTCGTGAGCCCGTCGCCGGCCAGCCAGCGCTTCACGGTCGCGAGACCCACCCCGAGCCGGCCGGCGACGTCGCGCTGCGTGAGCCCTTGCGCCTTGAGCTGCATCTTCAAGGTCTCGATCAGCTGGGGGAACTGGCGGGCGCGCGCGGATCTCATGGAAGGCTCATTTCAGTAGCTCTCTAGGCTCGTCAAACGAGACTGACACCAAACCTCGTTCTGGCCAACAGGAAAGCGGTTGGTCAGGGTGGCGGCTCCACCGAGCCATGGGGGAAGACGCATGAGCAATCCGATCGCGACAGCAGAGCAGGCGGCGTTCGAACGCCGGGCGCTGAAGCTGCTCGAGCATCCCGAGATTCGTCGCACGCGCGAGGAGGTGCGCGCCCGCTGGTTGGCGCAGGCCGCGCCGAGCGCGGATCAGCGACGGGCATTCGACTGGGCCTTCGACGAGGTCATGTTCGGCGCTGCGATCTGGTCATTGAATCAGGATCCGCAGCGTCCGGCCGTGGTGACGATCACGCGCCTTCCGCACAAGCTCGGCGGGCTGGATATCCCCGGCTCGCGCTGGGGCATCGACAATCCGGATTCGATCTATCGCGTGATCCCGATCGACGGCGGGGAGCGCTATCTGATCAGGGGCCGCGTCGCCGAGCATCGGATGACCGAGAACTACTTCACGCTGTGGGACGAGAAGATGGGGACCGTCGACGTCCTCAACGGCAAGGATCTGGTGCTCGGGCCCGATCGCAGCTTCACGGTCACGGTTGACGGCGAGCCCGCAAACGGGCGATCCAACCACATACGCTCTTCGCCCGCGGCCAAGGAGTTCTATATCCGCGACGTGATGCTGGATTGGACGAAGGATCGCGCCAACGAACTCACGATCGAGAAGCTGGGGCCGCCGAAGACGCCACCCAGGAGCGAAGCCGAGCAGGTGGCGCTGACGGCATCCTTCATGCGCAAATATGCGGAGAACACCGTTCGCTGGAATGCTCCGGCGCTGAACAAGCCGGTCAACAGCTTTCAGTTTACGATCGATCGCGATACGGATGGGGCTCTGCGCAATCAGGTTTATATACTCGGCCATTTCCGCGTGGCCGACGACGAGGCGCTGGTCATCGACTTTCGGCCGGGGGACGCAGCCTATTTCATCGTGCCGATCACCAATGTCTGGGGCACGACGAACGATATCGTCGGTCGCACCGGCAGCCTCAACAAATCGCAATCCGTGCCGAACCCGGACGGTTCCTACAGCTTCGTGGTCTCGATCGCGGACCCCGGCGTGCATAATTGGGTCGATCCGTGCGGGATGCATGACGGTATTCTGACTCTCCGCTGGGCCGAGTTTCCGTCGGGCCGCCCGGGGACGGACCTCGGCGCCGACAGCCGCGTCGTGAAGCTGTCCGACCTCGCAGACACGCTGCCGCGCGGCACGAAGTTCGTCACGCCGGCCGAGCGTCGCCAACAATGCGAGGCGCGTGCGCAGAGCTATTCCTGGCGGCTGGAGGAAAATTGAAGATGGCCTCCAGTTCTGAAAATGCGTCCGTTTGGCTGGTCACAGGTTGCTCGAGCGGCATCGGCCGCGCGATCGGAGCGCATGCGCTCGAGCAGGGCTGCAAAGTCGCGCTCACGGCGCGCAATCCCGAAACCCTCGCCGATCTCGCGGCAAATTATGCCAATCGCGCGCTGGCGCTGCCGCTCGACGTGACCGATCGCGTGCAGGTTCGCGCCGCGATCGTCGAAACGGTTCGCGCTTTCGGGCGACTCGATGTTCTGGTGAACAATGCCGGCTATGGCTATCTGGCGGCGATCGAGGAGGGCGAGGAAGAACAAATCCGTGCCATGTTCGACACCAATTATTTCGGCGCGGTCGCGATGATCCAGGCGGCGCTGCCTGAGATGCGCAACCAGAGACGCGGCCATGTGATCAACATCTCGTCGATGACCGGTCTGGTGGCCAATCCGGGCGCAGGCTTCTATAGCTCGAGCAAATTCGCCCTGGAGGCGCTGACCGAAGCGCTCTCGAAGGAAGTCGCGATCTTCGGCATCAAAGTGACGGCAGTTGAGCCGGGCGGATTCCGTACAGACTGGTCGGGCCGGTCGATGCGCGAGACATCGCGGCCGCTGGAAGCCTATGCCGACACCGTCGGCGCGCGGCGCGCGATGATCAGGGGCATGGACGGCAAGCAAACCGGAGATCCGCAGCGTTGCGCGGAGGAGGTGTTCAAGATCGCGCTGTCGCCGAACGCGCCGCTGCACCTGCTCCTCGGCCGCGATGTCTATGGCGCATATCGCGCCAAGCTGGCCGATCTGCAGACGCAGATCGCGGCATGGGAAAGCGTCAGCCTGTCGACAGACTACGAGAGCTGAGGGCCATCATTTGGCTGCGCACTCGATCACCCAGTAATCGGCATAGTCGCTGTTGAGGAAGGTCACGTTGAAGGCGCTGTCGGGACGCCGGCCTTTCTTCACGATATTGTATCCGTCGGGACATTCGTCCTCGCTGGCCTTCCTGTTCTCAGTGGCTGCGTCCCAGGTCGAGGGGGTCAGCACGATGTATTTGCCGTCGCCCATATCCTCGGTATGCGTGCCGTAGTTGAAGATCGAGCAAGAGGCGAGCGCCAATGCGCAACCGGCGGACGCAAGACCCCTTATTATGACCGACAACATCCCTGATTTTGTGTCTAGTGGTTCTTCGAACTACGCCGCAGCATATCAGAAATTCCTGAAGGTTTGTTAGTCCTCATCGAGGTCGCGAGGGAGGGGAGAAATGGAACTGGAGACGCTCGTCGACGGCTGGGAGTTTCTCGAGGCGCCACGCGCCGACGAGGCCGGCAATCTCTGGTTCAGCGACGTCACGAAAGGCGGTCTGCACAAGCGCCATTCGGACGGTCGCATCGAGAGCTTTCTTCGCGGCCGCACCTGGATCGGCGGCATCGCGCTCAACGAAGGCGGCGGGATCGTCTGCTCGGGGAAGGACGGGCTGATCCTCTTCGATGAGCGCTCCGGGACATCGCGCCAGCTTCGTACCGCGCTCGATGGCCTGCCCATCGGCGCGATCAATGATTTCTGCCCCACGTCTGATGGCGGCGTCGTGGCCGGCTTGATCGATGCCGAGTCCGTCGGCGCCGGCCGGCCGCCGCAATCGCGCCCGCTCATCCGCCTCGACCCGAACGGGCGCGTCACGAGGCTCTGGGACGGGATCGGCATCTCGAACGGAATCGGCTTCAGCCCGGACGGGAGGCGGCTCTACCAGTCGGAGAGCTACAAGACGGTCTGGGTCTATGATGTCGGGGCCGACGGAGCGCTGCATGACCGCCGCGTCTTCGCGGACATTCAGGACGCCGATGGCATGGCGGTCGATGCGGAGGGCGGGGTCTGGATCGCGCGCTTCGATTCCTGGGAGGTCGCGCGATTTCTGCCGGACGGAAGGCGCGCCGGCGGGCTCAAGGTCCCGATCAAAGAAGTGCAAAGCGTTTCGTTCGGCGGTTCCGATCTGCGCGATCTCTACATTGCGACCGGCAGCGATTTCAAAAATCCGACCAATCTCGTCGTGCGCACCGGCTGCGTCTTCAAGGCGCGATCCGACGTGCCGGGGCTCGCCCTGCCCAAAACGCGATTCTGATTTACGCGAAGCGCGTAAGAGACGAGATGTCGAAGCCCCGCTCGGCGACGTCGCGGATCAGCACATCGGCGGGGGCGCGGCCCTTCAGCAGTTCGGTCGCGGCCCACAGCAGGGAGCAACGGCTTCCGGAACGGCAATAGGCGAGGACCGGCCCTTGGAGTTCGGGGAGCAGCCGGGCGAAGGCGTCGACCTGGTCGGGCGTCAGCGTGGGCGCCGTGATCGGGAAGTATTCGTATCGGAGCCCGGCAGCCTCGGCCAAACGTTTTGCCTCTTCGGACGGAAGTTGCCCCGGGGACTCATCGTCCGGGCGATTATTGACGAGTGTGCGGTAACCCTTGGCCGCGATCTCCGCGATGTCGTCTGCCGTGATCTGGGGCGCGACCGCCAGGGTCTCGGTGAGGGGGACGATCTTCAAGGACATGGAACGGCTCCTGGTAGGGGAACGGCCTTGATCGCCCTTTTCGCCGATCGCGGCAAGATCATCTCGCCGTCGCGAAAGGCGATGAGGGCCGATTTGGGAACGGACTGCCACTCCTCATTCCGGGTCAACGGACGAGTCGCGATAATGGTGACAATGTCCGAGGGCGCGGCATGGCGCGCGAAATCGACGGTCAGGTCGGTGTCCACCAAGGTCGCCGGCCGGAAGGGATCCCGGCGGGTCAGCCAGACGAGATTGGTGCTGCGGAAGGCGAAAAGCGTGCGCCCATCGCTCATCAGGATGTTGAAGACGCCATAATGCGCGATCTCTTCAACAAGCCCGGCCAGCATCGCCTGCAGCTTCTCGTCGGAAGGCGCCTTGTCGCCGAAGGTCTGATGCAATCGTCCGAGCAGCCAGCAGAAGGCATGCTCGCTGTCGGTTGTCCCGATCGGCCGAGCGGAAGAGAGCGGCAGCTTTTTCGCCCGCCTCAGCTGGCCGTTATGCGCAAAGGTCCAAGCGCGTCCCCAGAGTTCCCGAGTAAAAGGATGGGTGTTCTCGAGCGACACGCGTCCCCGATTGGCCCGTCGGATATGGGAGAGGATGATCCGACTCTTGATCGGATAGCTGCGGACGAATTCGGCGATCGGCGAATGGGCGCTCGGCGCCGGGTCGTGGAAGGTCCGGCAGGCGCGGCCCTCATAGAAGGCAATCCCCCAGCCATCCTTGTGCGGGCCGGTGTGGCCGCCGCGCCGAAGCAGCCCCGTGAGGCTGAAGCAAATGTCCGTGGGCACGCTGGCGTTCATGCCCATCAACTCGCACATCGATCCAGGTCCGCTCGTCTTGATGGCACTTCAGGAAATCGATAATCCCGCCGCGTCTTCGAATCCACCCATGGCCGTCACTCGGTCAGCGCGGCGGCCGTCGCGCCGAGCGCGACACCGGCCGCTTGCATCTCCGCCAGCATGCGCGTTCGCGAGCCCTCCGTGTCGATCGCGCGGCAGGCGTCCAGCAGAACGATCGCCTCGAAGCCCGCCCGCCGCGCATCCAGCGCCGAATAGGCGACGCAGAAATCGGTGGCGAGCCCGACGAAATATAGCCGTTCGAGCCCGCGCTCGCGCAGATAGCCGACCAGGCCCGTCGGCGTCGTGCGGTCATTCTCGAAAAACGCGGAATAGGAATCGATCTCCGGCCGATAGCCCTTGCGGAGGATGAGCTCCGCCCGGGGACAGGAGAGCGCGGGATGGAAGGCGGCGCCGGGCGTCCCCTGAACACAATGGTCGGGCCATAGCGTCTGCTTGCCGTACGACATGTCGATGGTCTCGAAAGCCTTGCGGTCGGGATGGGCGCTGGCGAAGGATCGGTGATCCGCGGGGTGCCAATCCTGAGTCAGAACGACATGCGCGAACCGCTGCGCCAGTCGATTCACGATCGGCACGACCTCGTCACCGCCGGCTACGGCCAATCTGCCGCCGGGGCAGAAATCATTCTGAAGGTCGATCACGATCAGGATCTCGCGGTCTGTCATTGTCTCGTCGTCTCCGGCGCCAGACGCATTGTGCGCCAAATGTTTTGCCTGCTAGGATCGCCCGAAAGGACGGGAGGACGCCGATGGCCTTGCGGCTCGAGGATATCGAACTCATCCAGCAGCAGAAGCATCGCTATTTCCGTGCGCTCGACCGCGCGGATTGGGATCTGATGCGCACCGTGCTGGCCGAGGATGCAACGACGGCCTATATCGCCGAAACCTATCGCCATGAGCTCCAGGGGCGCGAGAACATCATCGCCTTTCTGTCGCAAACCATGAATCCCAAGGGCGTCGCTTGCCATATCGGGCGCCATCCCGAAATCGATGTGCTGAGCGACACGGAGGCCGAGGGCAAATGGTACCTCACCGACATGTATATCGACTTCCGGGATGACACGATTCTCCGCGGCAGCGCGATCTACTCGGACCGCTATCGCAAGATCGAAGGCGCCTGGCGTATCCAGCACACCGGCTATACGCGTATCTATGAACAGGTCGAGCCGCTGCCCGAACATTTCAATCTCACCACGCATTATCTGGCCGGCGCCCAACCGCCGATAGCCACCGCCCGGTGAATCGAGGAGGAGTCGATGTCGATCGAGGACAACAAAAAAGTCGTCGCCAAATATTTCGAGGCGCAGGCGACGGGAAACCTGAAGGCGGGGCTGTCGCTCCTGGCCGACGACGCGACCTGGTCGGTTCCGGGTGAATGGGAGATGGCCGGCACCTTCAACCGGCCGCAGATCGAGAAGATGATCGAGGGGCTGAACCAGTTCGAGGGCGGGCTTCACTTCAAACATGAATCGATCACCGCCGAAGACGACCGCGTCGCCGTCTATACCGAGGTCAGCGGCAAGGTCCGGGACGGGCGGCAATATCACAACACCATCTTCTTCCTGTTCCGCGTCAAGGACGGAAAGATCCAGAAGATCACCGAAGTGGTGGATTCCCACAAATCTCGCCAATTCTGGCTCGGGAAGTAAGCCCATGAGCGCCGAGCAGAACAAGCAGACCGCCCTGAAGATGATCGCGACCCTCGCTGAAGGGCGCTTGGATGAGAGCTTGGTGACGCCGGACATCGCCTGGTGGGTGCCGGGGCGCGGACGGGTCGGCAAGGCCGATTTCCTGGCCCTGGCGGATGCTTTTGCCGGGCTGATGGAAGGACCCGTGACGATGAAAGTCCACGGGGTCACCGCCGAAGGCGACCGCGTCGCGGTCGAGGCCGAATCCTACGGGAAGCTCAAAAACGGCAAGATCTATAACAACACTTATCACTTCCTGTTCGAATTCCGCGACGGCAAGATCTGCTATTCGAAGGAATACAACGACTCAAAGCACGCCGCCGACGTGCTGGGTTTTTAACCAGGCCGCGAGCCGCGCAAAGGATGATGGGGTTCGCTTACTCAACCCATCCTATATTGAAAGCCCCAACCTTGCCCCGTCCAGCGTCGCGTGGAGCATGCGGCGCGGGGACAGCGCGTCGCCAATGAGGTGGATCTTCGGCGCGCGTCCGGCCAGACTCTGAACCAGCGAATCATCGGCCAGCCGTCCGTCGACCGAAACCACCGAATCGACGCCGGCAATCTGATCGACGGCATTCGTGATGCTGTTGCGGATCGTGAGCGTTCCGCCCTTGAGCGAAGCCGCGGCCGTCATTGTCCTGATCGTCACGTGTCGCTCGATCAGACGCTTCATGAAGAGATAAAGATTGGCAGGCTCCAAAGCCGGAGCCGGCGCGATATTTTCGGTGAGGAGCGTGACGGCGCGCCCGCTTCGCGCGATCCAATCGGCGACGATGAGCGGCGGCAGATGGTCGTCGAGCCCGCCCGCGACGACGACATGCCGGCCCAACCTGTCGACGTCGGTCAGCGCTTCCTGCCCGGTGAACATGGATCGCGGCTCCTCGCTGGCGATCGCGGGCGGGCCATGGCGGGCGCCGGTCGCCAGGACCAGGCTGTCGGGCGCGATTTCCTCGACCAGCCGGCTGTCGGCCTCCGTGCCGAGCCGAAGCTCGATCGGCAGCGCCTTGGTCGTTTCTTCCGCATGACGAAGATAGCGACCGAACTCCGCATGCTCGCTCACCCGCGCCAAGGCCGCGAGCATGCCGCCGATCTCGGCCTTGCGGTCAACCAAGGTCACGCGATGGCCGCGCCGCGCGGCGGCGATCGCGCACTCCAAGCCGGCAGGTCCGGCGCCGACGATGAGGATCTTTTGGGACTGGGCGGCAGGCGTGATCTCCATCTCCGCCTCGCGGCCGGCCGCTGGATTGACCGAGCAGGCGACTGGGCGCCCGTAATGGCATTCGTTGCACGCGATGCAGGGGACGATGCGCGCCGCCTGTCCCGAGAACGCCTTCTGCGGCGCCTGTGGATCGGCGATCAGGGCGCGCAGCATTCCGACGAAGTCCGCTTTGCCATCGGCCACGATCTTTTCCGCGAAATCGATATCGGCGATGCGCCCGGTTACCGCGACAGGCACGGAGACCGCCGCGCGGACCGCCGCTGCGGTTGCGACATTGGGGCCCGGCGGGATGAGCGCGGGCGCAACATAGGGCAGATATGCGCCGCGCCGAAGGCCGGAATAGGTACCTCCCGAGATGCTGATATAGGCGACGCCCTCGGCGGCGATCCGGCGGCACGCCTCGACCAGATCTTCGAGCGTGAGTCCGCCCGGCGGATGATCCGGCCCGTTGATCCGGACGCCGATCGGCAATGCGCCTCCGATCGCGTCACGCGCCGCGCGCAGCGTCTCGAGCAGGAAGCGCAGCCGGTTTTCCGGACTGCCGCCATACGCATCAATGCGCCGGTTGGTCAGCGGCGACAGGAACTGATAGCCGAGATAGCCATGCGCGGCATGCAGCTCGATGACATCGAAGCCGGCGTCTCGCGCCCGCCGCGCGCCCCAGGCGAAGGTTTCGATCAGGTCGGCGATCTCGTCGCCCGTCAGCGTGTGCGGAACGACTCGCTCATATTCGTCGGCGACGGATGAGGGTGCGACGGCGGGTTGGAAGGTGTCGGTATGCTGCGCCGCGCCCGAATGGTAGAGCTGCCCGATCGCCCGCGCCCCATGCGCGCGCACGATCTCGCCCCAGGCGCGATAGGCTGGCACCTGCGAATCATAGAATGCGCGGCCCGCGGCGGTCAGCGGATGCGGCGGCACGGCGTCGATGTCGTTGGCATGGGCCGCGTGGAATCGGCCGGGCCCGAGCGGAAACTGCATGATGCCGAGCGGCCCCAGATTGAACCCAATCAGGCCGACCCCGCCTCGCGCGCGCTCTTCCAGATAGCGCAGATATCGCCCTTGCGGCAGCCGCGGCCCGTGCGTCGGCATCATCAGGCGGTTGCGGATACGGAGTCCGCCCAGCTCGATCGGTTGCCGCAGATGCGGGAATGACTCCATTCTCTCCCTCCGCCGTCCTCTAAATCTTCTATACGATAGAGCGGCGGCACCTGCCAATCGGGGGGCCGGCGGAGATTGACGCGGGCGACCGCGGCGGCCAAAGGTGCGGGCGAACGGATCAAGCGGGGAGGTGGCGCGATGAAGTTCGGGCTGAACGTCATGGGGATCGAGGGGCTTTACGGCGGCGATCTCGGCGCGGTCCTTCAGATGGTCTCGCGCGCGGACGCCAAGGGCATCGACCTGATCAGCACCTGCGATCATCTGGGCTTCGACGGCGCCGCGCATGCCGAGCGGCTTCGCACGCACGGCTTTCCCTATCCGATCGAACAACCCTGGTACGAGCCGATCGCTTTCCTTTCGGCGGTGGCGGCAGTGACGAAGCGGGCTCGGCTCTCGACCTTCGTTCTGGTCGCGACGCTTCGCCCGGCGTTGCTGCTCGCCAAGCAATTGGCGACGCTCGACGCGATCTCGGGCGGCAGGGTCACGATCGGCCTCGGCGTCGGTTGGCAAAAGCAGGAATACGAGGCCGCCGGCATGGAGTTCGAGGGCCGCTTCGGCCGTCTCGAAGAGCTGGTGAGTGCCTGCCGCGTTCTCTGGAGCCAGGCGCCCGCGCGCTTTCAGGGCGAGCATATCCGATTCGAGAATTTCCACTGCCGCCCATTCCCGGTGCAGCGCGACAAGCTGCCGGTCCTGCTGGGCTTCGCGCCGACCGATCGAAATTTCGAGCGCATCGCGCGGGTCGCGGACGGCTGGGCGGTCAACCCGACCGATCTTCCCTCCTTCGGCGAACGCGTGGCTGCGCTCAGGAAGATCCTTGCGGCGCATGGTCGCGATCCGAACAAGATCGAGATCGAGGTGCAGTTCGCGCCGGTCCGCGGCAAAAATGGCGGAATCGATTGGGATGCGACCGCGGCGTCCGCCGCAGACTGGACAAAGGCGGGGGCCACGACCCTGTCGCCCGTCGCGCTGCAATTCTGCCGGACGCCGGCGGACGTCGAGACTCTCATCGACTGGCTGCTCGCGCTGAGAGATCGTCTTCCCTGATGCACATTGCACTGCAACATTCGCGCTCTATGTGATATGCTACAGCGATCCGCCTCTCCCTCCTGAGGCCAGGCGCGGTCGGGCGATGGCTCCCCGCCGCCGGCTTCGGTCGGATGGGCTCACGCGACTGCGAAACCATCGGAGGGCTCATGGATACGGCCACCTGGGATCGAGCCGAAGTCGTCGAGGAGCGGATTCCCTTCGAGCGGATCGCCTTGCTGCTTCAGGGCGGGGGCGCGCTCGGCGCCTACCAGGCGGGCGTGTACCAAGCGTTGGCCGAGGCGCATGTCGAGCCGAACTGGGTGGCGGGCATCTCGATCGGCGCGATCAACGCCGCGATCATCGCCGGCAATCCCAGGGAAGCGCGGGTCGACAAGCTCAGAATGTTTTGGGAGAAGGTGACCGCGCAAGCGACCGATCCTCTAATCGCCTGGTTCGCCCACGCGGTCGAAGGCGACTTCACCCGGCGGATTCTCAACGAGCTGAGTTCGTTCCGGACAATGTTCATGGGGGCCCCCGCCTTCTTCTCGCCGCGTCCGATCAACCCTTGGCTCCTGCAGCCCGGCGCGCCGGGAGCGACGAGCTTCTACGATACGACGCCGCTGATCGCGACATTGGAATCCCTGGTCGACTTCGACCGGATCAATTCGCGCGAGATGCGTTTCAGCGTCGGCGCGGTCAATGTGCGCGCCGGCAACTTCGTCTATTTCGACAACCATCACGACCATATCGGTGTGAAGCATGTGATGGCGAGCGGCGCGCTGCCGCCGGGGTTCGGCCCGATCGAGATCGAAGGTCAGTGCTATTGGGACGGCGGGCTCGTCTCCAACACGCCGCTCACCTGGGTGCTGAATGCCGAGCCGCGGGAGAACACGCTCGCCTTCCAGATCGATTTGTGGAGCTCGCGCGGATCAGTGCCGGGCACCATGGGCGACGTGCTCGTCCGCCAGAAGGAGATTCAATATTCCAGCCGGACCCGTGCCGAGACGGATCACTTCAAATCGCTCCAGCGCGCGCGTTTCGCGCTTGCAGGTCTGCTCGAGAAGCTGCCGCCGGAGCACGCGGAGACACGAGATGCCAAATATCTGGCCCGCGTCGCGGACCGGTCCAAATACAATATCATCGAGCTTGTCTACCGGTCGAAGAACTACGAAGACCAATCGAAGGACTACGAGTTCTCGCGGCTGACGATGGAAGATCATTGGCGGTCGGGATACAACGACGCCGTGCGCACACTTCGTCACAAGGAAGTGTTTCAGCTGCCGCAGAACAGCGAGGGCGTTTTCACCTTCGATATCGCCTATGACGGCAGGGATTGATCGGAGCCTCACCCCACCAGACGGAGCCAATCATGCGAGAAGCCGAAGTTCGAGAACGCGCCTTCGCCATGCCGCTCACCAGCCCGGCTTTTCCGATGGGGCCTTACCGCTTCGTCGATCGCGAATATCTGGTCATCACCTACGAGACCGATCTCGACGCGCTGAGGCGCGTGGTTCCCGAGCCGCTCCAGGTCGAGGAGCCGCTGGTCAAATACGAGTTCATCCGCATGCCCAATTCCACAGGCTTCGGCGACTACACCGAAAGCGGGCAGGTGATTCCGGTCGTCTTCAAGGGGCGGAAGGGTGGCTATACGCACTGCATGTTCTTGAACGACCATCCCCCGATCGCCGGCGGGCGCGAGCTCTGGGGTTTTCCAAAGAAGCTGGCCAACCCTGTTCTTCACACCGAGATCGACACGCTGGTGGGCACGCTCGATTATGGGCCGGTTCGGATTGCGACCGCGACCATGGGCTACAAGCATGTCGAGGCGGATCTGGACGCGGTGCGCGCGTCGCTGGAGCTGCCGAATTTTCTATTGAAGATCATGCCGCATGTCGACGGCACCGCGCGCATCTGCGAGATCGTGGAATATCATCTCGAGGAGATCCTTCTCAAAGGGGCCTGGACCGGTCCCGGCGCGCTGTTCCTCAATCCGCATGCGCTTGCCCCGGTCGCCGAGCTGCCGGTGCGGCGTGTTGTGTCCGCTACCCATATATTGGCCGACCTGACCCTGGGTTTGGGGAAGGTCGTCCACGACTATCTGGCCTGATATCCCGAAGCTTCGAGGAGCTGCATCATGAGCATTCAAGGCAAGGTCGCGCTGATCACCGGTGCGGCAAGCGGAATCGGCAAGGAGATCGCGAAGGTCTATGCCGCCAATGGCGCCAAGGTCGCGATCGCCGATCTCAATTTCGACGCCGCATCCGCCGCGGCGAAGGAGCTCGATCCTTCCGGCAAGAATGCGATGGCGGTCGCCATGGATGTGAGCGACGAAGCACAGGTCGATGCCGGCGTCACCAGGGCGGCGGAAGCGCTGGGCGGTCTCGACATTCTGGTCAGCAATGCGGGCATCCAGATTGTTGCGCCGATCGAGGAGTTTCCGTTCGCGCAATGGAAGAAGCTGCTCGCCATCCATCTGGACGGCGCGTTCCTCACCACCCGCGCGGCGCTGCGCATTATGTACAGGCAGGGCCGCGGCGGCAGCGTCATCTATATGGGTTCGGTCCATTCCAAGGAGGCGTCGCTCTTGAAGGCGCCCTATGTCACGGCCAAGCACGGGCTGATCGGGCTCGCCAAGGTCGTCGCCAAGGAAGGAGCCAAACATGGCGTGCGGGCAAACGTGATCTGCCCGGGCTTCGTGCGCACACCGTTGGTCGACAAGCAGATCCCCGAACAGGCCAAGGAGCTGGGCATCACCGAAGAGCAGGTGATCAAGAACGTCATGCTGAAGGAGACGGTCGACGGCGAGTTCACGACCGTTGACGACGTCGCTCAGACCGCGCTCTTCCTCGCAGCTTTTCCGACGAATGCGCTGACCGGCCAGTCGATCGTCGTCAGCCACGGCTGGTTCATGCAGTAGCGCGAACTAGATTGCGACTTCTCGCCCGATCTCGATCACACGGTCGGGCGGCAGCCGGAAGAAATCGGTCAAGTCGGCCGAGTTCCGGCGCATGAATGCGTAGATCGCCTCCATCCATTTGGGGAGGCCGCGGCCGTCGGTACGGGCGATGATCGTCTCATGCCCGACGATGAAAGTGAGATCGGAGAGATCCATGCGCTCGTCCATCTCCTTCGCTCGCGCCAGAAGGGCGGGAATGTTCGGGCGCTCCATGAAACCGTAATGGGCGGTCACCCGCCAGAAATTGTCGGACTCCAGCCGCATCTCGATACGATGCTCGGGGAGGATCCACGGCACCGCTTCAGTTACGACGGACAGCGCGATCACGTACTGATGCAGTGCTCGGCTGTGCTTTACGTACCACAGCATCACGGGGGGCGTTCCGTTTTGCGTCCGCGTGAGGAACACGGCCGTTCCCTGCACGCGGCGGCATAGGCCCTCCGACGCGACCCACCCCATGAACTCCGCAATCGGCACCACGGTCTCGCGAAGGCGGATCGCGACGGTTTTTGTCCCCGTGTGCCAAATGAACATGATCAAGTAGACTGCGGCAGCCAAAAGAATCGGGACGTAGCCGCCGCTCGCGATCTTGAGCATGTTGGACGATAGGAAGGCCAGGTCCACCAATGCCAGGCTTCCGGCGACCGCGGCGGCTGCGAACAAGCTCCACTTCCAGATGTCGCGCATCGCAATGAACAGCAGAAGCGAGGTCATGAGCATCGTGGCCGACACCGCAATGCCGTAGGCCGAAGCCAAATTGTCGGACTTACGGAAGCCGACGATCAGGCCGATGGTCACGATCATCAGCAGCCAGTTGACGGTTCCGACATAGATTTGGCCGTAGCCGGCTGCCGAGGTTTGTAGGATTCTGAGACGGGGCAGCCAGCCGAGCTGGATCGCCTGCCGCGTCATTGAGAAGGCGCCGGTCACGACGGCCTGACTGGCGATGATCGTCGCCAGCGTCGCCAGCACAACGAGCGGCAGCAGCATCGCGCTCGGGCACAGGCGATAGAAGGTATTATCGGAGATCGGCGCGCCGTGGAGCACCAGCGCCGCCTGGCCCGCATAGTTGAGGACCAAGCTCGGGAACACGATCCCGTACCACGCGATGCGGATCGGCTTCCTGCCGAAATGGCCCATATCCGCGTACAGCGCCTCTGCGCCCGTTACGCAGAGAAAGACGCTTCCGAGCACAAGGAAACCCGTCGTTCCGGATGAGGACAGATAGGCGAGGCCATACCGAGGATCGATCGCCGCCAAAACGCCGGGATGGCGGATGATCCCGGAAATTCCAAGGATGCCGATGACAACGAACCAGAGAATCATGATCGGTCCGAAGGCGCCGCCGATGCGCGCGGTGCCTTGCTTCTGAAACGTGAAAAGACCGACCAGCACGAGAACCGACAATGGCAGAACGAACCGCTCGAAGGCCGGCGTCGCGATGCTCAGCCCTTCGAGCGCCGAGAGAACCGAAATGGCCGGCGTGATGGCGCCATCGCCATAGATGAGCGCCGCGCCGAACAGCCCGACCGCAACGATCGCCGGCCGGCTCTGGCGCTTGACGCCGAGGAGCGACATCAGGGCGAGGATCCCGCCCTCGCCGTCATTGTCGACCCGCATGGCCAGCGTGACATATTTGATCGACGCCACGATGATCAGGGTCCACACGATCAACGACAGCGACCCGAGCGCTGCGCCCGCGGCCGCCTTTTCGCCGGTGACGCCGAGAACCGTCTTCAGCGTGTAGAGCGGGCTGGTGCCGATATCGCCAAATACGATCCCGAGCGCCGCAAGACTCGCCGTCCTGAGGCCCGAACGCGCTTCCCGGGACTCGCGCGCGCCGAGGGCCTCGGAAGTCACGGGATCAGCCGGCGAATTTGAAAACCGGACCCAATCGCGGAGTCAGCCATTCCAAAGGCTCCTTCTGGCCCTCCGGTATGGATTTTTGGAAGGCCGGACGCGCCATGTTGCGCTTGCGGTAGGCCTCGACCTTCGGGTGAGCGCCGAGCGAGACGAAAGCCGTCACGAAATAGACGCTGAATCCGACGTTGGTGTCCGCCGCGGAGAAGCCCGACGGCAGCAGCGTGTCCTTTGTCTGCAGCTCGCGTTCCAACAGATCGAGGCATTTGCCGATGCGCCGGCTTTCCAATGTGATCACAGCCTGAGAACGCTCCGCCTCGGAAATGAATACCCATTGCTGAACCAGGCTCGCGGCGTGGACGATCATGGTCTCTGCGAAATGGATCCATTGCAGCCAAAGCGGGCGCTCGGGGTGGCCGATCGGCCGGTCGAGTCCCTTCGTGTCGTATTTCTCGCAGAGATACTGGGCGATGGCGCCGGACTCGAACAGCGTGACGTCGCCGTCCCGCAGGGCCGGAATGCGCCCGAGCGGATGGATCGCCAGATATTCGGGCGAGCGCAACACCTTGAGATCGAAAGGCATTTCCTTGATCTCAAACGGAATCCCGAGCTCGTTCAGCAGCCAGAGCGAGCGCATCGAGCGCGTCTCGGGGCAATGATACAGCGTCACCATTTCAGCAGACTCATCGTGGAAAAGCGGTCGCGCGAACGCGGGGGACATTAAACGCAAACTTATGTCCCGATCCAGGGCCTGTGAGGGCCAACCGCTTGGCTCGGCGTCGGGAAGCTGCCATATCGCGGCGATGCCGAGCTTTTTCCGGGTCGAAGAAGAGCTTGGCCTCGGGCGTGCCGATCGCGGGGCTTCTCTTTCCCTCGGCGGTGGCCGGTCCGATGATCGTGCCGCTCATGATCTTCCACCAAATCCAGCTCATGATCTGCGCGGTCCTGGCGCGCCGTTACGCGGCGAGCGCAGCGGCTGCCCGACGTGCCGCGCGCGCGGCCGCCGAGTAGCGCCGGATCGTCCTCCGTGACGACAGTTGACGCGCGGCACCCCGCCTTTCATGGTCGCGGGGCGAAAAGCGGAATGGAGGAGGAGACGGGTCATGGCGCTTCCCAAACGCGAGATTCGGTATGGCGGCGCGATGCTCGATCGCAGGGAGATCGATGCCGTCGTCAAGGTGATGGAGGCGCCCTACGGCATGGTCGTGGGCTCTCAGGTGCAGAGTTTCGAGAAGCGCGTCGCGGCGCTCATGGGCCATAAATACGGCGTCATGGTGAATTCCGGCAGCTCGGCCTTGATGCTCGCCATGCGGATGCTGAACGCGCCGAAAGGCTCGGAGGTCATCACGCCGGTGCTCACCTTCTCCACCGACGTGGCCTCGATCGTCCATGCGGGCTATGTGCCGGCGCTGGTGGACGTGGTCCCCGACACCTATCAGATCGATCTCGACAAGCTCGAACGGATGATCGGTCCGAAGACCAAGGCGATCCTCGTGCCCAACTTGGTGGGCGGCGTGCCGGACTGGGACAGGCTTCGCCAGATAGCCGACAAGCGCAAGCTTACGCTGGTCGAGGATAGCTGCGACACGCTGGGAGCCGAGCTTCGCGGCACCCCGACCGGCAAGCGTGCGGACATCTCGGTCACCAGCTTCTCGATTTTCCACATCATCACCTGTCTCGGGAACGGCGGCATGGTCGCGGTCGACGACGAGAAGCTTTGGGACTGGGGTCTCATGGCCCGCTGCTGGGGCCGTTCGTCGGAGAAATTCCTGCACGGCACGCGGCAGAAGGACAGCGACGGGCGCTTCCTCGAGGATGTCGACGGTATCGCCTACGACGGTATGTTCATCTTCGAGGACGTCGCCTACGGTTTCATTCCGAACGAGGCCGGTGCCGCTTTCGGCCACGTGCAGCTCGACAAGCTCGACGAATTCTGGCGGCTGCGCGACAAGAATTTCCAGAGCCACGCGCGCTATCTCGAAAGCCGCTCGGATATCTTCATCAAGGCGCGGCTGCTGCCGGACGTGAAGACGAGCTGGATCTGCTATCCGGTGCAGCTACGCCCCGATCTTGGCTGGAGCCGCCGCGACCTGCAGGTATTCCTCGAGGATGCCGGCGTGTTCACCCGGGTCATCTTCTCCGGCAACATCACGCGCCATCCGATGATGAAAGGCGTCGAATATCGCGCCGACCCCGACGGCTATCCGGGCGCCGATCAGGTCATGGAGCACGGGCTGATGCTGCCCTGCCACCCGACCATGACCGAAGAGGACTGCCAATATCTCTACCAGGTCCTGGATGAATTCATTGCCAGGCAGCGCGCGCGGAACTGAGCTCCTTAAGGCTGTCCCCCAAGGCACGGGACGGCCAGGCCTCTTTCTTTGCAAAGATATAGATTTATGCCAAATTGCCTTCGGGCAGCGGGAGGGCATGGCATGCCGATGGGGAAGGACGGGAAGCGGGTCTACAAGCTGATTTCGGCCGACGGACATCTGAACGAGCCAGCGGATGTGTGGACCTCGCGGGTGGCCTCGAAATATCGCGATCAGGTGCCGCGCGTCGAGCGGCTGGAGAAGGGCGATGCCTGGGTGTTCCCGGGTTACGATATCCAGATCCCGTTTAGCTGGGGCGCCTGCGCCGGCCGCGATCCCAAGAAAATGGAAGCCTGGTGCCGCTTCGAGGATATCAATCCCGGCAGCTATGACCCCAAAGCGCGCATCGAGGAGATCGAGGAGGATGGGGTCGATGCCGAGCTGATCTTCGGCTCGAACTATCCGTCGGCCTTCGTGGCGCAGTGCGAGGATGCCGATCTGCATCACGACATGATTCGAGCCTACAATGATTTCATGTCCGAATTCTGCGGTACAGACCCCACGCGGCTCGGCGGCACCGCGCTTTTGCCGAACCGAGGAGTCGACGGATGCTTGCGGGAGATTGAGCGCGTCTCGAAGATGCCGGGCTTCGTCGCCTTCCTGATGAAGCGCTATCCCAATGGGGGAACTTCGATCCTGCCCGAGGACGACGCGGTATGGGAGGCGATCGAGGCCTCCGGCAAGCCGCTCACCATCCATGTCGGCCTCACCACCCAGATGCTGGGTGTCCAGCGCGCCGAATCCCTGCCGGGCACAGGGCATTTCCACGACGCGCCGCTCAGGATGCTGCAATTCATCTTCGGCGGCGTGCTCGACCGTTTTCCCAAGATCCGCATTCCGCTGATCGAAGTGGATTGCGGCTGGATTCCGTATTTCGAAGATCAGGCGGACGACAATTACATGCGCCACTCCAAGGCGTCCCTCCGGAACAAGAAGCTCGCGCGCCGGCCCAGCGAGTATATGCACGAATTCTTCCCCGCGGCCTTCATCAGCGATCCGTTCGCGATCGCCAATCGCCACCGAATTGGCGTGGAGCGGATGCTGTGGTCCAGCGACTATCCGCACATCACCAGCGACTGGCCGTTCTCTTGGAAGACCATCAACTCGCAATTCAGCGAAGTGCCGGCCGACGAGCGCCACGCGATCCTTGCCGGCAATTCGCTGCGGCTGTTCAAGTTCGATCAGAAGGCTGCGTAAGAGCGACTGTCGGACGACTGACGGTCCGAAGCTTTTCTTGTTACATCACGTCGCTGATGTAGCGGCGAGGCCTTACGCGGCCCGCCCCTCGCGCTTCGGCAATACCCAATCGGGCCGGATCCAATGGCAGGTGTAGCCGTTCGGGTAGCGCTCCAGGTAATCCTGGTGCTCAGGCTCGGCTTCCCAGAAGGGGCCGGCTTCGGCGACTTCGGTCACGACCTTGCCTGGCCATAGCCCCGAAGCATTGACGTCCGCGATCGTGTCGAGCGCGGTCTGCTTCTGCGCCGCTGTCGTATAATAGATGCCTGAGCGGTAGGAGGTGCCGCGGTCATTGCCCTGGCGATTGGGCGTCGTCGGGTCGTGGATCTGGAAAAAGAATTCCAGCAGCTTGCGGTAGCTGAGCTTTTCGGGATCGAAGATGATCTCGATGCCCTCGGCATGCGTTCCGTGATTGCGATAGGTGGCGTTGGGCACGTCACCGCCCGTATAGCCGACCCGGGTCGAGATGACGCCCGGAAACCGGCGGATGAGATCCTGCATGCCCCAGAAGCAGCCGCCCGCGAGAACCGCACGTTCGGTCGAAGCCATGCTCATTCCTCCTGCCCCTAGCCGGAAACGGCCATACGCTACTCCCAAATGACTTAGGGCGTCACCCCGCGCGTCAAGGTCGGCTCGGGCGCGACCGCGCGGCGGGCTTCGGCCAGCGCCAGCCCCTTGAGCAGCGCGTCGCGGAGGTCGCGCGGGTCGATCACGTCATCGAAGCCCATCCGGTCGGCGATTCGGAAGGAGCCGCCCGCCTGTTCGGCCTCGATCCGGGCGCGGGTCGCGTCGTCGAGCTTGGCGGATTGCGCGCCGCTCGCCGCGGGCATCGCGCCCATCGTGACAGCCGGGAAGGCAAGCGAGATCGTCTGGCGATCGAACGGATTCATCGCCATCACCGACGAGCCGAAGCCGAAGGCCTTGCGCAAGGTCACGTGCAGCTTCGGCACCTTGAGCCTGTGCTGGGCGACGAACATGCGGGCGGCATGACGCAGGATGCCCGTCTTCTCCGCAGCCGAGCCTGCCATCACGCCGGGATTATCGGTGAGGAACACGACCGGCAGGTGAAAAGCGCCCGCGACATCCATGAAGTGCGCTGCTTTGTCGGCCGCATTGGAATCGATGGCTCCGGCTCCGACCGAGGGATTATTGGCCAGGATCGCGACGGCATGGCCGCCGAGGCGCGCGAGCGCGGTGATGATCGGAGCGCCGAATTGCGGCTGAACCTCGAACAGCGTGCCCCCATCGACAAGCATCTCGACGAGCAGCCGCGCATCGAACGGAATTCGCGGATCCGGATCGATCAGCTCCAAGATTCCGTCCAGCCGGCGCGGGCCCGTATCCGGCCCTTCCAGCTTCGGCGTGTGCGCCCAGGCATTCGACGGGAAGTACGAAAGGTAGCGCCGCGCCATCGCGATGGCGTTCACGTCATCGGCGGCGAGATTGTGCGCGACTCCCGAGAGCGCGACATGGATTTGCGGGCCGCCAAGCTGCTCTTTGGTGACGGTCTCGCCGATCGCGCCTTTGACCAGCGGCGGCCCCGCGCTGAAGAGCGAAGCCGCCTCCGTCATGACGACGAAGTCCGAAAGGGGCGCGGTCAGCGCACCGTGACCTGCCGAGGCGCCCATGACGAGCGATACCATCGGCACCAGTCCCGACAGTTCGGCAAGAGCCTGCAGATCGTTGGGCCTGCGTCCTTGATGGTTGTTGGTGAGCCTGTGGCCCGCACCCTCAAGCATGAAGATCAGCGGCAACCGCTCCTGGGCCGCGAGCTGCGCGAGCCGGTAGCGCTTGTCCGCGCCACCTTCGCCGATCGAGCCGCCGAGCACGGTGAAATCCTCTGCGCCGGCGAGAGCCGGGCGTCCGTCGATACGCCCGAAGCCGGCGATGAGTCCGTCGGCCGGCGCGGGTGTGTCGCTCATGTCGCTGAGACCGCCAACGAAGGCGCCGAGCTCGACAAAGCTTCCGTCGTCGAACAAAGCCGCGATCCGCTGCCGCGCATCGAGCTTGCCGGCGGCGCGGTGGCGCTCCACCCGTTCGGCTCCGCCCATCTGCTCGCTGAAGGCACGCCGGCGCGCGAGCTCGCCCAGGATCCGCTCCCAGCGGCCGAGATCGGATGCCATGCTAGAAATCGGAGCCGATCGCGTCCTTGAACTCGGCGAGCGCGCGCAGTCGCTGCTCAACGCCGGTCCACTTCTTGCCGGTTTCGCGAATGCCCGTCTCCTCCGGCCCCAGCTTGGCCCAGGGCGCGGTCACCCAATAGCGCGTCGCGCCGAACCGCTTCCACCAATTGGCGTATTCGACGCATTCCTCGAGCGTCTCGGGCGGCTTGCGCGCGTCCGGCGGCGCTTCGAAGCGCGGATCGACGAAATAGATGGCGCCCTCAATCCCGATCGAGGCGGGGTCGCGTCCCGCTTCCTTTGCGCTCGCGCGGATCGCGTCGCGATCCTCCTGCAGGCGCTGCTCGCTGAAATGCGGATAATAGGGAAACCAGCCGTCGGCCAGCTTGCCGATCCGGCGAAGCACAGGCTTCGATTGGCCGCCGAACCAGAGCGGAATGGGCCGCTGGACGGGCAGCGGGTTGATGCCCGCGGCATTCACTGTGTGGAACTGGCCGTGGAAGGTCACCAGCTCGTTCGTCCAAAGCCGCCGCATCAGGACGACCTGCTCCTCCATGATCTTGCCGCGGCTGGCGAAATCGATTCCAAGCGCCTCGTATTCGACGTCGTTCCATCCGGCGGCGATGACGAAACGGATGCGGCCGCCCGTGAGCACGTCGGCTTCGGCGGCCTGTTTGGCGAGCAGCGCGGATTGTCGCTGTGGACTGATCAGAATGCCGGTGCAGAGCTCGAGCTTGCGGGTGAGGGCGGCCAGATAGCCGAACAGCACCAGCGGCTCGTGCCACACCATGTGATGGTCATAGAGCGGCGCCTTACCGAGGAAGGGCTTCCAGTCCGGTCTGACACTGAGATCGGCGCCCAGCACGTGATCGCCGACCGTGACGTAATGGTAGCCGAGTTCCTCCAAGCCCTGGAGGAACTCCGATAGGGCTCCCTGGTCCGTGCCGATCAGATGCTCCGGCAGATTGGTCCCGAGCTTCACCATGCAGCGCCTCCAATGCGTCGACCGCCATCATCAGGCGGCCTTTTGGAGGCCTATGATGTCGCCCAAGCGTCCAGCGCACAAGCCGGACAGAGCTTCAGCCGGCGCGCGCCGTGGTGCCCGACCAGCCCGGCGGATCGCTGGCTGGGAAGGAATCTTCGGAGTCGCGCTCCACGGGGTCGCGCCCCGGTTGCCGCTCAGGGCGTTTCTGCTTGAACAGCTCGTAGGTGAGCAGGCCCAAAATGGCTGCACCGAGCAATGTCGGCCGCCGCGTCAGCGCGACCGCGCCCACGGCCATGAGGCCTACGGGTACGATCGTGCCGATATCGGCCGCGCGTTCGTTCGTCCGGTCCATCGGGCGATCAGTCGCGCGCGCGATGCAGGAGGTAGCCGATCAAGCCGCCCAGCGCCAGCGCCGCAAGAACAGAGGTGTGCGGCTGGTCCTCGATGCGGTCGTGGATCTGCTTCGCGAACGATCGGCCGGTCCTCATTACGCCGCGCGCTCTCCTTTCGGCTCGCGTCAAAGCGCGGTCCGCATTTTCCGCCGCTTCGAGCGCCGCCTTCTCGAATTGCACGACGCGCCGCCTGAGCGGTTTGAGCGTCCTGGTTGCGATTGCCGTCATGGTGCCTCCTTGCGAAAGCCGAGCGAGCTTCCTCTCCGCGGTCTGAAATTCAGATCACGTGGAAGATGTAGAGCAGAATGATGATCGGGATCGGGATCCCTATGAGCCACAACAAAAGACCGCGCATTCCTGTCTCCCGAGGAATTCACTTCGGGAAACGGCAATCGATGTTTGCTTGTTCCGGGTGGCTCAGGCCCGCATCCAGGCGGGCGCCGCATGGCCCGGCCCGCGCGGGGTCGCTCCCATCGGGAAATTATAGCCCAGGACTTCGGGGTTGCCGTCGTACCAGAGGGCGGTCCCTTCCCGCTGCGCGATGCGCCAGCCGTCCTTCGTGCGCACCAGCTCATCGGTATACCAGCCGCCGATCAGCAGAAGGCCGTTCGGCGCGAGCGCGTTGCGGGCATGCTGCGCCATGAAATAGCAGCGCGCATGGGCGCGGTCTCCGTCCAGACGGATCAACGGCAGGCCCAGATGGTGCTGCGTCGCGTCGAGCCGTCCGAGCCCTTCCTCCGCGAGCTTGATGTAGCTGTCGGGCGTCATGTCGCCCATGCCCGCGAGCGTGATCCGCGCATCCGGGGTGAAGCACTGGCGGAACAGCGGCAATTCGCGCGAATCGAGCGCCACGACATAGATCGCAAGCGCCCTCTGAATGTCTTGGAGATCGAGAAGTCTCTGTACGGCGTCCGGCAGCTGTTCCGACATTTTCTCCTCCTTCGGCTTTCGGCTAGGCTAGCCCCGTGCACGATGCCGCGCCAGCGGCGGGCAGGGGAGGATCTGTCATATGAAGTTCTGGCTGTCGCTGGTCTCCGTCATGGAGGTCGACCAGCTCGTCGAGATTGCGCGCTTCGCCGAGGAAGTCGGGTTTCACGGCATTACCATGGCCGACCATCTGGTCATGCCGGCCAGAATCGAGAGCAAATATCCCTATACCGAGGATGGCGCAGTCTTCTGGCCGCAGGACACGCCCTGGCCCGATCCCTGGATCACGCTGACCGCGATGGGAATGGTCACCAAAAAGCTCAAGCTGATGTCCAATATCTATTTGGCGGCGCTCCGCGATCCGTTCACCGCCGCCAAGGCGATCAGCACCGCTTCGGTCCTTACCGGCGGGCGGGTCGCCTGCGGCCTGTCGGCCGGCTGGATCAAGGAGGAATACGACCTGGTCCATGTCGATTTCGCGAGCCGCGGCCGCCGTCTGGACGAGCTGATCGCGGCGATGCGTAAGCTCTGGACCGGCAAGGTCGTGTCTCACAAGGGCGAATTCTTCGATTTCGAGGCGATGATGTGCCCGCCCCCGCCTGCGCCGATCCCGGTCTGGTGCGGCGGCGGAAGCAAGCCCGCGATCCGGCGGGCCGCGATGAACGATGGCTGGCTGCCGCTCGCGATGACCTTGGCCCAGATGCAGGAGGCGGCGGCGGACGTTCGCGCGATCCGCGGCAAGGGCGGCCTCTCGCAGAGCGGTTTCACGATCTGCTACGTGCCGGCAGAGCCGCTAACTCAGACGCTCGTCGACGGGCTCAAACGGCTCGACATCGACGACACGGTCGCCATCGGTCCGTGGCTCTCGACGCCCTGGGACATTCAGAAATGGACCGATGAGGGCGACGACATCCGGCGGCTGGAGGTGAAAAAGAAGGCGATCGGCCGCTTCGCCGAGACGGTGCTCGCCAAGTTCGGGCGGTGAGCCGGTCAGCCGCGCGGCAGCTTCGCCAACAAGTCGCGCGCGGCAGCTGCAACGCGCGCCGCCGCTTCATCCGGCGGCAAGTTGCGGAGCGCCTCGGAAAAGACCTCGACATTGAGCGGCAGGCCGGGGGCGTTGGCCTCGACGGCGAGGATCGTCTCGACCAGTGGCAGCTGACCCTCGCCCGGGAGCTTACGGTCGTTCGGCTGCCAGCCGGTCGTCGCGTCCGAGACAGGCGCGCCGGCGTCACGGTCGTTGATCTGAAATTCCGTCACGGCGCCGGGCGGGAGCGCCCGGAGGTCCTCCGGTCCGCCGCCGGTCCGGGCCAGATGCCAGGTATCGACGCAGATGCCCAGATTGGACGCTCCGACCGCGCCCCGAAGGCGCAATGCCGCGGCAAGATCCGGGATGGCGGTCTCCGGCATGAATTCCAGCGCCAAGGCAATCCCGTGGCGCGCCGCGCGCTCCGCGAAGGGACCCAGCGCGTCGACCATTTCAGAAAGGGGCGTGGCCGGGTCGCCCGTGTAATGGGGAACATTGAAGCAGGTCGCGCCCACCTGCTCGGCCATGCGGAAATAATCGTCGACGCCGTCGACCAGGCTCTTGGCCCAGGAATCGATGCGGGGAAGGAATGTTAGGACGCCATCGAGCGTTACACGCCGGATGCCGTTGGCCTCGAGCATGCGGCTGAGCTCACGGGTCGGCGGGACCGCATGACGTTTCCAATGCTCCTGATAGACCATGATCGAGGCGAATCCGTGCCGGCCGGCGATCTCGATCAAATCGGAAAGCGAGGTATCTGTCAGGCACCCGTAACACAGGCCGATCGGCGGATTCATGCGCACACTCCGTCTGAAACCCGCGGATTTCCTAGCATACGGCCGCTGATACAGGCAGAGCGGACGGCCTTGCCGGGCGGCATGTTCGATCCCAATTTACACCTGAGGCATGGACTGGCGGTTCTGTGAAATGTAGGCTGCACCCCCAAAATGAATGTGGTTCCGTTTAGACACATGATCCAAGCGTCGATGCTAGGCCTGTCCAAGAAGCTCATCTTCTCGATCGGTGCCGTGCTGGACATCGCCTACAATGCCGGCGCCCAGCCAGTCCAAGGCCGCGAATTCGCGGCGCGTCAGCAAATCCCCCGCCGCTACCTGGAACCGGTGCTTCAGGAGCTCGTCCGGGCGCATATCCTCGAGGGAGTGCGAGGCCCGCGCGGTGGCTATAGGCTGGCGCGCGAGCGGCGGAAGATCACGCTCGCCCAGATCGTCGAGGCGGTGCGATCCACCGAGATTCGGGAGGACGCGACCGATCTGCCGACCACCGAATCGGCCCTCGGCCAGCGTATTGTGGCGCCCATGTGCCGCGACCTGGTCAAGGATTGGATGAAGCAGCTCGACAGCATTACCATCGAGGATCTGTGCAATCGCGCCCGTGATGCCGGCATCGAAGGCGCGGCCGAAAAAACGCACGATTTCTCAATCTGACGGCTTACGGTTGCGCGCGGTTCGGGCCATATAGGGCTCCGACCATGGACGCTGCCAAAAACATATTCTCCTACAGGAAATTCTGGGCCCACCGCATCGGGCCCGCTCCGTTCCTGCCCATGTCTCGCGCCGAGATGGAGGCGCTGGGCTGGGATAGCTGCGACATCATCCTGGTCACCGGCGACGCCTATATCGACCATCCGAGCTTCGGCATGGCCATCGTCGGCCGGCTGCTCGAGGCCCAGGGATTCCGGGTCGGCATCATCGCTCAACCTGACTGGACGAGCGCCGACGCATTCACTGCGCTCGGCAAGCCCAACCTGTTCTTCGGCGTCACCGCCGGGAATATGGATTCGATGGTCAATCATTACACCTCGGACCGGCGGCTGAGGCGTGACGATTCCTACACGCCGGGCGGTGCGCAGGGCCGGCGGCCGGACCGCGCGGTCATCGTCTATTCCCAGCGCTGCCGCGAGGCGTTCCGCGATGCGCCGATCGTGATCGGCGGCATTGAGGCTTCGCTGCGTCGGATCGCGCAATTCGACCATTGGTCGGAAAAGGTACGCCGCTCCATCCTGGTCGATTCCAAAGCCGACCTGCTGGTCTATGGCAACGCCGAGCGCGCAATTGTCGAGATCGCCCATCGCATCGCAAAAGGTGAGCCCATCGGCGCCATGCGCGACATCCGCGGCACTGCCTTTCTGCTGGATGCGCCGCCGGAAAGTTGGACGATCGTCGAGCCTGGCCTGGTGGATGATCCAACGCCCACCGACCGCGCGCAGACTTCCGAGAAGACTGCGATCCGACTCCCGGCATTTGAACGGGTTCGCGAGGACAAGGCGCTCTATGCCCATGCGTCGCGGATTCTGCATCAGGAGAGCAATCCGGGAAACGCCAAGCCGCTGATCCAGCGCCACGGCGACAAGGAAGTGTGGCTGACGCCGCCGCCGATTCCGCTGACCACGCCCGAGATGGACGGCGTTTACGACCTGCCCTATGCGCGGGCGCCGCATCCCTTCTATGGCGACGAGAAGATCCCCGCCTGGGAGATGATCCGCTTCTCGGTGAATATCATGCGCGGCTGCTTCGGCGGCTGCTCGTTCTGTTCGATTACCGAGCATGAGGGACGGATCATCCAGAATCGCTCCGAAGGCTCGATCCTGCGCGAGATCGAAGACATTCGTGACAAGGTGAAGGGTTTCACCGGAATCATCTCCGATCTCGGCGGTCCGACGGCGAACATGTACCGGCTGGCCTGCAAGGACCGCGAGACCGAGTCGGTTTGTCGCCGTCCCTCCTGCGTGTTCCCGGACATCTGCAAGAATCTGAACACAGACCACAGCGCGCTGATCGCGCTTTATCGCAAGGCGCGCGCCGTGCCGGGCGTGAAGAAGATCCATATCGCTTCGGGGCTCCGTTACGACCTTGCGGTCAAGAGCCCCGACTATGTGAAGGAGCTGGTGACGCATCATGTCGGCGGCTACTTGAAAATAGCGCCGGAGCACACCGAGGAGGGGCCGCTCTCTAAGATGATGAAGCCCGGCATGGGCAGCTACGACCGGTTCAAGGCGCTGTTCGACCGCTATGCCAAGGAAGCCGGGAAGGAGCTCTATCTCATTCCGTACTTCATCGCCGCTCATCCGGGCACCACCGATGAAGACATGATGAATCTGGCGCTGTGGCTGAAGCGCAATCGCTACCGCGCCGACCAGGTGCAGACCTTCCTGCCGTCGCCGATGTCGCTGTCGGCTACGATGTATCACACCGGCAAGAATCCGCTGCGTCCCATTCGGCGCGCTGGAGGCGAGGCGGTGTTCTCGGCCAAGGGACTGAAGCAGCGGCGGCTGCACAAAGCTTTTTTGCGTTATCACGATCCCGAAAATTGGCCGCTGCTGCGCGACGCGCTTCGCCGCATGGGCCGCGCGGATCTGATCGGGCCGGGCAAGGACAAGCTGGTCCCCGCGATGCAGCCGGCGGGAACCGGCAACGCGGGCGGGGAAGGCGTGCGCGCGGGCCGCAAGCACCGTACGCAGAAATTCATGACCCAGCACACACGGCCGGCGCGGTAGCGCCGAATCCTGACAGGGGGAGAGAATGCCATTGGATGCTAGCAGCACCGCCGAGGATGTTGTCGGCGGCGCCGATCTCAGCGGCAAGACAATCGTGGTTACCGGCGCGTCGGCGGGGATCGGAACCGAGACGGCGCGCGTGTTGGCGAAAGCCGGCGCGCTGGTCGTCATGTGCGGGCGCGACGCCGCCAAGAACGGCCGCGTCGCCGATGCGATTCGTGCCGAGGCGCCGAGCGCCAAGATCGAGACCGTTACGTTCGATCTCGCCGATCTGAAGAGCATTCGCGCCGCGGCGGAGCACATCCTTGCGGCGCATCCCAAGATTGACGTCCTGATCAACAATGCGGGGTTCGTGGGCGGCGAGCGGCGGCTGACGGCCGAGGGATGCGAGATGCATTTCGGCGCCAACCATATCGGCCCTTTTCTCTTCACCAATCTTCTGATGCCGGCGCTCATCAAGGCCGCGCCGTCGCGCGTGGTGGTGCTGAGCTCAAACGGCCATCGACAGCCCGGCTTCGATTTCGACGATCTCGATTTTTCGAAGCGACCCTACAATCATTGGACGGCCTATTCGGCCTCCAAGCGCGCCAACGTGTTCTTCGCCGTCGCGCTGTCGAAGCGCGTCGCGCCCAAAGGCGTCACCGTCAACGCGCTGCATCCGGGCGTTATCCGCACCGAGGTCTTCCGCTACGTGACGCCCGGCGAGGAGAAGATGGTGACCGACTACAGCGAGTCGCACGGCTCGCCGGTGAAGTCGATCGCGCAGGGCGCGGCTACCCAGGTCTGGGCGGCAGTGGCGCCCGAGCTCGCGGGCGTGACCGGCACCTTTCTCGAAGATTGCCAGATCGCGCCGCGCGATCCCGACATCAGCTCAGGCAAAGGCGTGCTGCCGGACGCGCTCGATTCCGAAGCCGCCGAGCGCCTCTGGACGATCTCCGAAACGATCGTCGGGCAGCGCTTCGCTTACTGATCCTGCTTGGCGCGCAACAGGCGGACGAGCGCCGCGTCGCGCTTGGCCGCCAGCTCGGCGATCGACTGTTCGCCCGTTTCTTCGCGCACGCCCGCCGTAATTTTCTCGGCGATCTGGGGCGAGAGACTCGGGGCGCCCAGATCAGCCCACCAGCTTTCGACGGCTGGGCCGATATGCGCAAAGAAATGTTTCATGCCGCCTTCGCCGCCCCCCAGATGGAAGGTGGCGTGCGGGCCCATCAGGGCCCAGCGCAATCCCGGCCCTTCCGAAATCGCGGCGTCGACGTCAGCCACCGAGGCCACGCCCTCGGCCACCAGATGCACGGCTTCCCGCCAGAGCGCGGCTTGCAGGCGATTGGCGACGTGTCCGGGCACCTCCTTGTTGATCCGGATCGGCCGCTTGCCGATGGCGCGGTAGAAATTCATCGCGGCTTCGATCGCTGCCTCGCTCGCATATGCGCCGCCGACGACCTCGACCAGCGGGATCAAGTGCGGCGGATTGAAGGGATGGCCGATGATGCAGCGCTCGGGCTGCTTCAGCCCCTCCGCGAGCCGGCTGATCAGCAGGCCCGAGGAGCTGGACGCGATGATCGTCTCGGGAGGCAGTACGGCATCCAGCGCCTTGAACAGGGGCTGCTTCACCTCGTAGCGCTCCGGCCCGTTCTCCTGAACGAAATCGGCGCCCGCGACCGCCTTTACCGGGTCGGGCTCGAAGCGCCAGGCGCCTGGGGCGGCTGTCGCCACGCCCGTTCCGGTCAATGTCGGCCATACCGTTTCGATCATACGGGTCGTGAGATCGCGGGCCGCCGGCAGCGGATCGCTCACCGTAACCTCGAGCCCTTTGGCCAGGAAATAGGCGGCCCAGCTCGCGCCGATTGTCCCGGCGCCGATCACCGCGACGCGGCGGATGGGGCTGTCGATGGTGCGCGGCATGGCGAAGGTCCCTGTTCGGTGGCGCTAGTTTCCGTTTTATATATATGATGGCGTCGGAAGCCAGCGGCGGCGTTGAAGGGGGGATTGGCGATGGCCGAAGGATTCGATCCGAAGACCGGATACAACCCGGATCATGTGGCGCGCTCGATCAAGGTGGAGATCGAGGCGCCGGCCGCGATCGTCTGGGAAATTCTGGTCGACCTGCCGCGCTATCCGGAATGGAACCCCTTCTGCGTCAAATGCGAATCGACGCTTGAGATGGGCGCGCCGGTCGTGATGACGCTCGCCAATTTCTGGGACGACAAGCTTGCCACCGTCGTCGAATATGTCTGCGCCGTCGAGCCCGAGAGGCTTCTCGCCTGGCATATGGATTGGAGCGAGGAATGGCCCTACGCGGGCCGCCGCGATCAGTACATCGAATCGCTCGGCCCCGAGCGCTGCACCTACCACACGACGGATGCCTATCTCGGCGAGAACGCGATCCACATCATGCGTTTCGGCAATGGCTGGATCGAAGCCGGCTTCAACGCCACCTGCCGCGCGCTGAAGACGCGCGCCGAAGAGATGTGGGCGGAGAGGAAGGCGAAGCAGGCGGCAGAGTAGTCTTCGTCATTCCCGCCTTCGCGGGAATGATCAAGGCGCTATCTCTGCACCTCCGCGGCATGCAGCGTGTCGTTGTAGAGCTTCGCCTTGCGGATTTTTCCGTCCTGGAAGACGAACAGATAGTGGTAGGTGTTGTTGTAGGTTCTCCCGTTCGTCATCTGCCCGTGCGAGACCGCTTCGATCGCGACGCGGTCGCCTTCCGCGGTGATGCCTTCCACGGTCAGATTCGAGCGATTGCCGACCAGCTTGTCGGTGAAGGCCTCTGCAAAGGCCAGAAATTTCTCATTGGGGAACCAGCCATGTCCCGGCACCCACCATTCGGCCTCAGGGTGGAACAGCGACTGGTCCGGCTTGCCGCCGCCCAGCGACGCGACCATGCGCAGCGCGAGCGCGCGGTTCTCTTCTACGCTCATAGCGACATGACCTCGCCGCCATTGACTTCCAGCGCGGCGCCGGTGACCTGGCTCGTATAGTCGGAGAGCAGGACTAGCACCGACTTGGCGCATTCCTCGTCGGGCGGAACGTGGCCGAGCGGAATATTGCGCGCGATGCCGGCCTTCATCTTATCGACCGTCGTGCCGCTCTTGGCGGCGGCGTCGCTCATATAATTCTCGACCGGCGTGCCCCACATCCAGCCGGGCACTGCGGTGTTGACGCGGATGCCGTATTTGCCGAGTTCGGTCGCGAGCTGGCGCGTTGCGCCCATCAGCGCGCTTTTGGATACGACATAGGAGCCGTGGCCGACGAGCGGCCTGCGCGTCTCCATCGTCGCGACGTTGACGATTGCCCCGCCGCCTTGCGATTTCATCTGCGGCAGCACGGCCTTGACCATCTGCAGCGATCCGAACAGCGTCACCTCCATCGCTTTGCGCCATTCGTCGAGATCCTGTTCTTCGAACGGGATGAAAGGGGCGGCGCTGTAGGCGCTGTTGACCAGCCCGTCGATGCGGCCATAACGCTCGATCGCGGCCTTCGCGAGGTTTTCGCAATCGGCCTTCTTCGCAATGTCGGTCGGCACGGCGATCGCCTCGCCGCCGGAGGCCTGCACCTCGCGCGCGACGCTCTCCAGGAAGTCGCGCGACCTCGCGGCGATGGCGAGCTTGGCACCCGCCTTCGATGCCTCGAGCGCCAGCTTGCGGCCCATGCCGGGACCGATGCCGGTGATAATGACGATCTTATCCTGCAGCATGTATGCCTCCTTAAATCTCGTTCGGAACGCCGAAATAATCTTGGTACCGCTTGAATAGGTTCCTGCGCCGCGCGGCCTCTTCCGCCTCGGCGACGCTGTAGGCGTGGCGGCCGTGCTTGCCTTGCGGCTTGGCGGCCAGATAGTCGCGGATTCGCGCCTCGTGCGCGGGCGTGAAATCGAGACCGCCTTTGTCGTAAATCTTGCGGATCGCCTCAACCGGCTGCTGGATCAGATCGGCATAGAGCGAACTCATGCATTGATCCTTCGGGATCGCTCCGGACTCGAGCCAGTCGATCGTGCGGTTGAGGCCGAACGCCATCGCTTCCGGCGACAGCATGCCGGCGAAGGCCTTCACCTCCATCGGCTTGTCGCTGCGGATCCAGAACAGCGTGCCCATCAGGTTGGTCACCGAGGCCTGAGCCACCACCGGATCGCGATGCGTCAGCAAAACGCGCGCGTCGGGGAAAATCTCGAAGATGGTGGGCAGATAGTTCAAATGCGACGGCGCCTTCAGCAGCCAATGCCGGCGCGGATTGCGCCATTGCAGCACCTGCAGCACTCTTTTGTAGAAGCCGTACGACCAGCTCCAATCCGCCTTCGTCGCGAGCCACTGGATATAGGAGGGTATCTGGTACTGCGAGGGGAAATATTCGCTGGTGAAGCTGATCGCCTGCGCAAAAATGCATTCGTTCGGCAGCCGCGCATCCATCTCGTGGATCGTCGCGAGGCTCGGCGCGACGCGCGTCCATTGCTGGATCAGATGCTGGCATTTCGCGATGCGGGGATCGGTCTCGTAGGTCGACTTTTCCGGCGGCGGGCAGGGGAACATCATTTCCCACTGTCGCGGCGAGCCGAAGCCTGGATCCAGCGACAGTAATTCGAACAGGATGGAGCTGCCCGAGCGCGGCACCGCCGCGATGAAGAGCGGTCGGTCGATCTTCTGCTGCGCGATCTCGGGATGGCGCTTGAACACGTGCTGAATCTGCAGGAGCGCGCGCAGGTGATTGAGAAGGTCGTTGCGCGTCATCAGGCGACCGAAGAAATGCAGCTGGGCTTCCTCGTCGAGTGACTTGACCAGAATTTGAAACGGCTCGCGCCAGCGCTCGTCGCCGAAGTCGGAAAAGCCGGTGCTGCGTTTGGCCGTCGCGATCAGCTCGTCCGGGTCGAGCGGAACGAGGGCGGCGATATCCATATGCCGACCTTCATCGTTCACCCGCACGAGCCATTCCGGCCTCGGCGGCGGAACCCATTCGACCTGATCGTCTGTCATGCGAATGCCGCGCGCATCGTGCGATGGCCCTCGGCGATCGCGGCCTGAAGATCACGCGGCGAGAGCGCGTCGCCGACCAGCCAGATGTGGCGATGACGATCACGAAGCTCGTCATAGACGCCTCGCATCGGCTCGTTGGGCGTAATCAGCACCACCGTGTCGGCCTGCACTTCGCTCGTGCGCTCCGACTGCGAAGGCCGCACAGTTACCGAGCCGGGGCGAATCTCAACTAGATAATGGCGCGTTAGCAATGTGAAGTCGCCGGCGTACAATCTCTCCAACGCGGGAACGGTTCGCATCGTCGTATCGACATAGGGCGTGATCGACCAGTGGCGCGTCACGAAGGTCACGGCGATCCCTTTTGCGATCAGGAACTCGGCGACTGCGAGCGCTTCGAAATGGCCGGTGTCGTCCAGCACCAGCACGCTGCCTCCGAAATCGCGCGGCGGGCCCAGCATCACGTCGTGCGAGGAAAGCACATGCGGCAGCTCATATCCTTTGACGGGCGCGGAGGGCAAACCGAACTGCATGCCGTCCATGCGCGGCATCGACCCGGTCGCGACGACCACCGCGTCTGCTTCTTCGGCCATCACGCCATCGGCATCGAGATAGGTGCCGAGCCGCACCTCCACACCGAGGCGGAAGATCTCGCGCTCTTGCCAGTCCGTGATATCGCCGATGCCGTAGAGGCGCGGCGACTTCTTGGCCGCGTTGACGGCGCCGCCGAGCTTGCTCGAGGCTTCGGCCAGTACGACCTTGTGTCCCATCAGCGCCGCCACCCGCGCGGACTCCATGCCCGCCGGCCCACCGCCCACGACCAGGACCTTTTTCGGATCGGCGATCGGCTTGATCAGATCCTCTGCCAGCGTGCTCTCGAAGCCCACGGCCGGGTTGACTGCGCAGCCGAGGCGCTGGTCGCGGATCAGACCGCCGATGCAGCCCTGGTTGCAGCCGATGCACGGGCGCACCTGTTCGACGCGGCCCTCGCGAGTCTTGCGGACGAGATCGGGATCGGCGATCTGCGCGCGCACCAGCGACACCATGTCCGCGACGCCGTCGCGCAGCACCTGCTCGGCATCCTCGAGCGTGCGGAAACGTCCGCTGATGATGCGGGGCAAGGTCACGCCTTCGACGATTTTGCCGCTGGACGGAAGTTCGTAGCCGGTGGGCGAATGCATACCGCTCACCATCGAATCCATGCGGTAATAGTCGCCCAGCGAGGCGTCGAGGAAGTCGATCAGTCTCTCCTTGACGAGTCCGTCTACGACCTCGCGGATTTCATCTTCGGTAAGGCTGCCCGGAGCCTGGCTCGCCGAGACGCGGAGCCCGACGACATAGTCCGGCCCGACAGCACGCCGGACCGCGACCAGAATTTCACGGAGGAACCGCGCCCTGTTCTCGAGACTTCCGCCCCAACGATCGGTGCGGAGATTCGTCATCTGCGACAGAAACTGATGGATCAGGTATCCGTGCGCCGCATGAATCTCGACGCCGTCCAGCCCGCCGTCGCGGCAGCGCCGCGCGGCCTCGGCGAAGCAGGAGATGATCTCCGCGATCTCGGGTTCGCCCATTGGGATGGGCACCGCGTTGAGGGCGGGGCTTGGCACGGTTGAGGGCGCCCAGGGTGGCCGCCGGCCTTCGCCGAAAGTCTGGTGGCCGCCATGAAAGAGCTGCTCGAAAACGCGCATGCCGTAAGGCTTCACCGCCTTCATCAGCGCCTCGAAGCCCGGAATCACCCGGTCATCGCGGTTGAACAGCGTGTTCTCGCTGGAGGAATGAACGCTCGCCGCCTCGATGATGCTGAGGCCGCAGCCGCCCTTGGCTCGCGCGACGTGATAGGCGATCGAGGCGTCGTCGAAGCAGTCGCGCGCGAGATGGGTCCCGTGGGCGGTCCTCACCACCCGGTTCGGAATCTCGAGATTCCGGATGCGAATCGGCTCGAAAATCCGATTGAGCGCCATGGTTCTCGCCTTCCCACTGCCCTTTCCTTGCAATGATGGATCATACAGGCGGCAGGGGCGAGGGGACAAAAGAAAACGGCGCTTCCTTGGAAGAAGCGCCGTTGGAGTAAGCGGTCTTAAGCCGCCTTATGAGTTGGGGCCTCCACCATAGACGATCTCGACCCGCCGGTTCTGCGGCTCGCGCACCCCGTCGGCCGTCGGCACCAGAAGGTCGTGCTTGCCTTTTGCGACCAGCGAGATCTCGTCGGAGGCAATTCCCTTGGCTTCGAGCTCGGCTGCCACCGACTCTGCTCGGCGCTTCGAAAGCCGCATGTTGTAGGCGTCCGAGCCTACCGTGTCGGTGTGGCCGGTGACGACGATCCGCGTGACCTTGGCCGGACCGGCATTGGCGGCCGCCTGGTCGACGATGTTCCGGCCTTCCGACGTCAGCGTCGACTTGTCGAAGTCGAAGAACACCAGATAGCTCTTCGGCGCCGCCGGCGGGGGCGGAGGCGGAGCTGCCGCGGCAGGCTCAGCTGGCGCCGCCTCGTGCTCCTCTCCGCCGCCGAACCTGTAGCGGAGGCGGAAGCCCCACATCCGCGGTTCGTTGAAGATCCCCGACACGTAGCCTGACGAGTTGTAGATGCCGACATTCCCGAGCTTCACCACATTGTCGGTGACGTTGGTCATGAAGAATGTCGCGTCGATCGGCTGTTGGAAGACGTTGGTCCATTCCACATTCAGATCGGTCAAGCCGTAGCCGGGCTCGTTGCCGAAGGGCTCGATGTCCGACGTGGCGTACTGAACGCGGCTGGTATGAACATAGCTTGCCTGCAGCGCGATATCGCCCATTTCTTCCGGAATGAACGGCAGATGGTAGGTTGCCGCAAAACTGAACTTGTTCTTCGGCGTAAACGGATACGGCAAGTCTCGCTCGTCACCGACCGTCGGAATGAAGAATTGGTCGTAGCGAGCGTGGATGTAGGTCCAGTCGGCGGTCAGCTCCAGGCCGCTGACGGGAACAACGGTGCCCTCGAATTCCATGCCTTCGATGGTCACGTCGCCATTGGCGATCAGCGTTGTCGATGTCTTCGGCGCCGGGGCCGGCACGGTCTGGACCAGGACGCCGACCGCACGCTGGGCGTTGCGGTAATCATCATGGAATCCGTCGATATTGGTGCGCAGCTTCACGCCGTAGAGGTCGAAGTCGCCTTTGAAGCCGATCTCGACGTCGGTCACGTATTCCGACTCATATTTGATCGCGAAAGGCGGCGTGCCGGCGCCATTGAAGCCGCCGCTTTTGAAGCCGCGACGGGCGGTGACGTAGGCCATCATGTTCGGATTGATCTGGTAATCGAGATCCACCGTCCAGGTCGGCGCCTGGAAGGTGTGGCTCTCATAGGTGCACGGATCGCAAGGAATATGCGCGACTTGCGCACCGCCGAACGCAGCGGGAAGGAAGACATTGACGGTCTCGAAATTGCTGTTCGACGTGTAGTCCCAGGTATAGCGGGCGCCCGCCGTGAACTTGAAATCTTCCAGCGCCTCGGAGATTCCGCCCAGATTGTAGGTGCCTTGCGCGAAGACGGCCTCGGTGCGTTCGGTGATCCCTTCCGGCCCGAGCGAGTTTTGGCCTTGCGCGTTGGACAGAACCTGCACTCCCAACGGGATCTGGAACAGGTGCGGCGCGATGACGGAGGTGGTGTCGATCTCCGCTACGGTTTGGCCGCCGGGATGCAGAAATTCATAGAACCCGCCCGCGATCCAGGTCAGGTTGCCCCCGAGCGATTTTCCCTGGAATTGCATTTCGTCCGTGTATTGGACATTGCTGAGATTCCAGTTGTTCGGCGTCTGGAAATTGATGACCGTCAGCGGCATGCCGTCGAGGTCGTAGCGCAGAAGATTCTTCAGGACGCGATAGCCGAAAATGTTCTTGATGCTGACATCATCGCTCAGATCGTATTTCGCGATGTCGGTTATTCCGTAACTATAGGTCTTGTCCAACCCGTCCAGCCCGTTGAGTCCCCCATCGGTGAAGGTGCCGCGTGGGCCCACAGCTGCTTGCTGCGCGAGCAGTTGCTGCGGCAGTAGGCACGGCGCGGGCGCCGCGGGGCAGAAGGTCTGGACCCAGCTCGTTTCGTTGGATGCGATGCCGTGAGGATCACGGAACGTGTTGATCGCCTGCAGAATGATGCCTGTGCCGTTCGTGTGCGAATAGAGAGAGTCATAGACAATGTAATTTTCGAAATCGTCCGTCGGCCGCCAGGTGACGCCGAGCCGGAACGACCAATAGTCGCGATTGTCCAGGTCCTTCCCGGTCGAGAAATCGTGGGTGAAGCCATCGCGCTGATCGATGTCGAACGCGCCGCGCACCAGCAGCACGTCGTCGATGATCGGCACGTTGATCGCGCCCTGCTCCTCGTGGAGGCCGTAGTCGCCGAAGGCGACTTCGGCGTAACCTTCGAATGCGTTGGTCGGGTGTTTGGGCTCGAACAGCACCGCGCCGCCGGTCGTGTTGCGCCCGAACAGCGTACCTTGCGGACCGCGCAAGACCTGCAGATTGTCGAGATCGTAATAGATGCCGGGACCGGAGGCGTAGAAGGGCACTTCCGAGAAATAGGTCACGACGCCGGGCGCTCCGCCCTGGCCGCCATTGGGTCCCTGGCCGCGCAAATAGAAGACCTGCTCGTCGCGTGTCTCTTGCGAGCTCAGTAGCGATGGCACGAAGTGCTGAAGGTCCGAGGCGCTTTCGATATGATTTTCTTCGATCGCCTTAGGCGTGAAGGCGGTGATCGCGACCGGCACGTTTTGCAGCTTCTCCTCGCGGCGCCGTGCCGTCACCACGATTTCCTCCAGCCCCGCAGAAGCCGATGCTTGCGCCGATTGCTGGGCAATGGCCGCCGGCTCCGGGGCGATCAGAAGAAAGCTGGCTGCGCCGCAGAGCAGCGCCGAGATTCGTGCTGACATAATTCCTCCCTACCTCGTTCGGCGGCCGGCTTACCGGTCCGCTCTTCGCGAAGCACTCTAACAGGTTGTGCTCCGATTTACCGGGGCGTGACGTTAAAGGCCCGAGTGACTTGTTGCAATGTAGATATTAGAGAAAATGAGACGGTAGCGTACGTTTCCTGCGGCCTATGGCGGAGACGCTATAGAGCCGCTCGGTTCAGCGATCGCGCAATGTTCATACCAAGAAAACGAAACGGTCAAGTGCCTTTGTGACGCTCAACGCGCTGTTGCGGCCGGCGGCGGCGGCGTCCAGGATCGCAGTTCGTCGCGGACGACATTTCGGAGGGACAATTGGCCGGGCGTTTCGAGGGCAAAGCGGTCATCGTGACAGGCGCTGCATCGGGTATCGGTCGTGCCGCTTTTATCAGGCTGGTTTCCGAGGGGGCTACGGCGCTCGGAGTCGATGTGAATGCGGCAGGCCTCGAGGAGACGGCCGCCGCGGCGCGCAGCACGGCAGCTCATGATGGCGCCGCTTCCACGGTCACGGCTTCGGTTTCGGAGGAAGTCGAGGTGCGTCGCGTGGTCGGTGACTTCGTGGCCAAGGCCGGGCGGCTGGATTCGCTGATCAATATGGCGGGCATTCTCCGCTCGAGCCATACGACCGAGACCTCCGCCGAGCATTTCATGGACATTCTTCGGGTCAATCTGCTTGGCACCTTCCTCTTTTGCCGAGAGGCTCTGCCGCACCTGCTCGAGACGAAGGGAAACATCGTCAACGCGGCCTCGACGTCGGCCTTCTTCGGCCATCCTTATATGGCGGCCTATTCGGCAAGCAAAGGCGGCATCGCCGCCATGACGCATGCGCTCGCCTGGGAATACATGCAGCGCGGCGTGCGGGTGAATGCAATCGCGCCGGGCGGCATCGCGACGCCGATGGTGGCGGGCACTCCCGCGGGTTTCCCGCAGGGTGTCGACATGAGTCTGTTCATCCACTTGTCCCGGCCCGACCATCAGTTCGGGCGACCGGAGGATGTCGCCGGCGTGATCGCGATGCTGGCGTCCGAGGATGGCCGTTTCATGAATGGCGAGATCGTCCGCGTCGACGGCGGCGTTCACAGCTGAAGCCGAGCGTCACTTGACGCCTGACGCCGTGCGCATCGGCGACGATGCCGCCCAGCAGCGCGCGGCATCGTGGCAGTCGCGCATCGCCTCGACCGCCTGTCTGAGGGATGCCTTACGGGCTGGCGGAAGCGACGCGTAGCTGTTGTGGAGTTCGTCCGGATCGGTCGCGAGGTCGTGATACTCCTTGGTGCCGTCGTCATATTCGACATAGACGGCATCCGGCATCCGGATCGCCTCGTAGCTCGGCGGATTGCCGGAGCGCGGCTCGGGCGCGTCCGGATCGTTTGGATCCTCATGCGGCCCGTGATGCTCGATCAGTGCGGCCGACCGCCATTCCGTCACCGGCTGGCCATGCAGAAGCGGTACGAGGCTGTGGCCGTCGACAGTTCGGGGCGGTGCCGCGCCGGCAAGCTCGCTGAAGGTCGAGCAGAGATCGATGTTCTCGACGATCTCGTTGACGACGCGGCCCGCGGGAACGCCGGGGCCGGTGATAATCAGCGGCACGTGGATGTCGGTATCGAAGGCCGTCATCTTGCCCGGCATCAAGCGATATTCGCCCATATGGTAGCCATTGTCTGAGCTGAAGACGAAGTAGGTGTTCCGGTCCTGACCGGTTCGGGCAAGCGCGGCCTGGAGATCGCCGATCATCTTGTCGACGGAAAGCACAGACTGTGCGCGCATGCGGAACGCTCGATCGATCTTGGCTTTGTCGTCGTCGGAGAGCGGCGCCATGCGCGCGAGCCAGGGCGGCGTGTCGCGCTCGGGCATGGCGTCGAACGCCGGCCCCCGCGGCGCGCGCAAGCCCGGGAAGGCGTCGGCGTCGCGCGGCGCTGGAATATAGGGTGCGTGCGGCGCATAGGTCGCGATCTCGATGAAAAAGGGCTTGCCGGCCTCGCGCTGGATGAATTTGACACCGTGCTCCGACACTATGTCGGTCAGATAGTCCGCCGGATCGTAGCCGTAGCGCACGACCTTGCCATCCTCGCTCAGATTGTAATTGAACTGGGCGTAGCCCGTGCTGCCGCCGACCGCCCAATAGCCCCATCCGGCCCCCACCGGATGCTTGGGCGGCTCGTAGCCGTTCAGATACTTGCCGAGCATCGCGGTCTTGTAACCGCCTGAGGCGAGCGCCACCGCGAAGGTCAGCCCCTCATTGCCGTGATTGATGAAGCCGGCGTAGCCGCCATCCTCGCCGGTATTCTTGAAGACTCCGGAATCGTGCGGAAAGCGCCCGGTGAAGATCGAGGTGCGCGAGGGACAGCAGAGCGAGTCGGTGACGAAGTAATTGGCAAAGGTCATGCCCTCCTTCTGCATCCTCTGCACATGAGGCATGAATTGCAGCAGGTTCATCGACAAATCGTCGGTCAGCACGAAGACGATGTTGGGGCTGCCCGGCGGCGCCGGGCGAGAAGGCGGCACGATGACCGGCGCCCGCTCCGTGATCGGCGCCTGATTCTCCAGCCCCTGGGTCCTGCAGGCCGCCGCGAGGCCGGCATCGACGTGCGGCAGGGGACGCGAAGCGTGCCGGGGTTGGGGCGTGCCGTTCATGATCGGGTCGAGGCAATCGACCTTGAGGCCGTTGCCGGATTTGGCCGCGCCCTGCTCGAAACCGGCCGCCTTGCAGGCCCGCATGATCTGGGCGCAGGCGCCGTCGCGCGCTCGGCCATACGCTGTGCCGGTCATCGCGACAAGGGCGATCGCCCAAAGGAGACAGGCCGAGCTTCGCGCGCTCATGACCACCCTCCCATCTTCGAGCTGTTCGACTTTATCCGCTCAGGTGTGAAGCCGGAAGTCGGGCCGATTGATTTGGCGCCCGATTGCCCGGACAATGCCGGCCCAACCAGGAGGATCGAAAGGTACTGTCCCATGCGCTACAGGCTGCACGGCAAATCGGGCTTGCGGGTTTCCGAGCTCTGCCTCGGCGCCATGACCTTCGGCGAGGATTGGGGCTGGGGCGCCAATCGCGACGAGAGCCGGGCGATGTTCGACGCCTTTGCCGAGGCCGGCGGCAACTTTATCGATACGGCGCATGTCTATACCGAGGGTGCCAGCGAGCGGCTGGTCGGCGAGTTCGTCCGCGCCGATCGCGATCATTTCGTGGTCGCGACCAAATATACGCCGCATACCGGCACCGACATCTCCAAGTCCGGCAACAGCCGCAAGAACATGCGGCATTGCGTCGAAGATTCTCTGCGTCGGCTCGGCACTGACTACATCGATCTCTACCTGCTCCATTTCTGGGATTACACGACGCCCGTCGAGGAGATCATGCGCGGGCTGGATGATCTGGTCCGCGCCGGCAAGGTGCTCTATGTCGCCGTGTCCGACGTGCCGGCCTGGCAGATCGCGCGGGCCAATATGCTGGCCGATCTGCGCGGCTGGTCGCCCTTCATCGGTATGCAGGTCGAGTACAGCCTGACCGAGCGCACCGCTGAACGGGAGCTGATCCCGATGGCCGAGGAACTCGACATGGGTGTGACCGCCTGGTCGCCCTTGGCGCAGGGCGTGCTGACCGGCAAATTCCTCGATCCCGGCGCCAACGAGGCCACCCGGATGCAGCGCGAGCACATCCCTGCCCGCAGCCTCGAGATCGCGCGCCAGGTGGTAGGCATCGCGCGCGAGATCGGCCGGACGCCCGCCCAGGTGGCCCTGGCCGCGATCCGCCAGCTTCGGCCGGAGGCCGGAATCATCCCGATCATCGCCGGGCGCAGCGCGGCGCAGGTGAACGACAATCTGGGCTGTCTCGATCTCACGCTCGATCCCGCCCATCTGAAGGCGCTGGACGAAGCGACGGCGATCGAGCAAGGCTTCCCCTACGCCATGTATGGTCAGCAATTCATCAAGGACATGGCCTTCGGTCGCGGCAATGCCGAACTCCTCGACAATCACCGCTTGAGGCGTATCGGCCGCAAATAACGAGCGACGGCAGGGAGGACGAATGGGCAGGCTCGAAGGGCGCGTGGCGCTGATCGTCGGCGCCGGGACCGGTATCGGCAAGGCGACCGCCAAGCGTTTCGCCGCCGAAGGCGCCAAAGTGGTCGTCACGATGCGCACGGCCGAAAATGGCCGCAAGGTCGTCGAGGAGATTCGCGCCGCCGGCGGTGAGGCGAGCTATGTCGCCGGCGACGCCGGAATCAAGGACGATGTGCTGACGATGGTCCGCGAAACCGAGCGGCTGTACGGCGCGCTCGACATCGTGATCCATAACGCCGCCTATCTTGCGCCCGGCGCGGTTGATGAGATTGAGGACACCGATCTCGACAAGGCGATCGCGGTCAATCTCAAGGCCTGCTATTGGCTCACGCGCGCCGCGCTCCCGTCCTTGAAGAAGGCTAGCCATGGCGGCCGCATCATCATGACGACGACGCCCGCGCGGCGGACCGCGGTCTCGAAGCTCAGCGTCTATATTGCGACGAAGATGGCGATCAACGGCTTTGTGAGGAGCGTCGCGATCGAGCTTGCGCCCCATAAAATTACGGTGAACGAAATCGGACCCGGAATCACCGTCACCGAAATGAGCGGCGACCATCTTTCTTCGGACACGCTCGAGAAGGCGAGAAGGCTGGTGCCGCTTGGCCGTCTCGGCTCTCCGGAAGACGTGGCGAAGGGAATGCTTTTTCTCGCCTCAGACGACGGCTCATATATCACCGGCCATACGCTCGTGATCGACGGCGGCGGAACCTTGCCGCACATTACCGAGGGCATCCTTCAGGTCGAACGATAAACAGGATGGCAAAGCGCAGTTTGTAATTGTATTCAGTCGGCCGGCTCAATAGATTTGAACGAAAGCTTCGCCACAATAAGCCGATAACATCGACGGTGATCGCAAGAGTATTTTATCAGTCCGCGAGAGCCGTTCCGCTTCTCGTTGCAATCCTGCTCCCAATGTCCGTGCGCGTTCCTGCAACGGCCCAGCCGAGCGCGCGGCTGGAGGAGATCGTGATCACGGCCGAACGGCGACCCTCGACGGTGCAGGAGACGCCATCCTCCATCACTGTGTTCGGCGCGCCCCAGCTTCAGGCCAGCCAGATCGACGATCTGCGTGATATCGCAGCCTTGACCCCGGGCTTGGTGATCGGCGGCTATGCGGCATTCGGCGACAATCCGATCTCGATCCGCGGCATCGGTCAGAATCCGTTGGGTGTCGGCGCGGACGACCCGGTCGCGGTCTATCTCGACGGCGTCTATCTGGGCCGCTCCTATTCCGATCTGTTCGATACGCTCGATGTTCAGCGCATCGAAGTGCTGAAGGGGCCGCAAGGAACGCTTTATGGCCGCAACGCGACCGGCGGCGCCATCAACATAATCACGCGGACGCCATCCGACGATTTCGAGGCCATCGCCGAGACTCGCTTCGGCAATCTCGGCGAGCGGCTTGCGCGAGTCCTTCTGGGTGGACCGCTCGTGCAGGGTAAGATCGCGGCTCAGGTGAGCTTTTCCGAGCATCATATCGGCGGCTATGCGACCAACCGGTTCGATGGCAGCCCCGCGGGCAATCAGAACGGGCTGACGGCAACTGCAAAGGTCGTGCTGACGCCCTCGGACGAGCTCACGATCAATCTCGCAGCGGATGCGGACCGCTTCGCTGCCGGCCTTGATCCCAAGCTCATCAGCGAATCCAATCAGAATTTGCTCAGCGTCGACGACAATTACGACGGCAGCGAGATCCGTCGTAATTGGGGTATCAGCGCCACCGTCGATCTCGATCTCGACTGGAGCCACCTGACGTCGGTCAGCGCGTTCCGTCGCGCCTATGTCGACGACTACCTCGACCAAGACGGCACGGCCGCCGATATTCTCAAGAGCATCCCGATCGCGGAACGTCAGAACCAGATTAGCGAGGAGATACGCCTTGCGTCGCCGACGCAGCAGACGATCTCCTGGATCGTCGGTGCCTCCCTCTACCGCGAGCACGCGAATTCTTTGGCCCTTCTACCCTTCGATCCTGGCCCAGGATTGGCGACGTTGGTGCTCGCCAGCCGCAACGAGACGAATTCCTATGCCGGATTCGGCACCGTGACCTGGTTTCCGGTTGAGCAACTCTCGTTGAGCGCGGGGCTGCGATACACCTACGAGGAGAAGGCCTTCACCTTCTATCAGCGGGGCGCCGGCTTCCCGATCTTCGCTACCGTCCTGCAATCGCTCTCGCACCTCTCGAACGACGCGTTCACACCCAAATTCACGGCCGAGTATCGTTTCGATCCGACGGTCATGACGTATGTCTCCATCGGGCGCGGCTTCAAGAGCGGGGGCTTCGCGGGATATGACTTTCTGCCGCCGACCGCGCGGGCGCCGGATTCTTTCCAACCGGAGGATGTTTGGGCCTATGAGGCTGGCGTCAAGGCCGACCTGCTCGACCGGCGGCTCCGCATCGATCTCAGCCTCTTCCACGAGGATTTCACCAATCTGCAGGTCCGCATCCCCGACGAATTCGGATTCATCAGCATCAAGAACGCGGGATCCGCCAGCATTGATGGGGCGGAGGTCGAGGCCGCCTACAAGCCCGCGCCGGAAGCGGAACTCACCGCCGGCGTCGGGCGGCTGCAAGCCCAGTACTCGAACTTCGTCTATATGCTCGGCAATGTTCGGGTGGACAATTCCGGCAAATATCTAATCCGCGCTCCGCGGTGGAAGGGCGCGCTCACCGGCGAATACCGGATCGATCTACCGGGCATCGGGTCGATAACGCCGCGGGTCGAATATACGTTCGAAGGCCATTCCTTTTACGAAGACATGAACAGCCCGGCATATGGACACGGGTGGATCGATCTCTGGAATGCGTGGCTGACCTTCAAATCGCCCGATCGGCGATGGTCGGCGTCGCTTTACGGGCTCAACCTCGGCAACGAGATTTATGTCCCGTATTCCGTCGCCGTGCTGGGGCAGCCGATCGGCTTCGGGAGCCAGCCCCGCACTTTCGGAATCGATCTGCGCTACGAGCTCTGACGTTATCGGTTGATCAGCCAGAGAATGAGCGAAAGCACGATGCTCACCAGGATTCCGGTCGCGATCGGCGCATAAAAGGTGAAATTGCCATGCCGAATGACGATGTCGCCCGGCAGCCGGCCGAGTCCGGTCCGGCCAATCCATGGCCACAACAGGCCGATCAGCGCGATCAGGAGGCCAATGATGACGAGCGCGCGGGACATCGAAACATCCTCATTGTACCGTATAATAGAAATCGTCCTTCCTGCGAAAGCCGGAATCCCTGGAACCGTTCGCGCCGGCGTATGAAGGGATTCCGCTTTCGCGGGAATGACGGAAAATATGGAGGAGGGGAGGAATGTCCAGGCTGCTCGTCGGATTGTTCTTAGCCGTTCTATGCCTCGCGCCGGCGGCGCCGGCGGCGGACGCGCCCGAATTCCGCCTTATCACGGTCAAGATCAAGGTCGCGGACTTCGACAAGACGCTCGCCTTCTACAAGCAGGTCCTCGGTATGCAGGAGACGCTCCGCAATCCCACGCCCAAGGGGCGTAAGGGCGGTGCCGAGCTCGGCCTCAATTTCGGGGCGACGCCCGAGGAGGCCAAGGCCAACAAGGAGCCGACTGTTGTGCTGGTCACCGACGAAACGCTGATGGGCCATTTGCCGAAGCATTCGCCGCACGATGTCGCGCCGATCCTGCTCGCGGTGCCCGACATCGATGCCGTCGCAAAGCGTGTCGCCGACTTCGGCGCCACGGTCATGATGCCCAAGAAGCCGCTCCCTCCGCCGTATGGCGGCTTCATTTTCATGGCCTACGACCCGAGCGGCAACGCGATCGAGTTCATACAGCTGCCGAAGCCGCCGGCTTGAAAATAGCCGTCCCTACATCTGCACGATGTCGTCGAAGTCGAACTGCGTATTTGGCGGATTTTCGCCGATGCGGAGCGTCTTGTCGTCGACGAAGCGGTGTGGCGGCACAGGCAGATTGTAGGGCGCCGGCACGCCCTTGAAGACGCGGGCCGCGAGGTCGTAGCGCGATCCGTGGCACGGGCAGAAATATCCGCCCGGCCAATCGGCGCCGAGCGCGCCGCCGGGGTCGGGCTCGAAGCGCGGCAGGCAACCAAGATGCGTGCAAATGCCGACCAGGACCAGATATTCGGGCTTGATAGAACGGTGCCAGTTTTTCGCATAGTCCGGCTGCTGCATGACGTCGGAGTCAGGGTCGGACAGGCGGCTCGTATCCGAATGTTGCAAGCGATCGAGCAGAGGCTGAGTCCGGTTGGCGATATAGACCGGGTGCGCCCGCCACAGCACGACGATCTGCTGTCCGGGCTTGATCTGGGAAATATCGACGTCGAGAGGCGCGCCGGCTGCGATCACGTCGGCGGACGGCTCCATCGAATCAACCATGGCCCAAAGGACCGCGGCGGTCGCCACCACGCCAGTCGTCGCGGCCGTGAGGAAGAGGAAATCACGCCGGGTCTGACCTTCATCTACGATGCTGTCGCTCATAGCTCCGGTTCCTTAGCTCGACAGGCCACGAGATTATAAACGCGCGAAGTGGCAGGAAGGTGCGCTTCCTCTCCTCAGTTCGTGTCCGGAGGAGTATTACGGTTTCATGCGCAGACTCGAAGGGAAGGTCGCGATCATCGCCGGCGGGGGCGCCAATATCGGGGCCGCCACCGCGATGCGGGTCGCCGAGGAAGGCGGGTCCGTTATTGTCGGTGCGCAGACGGCCGCCGGCTACAGGGATGTGGTCAGCCGAATCCGGGATGCCGGCGGCCAGGCGATCGGCGCGGTCTTCGACGCCACAGAGGATGAGACGGTTGCCGCGATGGTGGGGACGGCCGTGAAGACCTATGGCGGGCTCGACTGCATGCTGGTCAACATGGCCGACCTGTCGCTGCATTCCCGCGATACGGATGCGGTCGACGTACCGCTGGAGGTGTTCGACCGCGCGGTGGCGGTCAATCTGCGCGGCCATCTACTCTGCACGCGTCATGCGATTCCCCAGATGTTGAAACGGGGCGGGGGCGCCATCGTGTATACCGGCTCGTCGGCCGCTTTCATGCCGCGCGGCGTGCGCGTCTCGTACTCGGTCACCAAATATGCGCTGACCGCTCTGATGCGGCATGTCGCCTCGCGCTGGGGCAAGGAGGGCATCCGCGCCAACGTGATCTCGCCCGGGCTCGTCATGTCGGAAAAGAACAGGACTCATCCCGAGAAGGCCGCCGTGTTCGCCATCGGCCGCAGCCCGCGCTTGGGCGAGCCCGAGGATATCGCCGCCACCGCCGCCATGCTGATGTCCGCCGACGGCGAATGGATCAACGGCCAGGTGATCTCCGTCGACGGCGGCGTGACGATGCGGTGAGCGATCAGGCAGGCAGCCTGTACAGCTCGCGCACATTGTCGCGCAGAACCCATCCCTTCACCTCGGGCTTCAGATGCGCCGTGTGCTCGGCCAAGAGCTGCTGGCTCTCGGGCCAGGTGGAGTCGCTGTGCGGGTAGTCGTTGGCCCACATCAGGTGGCGGGCGTTGACCATGTCGGTCATCTTGAAGGCGACCCAATCATCCTGGAACGTGACATAGACGTGCCTGGCGAAATATTCGCTGGGCAGCATCTTCATCTCGTCGCATTTCAGCCAATAGCGGTGACGCTTATAGGCGTGGTCCATGCGGTACATGTAATGCGGCACCCAGCCCGCATCGGCCTCGACGCAGACCAGCTTCAAGCCCGGATGGCGCTCGAACACGCGCCCGAAAATGAACATGCCGATGATATCCTGGCAGGAGCGGATGACCGCCTGCCACGATGCGATCTTGGGGCCGCGCGCGCCGCCCTTGGTCATCGCCTCCTCGGCCTTGTTGCCGGCGGCGAGCACATGGAAGCTGATCGGCAGATCGAGCTCGACCGCCGTCTTCCACAGCGGGTCGAAGGAGGGGTGGTCGTAATCTTCGTCGGTGCCTGGTACGCCCGGCAGCATCACGCCCTTGAAGCCAGCCGCTTTGATCTGGCGGAAATCCTCGATCGCGTCCTCGACCGTGCGCACGCCTGTCATGCCGAGCCCGAACAGCCGATCGGGCGCGCCGCCGACGAACTCGGCCAGCCAGCGATTATAGGCGCGGCTGCAGGCATGCTTGTAGTCGCGGTCCTTGTGATTGCAGAGAACCATGCCGGTCGAGGGATAGATCATCTCGCCGGCGACGCCGTCGCGCTCCTGGTCGACAATTCGCGCCTTGGGATCCCAGGCGCCGCGATGAATCTCGGAGAAGGTCTTGCCGCCGAGCTTGATCTCGCTGGGCGGCAGGCCCGCGGCCGCGACGATCGCCAGCGGCACCGGCGCCATGTCGGGAATCACCACCACTTCGCCCGGCAATCCCGAATGCGTGTCGCGCACGATATGCGGCGCGGCGTCCTTCCATTTGGATTCGATATGGGCGGTGAAGCAGTCCGGCGGCTCGACTACATGGGAGTCGGCGGAGATGGCGCGGATAGAGGCGGTCTTGCTCATGCTGCTTCCCCTTTCGGCTATGCGATCATGCGGCCAATCCCGGCTTGGCGTCCATCGGCCCGGCCGGCTTATGGCCCTTGATCGCGACGCGGCGCATGATGCGGCGGGAGGTGTAGTCGGCGACCGCGTAATGCTGTGCCGCGCGATTGTCCCAGAAGGCTATGTCGCCCTCGTTCCAACTGAAGCGCACCTGGAATTCCGGGCTCTTCAGATGCTCGAACAGGAAGCGGAGCAGCATGTCGCCTTCGGCCTTGCTCAGGCCAAGGATCTCGGCGGTCCAGTTGGCGTTGACGTTGAGCGCCTTGCGACCCGTCGCCGGATGCACCTCGACCAGCGGATGGACGGCTGACGGGAAATCCTTCAACTTGTCGCCCAGATAATCGGACACTTTGCGGCTGCGACGCGCGAGCGGCTCGATCGAATGGCGGGCGGAGAGCGTGTCGATGAAGTTCTGCATCGGCGCCGAGAGCGCGTCATAGGCGGCATACATGCTGGCCCAGCATGTGTCGCCGCCGACGGCCGGCCTCATGATGCATTGCAGGATCGAGCCCATGGGCGGAGCTTCGAGATAGGTGCGGTCACGGTGCCAATTGTCGGCGCCCTCGCCCTTGGGTGAGACCTGGTCGAGCACCATGATCTCGCGCCGCGCGATAGGGTTGGGCTGGATCTCCGACAGGTCGAGCGTCCCGAAATGCTGACCCAGGCGAATATGCTCCTCGTCTTCGAGCTTCTTTTGACCTCGAAAGAAGACGACGAGGTTTTCGTGGAGCGCGTCCCTGATCGCGGTGACGTCCTCGCTCGCCAGAGGCTTCGACAGATCGACGCCGCTTATCTCGGCGCCAATGGCAGCGGTTAATTTACGAACTGCGATCATGCCACTTCCCCATTTGCGAATATTTTGCAATGACGAAAATTGTTTCGCCGCCGCGCACGAATACTATCGATCTCTCAGGTGAGATTTCAAGCGACGCGCTCGACGGGCAGATCGACCGGACCGAATAGGAAAGGTGTCGGCATGTAGCGAAGTGCGAAGCCGGGAACGGTTCTGAGCGATCCCGGCTCGACCCGTTCGACGAACACGTCCAGCGCCTCCTGGCTCTCCATGCGCGCCAGCTGGTTGCCGACGCAGAAATGGGAGCCGAGGCCGAATGAGAAATGAGTCGGCGGATCTTTGCGATCGAGACGGAAGCTATCGGGATCGGAATAAACCGACGGATCGCGGTTGGCCGCGGCAATCGCGGCGATGACTCGCTGGCCTTTGGCGAGCGGCACGCCTCCGATCTCCGCGTCTTGCGCGCAGGTGCGGATCACGAACAGCACGGGCGGCCAGAGCCGCAAACCTTCCTCGACCGCGGCCGGGACCAGCGAGCGATCGTCGCGGATCGCCCGGTGCAGCTCGGGCTTCAGGATAAGCTCGTGGAAGATGCTGCCCAGGAAGTCGCGCGTTGTCGCGCTGCCGCCGAGCAGAAGCTGGATCAGCACCATGCGGACGATCGTCTCGCGCGGCGCTTCGCCGGCTTCCTTCGCGGTTGCGATGATGCGCGCTACCGCGTCGTTCTTTTCTTCGTCGCCCGACATGCGGCGCCGTACCAGATCGTCGATGAAGTTCGTGAACTCCGGAAAGGCCGCTTTGTAGCCGAACTTGCCGTTCGCCGTATTCGTCACCGGAATGTCGCTCGTCAGGATGATCTCGGCTTGTTCAGCCAGCCAATCGCCCTTGACCAGCGGCACGCCCAGCAACTTGGCGATCACGCGGTTGGTCAGAAGAATGCTGAATTCGCCGACGAGATCGCCGCGACCGCGCGCGAGGATCGCATCCAAGAGCTCGCGGCTGCTTTCGCGCGCAAAGCCGCGCATCGATTCGACCGCGCCCGGCCCGGCGGCCGCGCCCATCGCGAGCCTGCGGATCGGCCCGTGCTCGGGCGGGTCGAGCTCGCCGATGGTGCAATCCTCGATCGGAACGCGCAGCCCGGTCGGGCGGAAGCCGCCGGCATTGGCGAAGACGATGTTGTTGAGGAGGATGCGCTTTACATCCTCGTAGCGCGACACCATCACGAAGCCGCTATCGAGACGCAGCACCGGGGCTTCCTCGACGAGCCGCCGCGCGATCGCGGCGATGGCATGAGTCTGCTCGGCGTCGAAGGGATCGAAGGTGAGCGTGTCTGCCATCGGCTCTTCTCCCTGAACCTCAATGCGGCAATTGCCGGCCGCGGCCGTAATCGCCGGCGATGGTGGTGCGCTGCATCAGCCTCGCGCAATCGACGGGGACGCCTTCGGCGCAGTGCAGCGTGCGCCAATTGTCCCAGAGGACCAGGTCGTCCTGCTGCCATTCATGATGATAGGCGTGCATCGGCCGCTCGATATGATCGACGATCTCCGCCAACAGCGCGTCGCCTTCCGCATTCTCCATGCCGAGGATGCCTGTCGCGTGCAGCGGCGAGACGTTGAGAACCTTTCGGCCTGTCTCCGCCTGCGTGTAGACCATCGGATGGACGACCGGCGGGAAGTCGCTCTCGAGGCGCGCGGTCAGCGCGTCGAGGATCGGCGAGGAGGCGACGAGCTTCGCGCGGGCGGGCTGGCCGAATTTCTGCTCGACCATGCCGGGATCGAATTTGTAGATGACCGACAGATTCTCGATCCGCTGTTTGAGGCGTTGCGGTAGAGACTCGTAGAGGCGGATCCGGTCGATGAACCCTGTGCTCCCACCCTCCGCCGGGATCTCGACGGCGCGCAGGATTCCGCCGCGATTGATCCGGTCCATGTAGAAGAGGTCGGCATGCCAGGGCAGCCAGCCGGCGCGGACGCGGCCCTCGACCTCATAGACGGGCGCCGTGGGCGGACCGGCGGGCGAAGGGCGATAGGCGAGGTCGATCAGCTCCGGGCAGCCATCGACCCACACCTCCTTGACCGGATGCCGCTCGAGGTCGCCGAAGCAGCGGCTGATGGCGAGGTGCACGTCCGGCCGCGGGCCGAGGCCGCGGAAGAGCATGACGCCGGACTCGATGAAGATCGGCTCGAGCGCGGCGCGCATGGACTCGGCCGGCGCCTCGGGGTCGAACCTCAGGATTTCGACCCCGACATGTTCCGACAATGGCCGCGTTTCGAGCTTCATCGCCTTCTCCGAGTGAGAAGGATAGCCCAACCAAGCAGTTGCTAGAAGGCTATACTGTAACCGCCGTCGACCGTGAGCACATGGCCATTGACGTAGGACGAGGCCTCGGACGCCAGAAACAGGGCCGGCCCGGCGATCTCCTGCGGTCGCCCGATCCTTCCGAGCGGCACCCGCGCATTGATCCGGTCGATGAAGATCTGCGGCATCGGTGTGTTGGATTCGGTGGCGAAGGGGCCGGGCGCGATGGCATTGCAGGTGATGCCCTTGGGCCCGTACTCGCAAGCGAAAGCCCTCATGAGCCCGGTCAGCCCCGCCTTGGCGCTGATATAGGCCGCATCTCCCGCACGGGCGAGCGTGCCGCCCAACGACGTCAACATGATGATACGCCCCCAGCCCCGCGCGGCCATGGGCCCGGCCGCCAGCTTGGTCAGCATGAAAGACGCAGCGACATTCTCCGTCAGCATCTGCCGAAAGGCCTCGGTCGAGATCTCGTCCAGCGGCGCGCGAAGTCGCGCGCCGACATTCTGGACCAGAATATCCAGCCGCCCGAGCCGCGCCGCGACGCCTGCGATCGCGATTCGCGCAGCGGATTCGTCGGAAATGCTGAGGGGCAGAGGCTCGGCCTTCAGGCCTCGCCGTACAAGGTCGTCGGCGACTTCCGTACATCGCTCGGCGCTCCTGCTGTTGACCAGCACATGCGCGCCGGCCTCGGCAAAGGCGGTCGCGATCTCGAAGCCCAAGCCTCGAGAGGCACCGGTCACAAGCGCCACCCGTCCGGCGAGCGAGAAGAGCGTATCCGTCATGCCGATACCCTAGCGTCGGCGCCCTCATCCGGCCATCGGGTTGCAGGAGGCGGGCGGCGGGGTCATGATTTGCTGGCGAGGAGGCATGATTTGGCGCGATTTTCGAAAGCCCCGGCGAGTATTCCGGCAACCTCGTTCCGGCTCGAGGATGCGCTCGCCCTGATCGAAGCTTCGTTTCGACCGGCAACGGCCATCGAGACGGTTCCGATCGGCGCCGCGCTGTCGCGCATTCTGGCGGTCGATTCGATCTCGGAGATGAACGTCCCCGGCACCGATCAGTCGGCCGTCGATGGTTACGCTTTCCGCCATGTGGACTTGGAGGACTCCCGGAAAAAGCCGTTCCGGCTCGTCGGCACGGCGGCGGCAGGCCGACCGCTGGATCTCGTCCTCGGTGCTGGCGAGGCCGCCAGGATTCTTACCGGCGCGCCGATTCCCCAGGGCGCCGATACGGTCGCGATGCAGGAGCATGTCGAGCGCGTCGGCGATGAGGTCACGCTGCCGACGATCATCGAGCGCGGCGCCAATTGCCGGAAGGCGGGCGAGGACATCGCTGCAGGCGAGCGTGTCTTGCCGGCCGGACGACGCCTGGGACCGGCCGATATCGGCCTCTTGGCGTCGATCGGCCTGGCGGAGGCGGCGGTCCGCGCGCCGCTCGAGGTCGCGGTCTTTTCGACCGGCGACGAGCTGGTAAATCCCGGTCAAAGCCGTGCGCCCGGGCAGCGTTATGATTCCAACCGGCCGGCGCTCGTGGCGCTGCTCGCATCGATGGGCTGCAAACCCAACGACCTTGGGATTCTGCCGGATCGGCGCGACGCGATCGAGACCGCGCTCGCCGACGCCGCGGCGCGCTTCGGTGCCATCCTGTCCTCGGGCGGCATGTCGGTCGGCGACGAGGACCATGTCCGACCGGCGGTCCAGAAGCTGGGCGCGCTCGAATTCTGGGACGTGGAGATCAAGCCCGGCCGGCCGATCGCTGCGGGACAGGTCGCGGGAACGCCCTTTTTCGGCCTGCCGGGCAATCCGGCCGCGGCGCTGGTCACCTTCTTGATGCTGGTCAGGCCGGCCCTGCTGCTGCTGTCGGGAGCCGCGCTGGAGCGGCCGCCGCGTTTTCAGGTCAAGGCGGATTTCGCCCTGCGGCGGAAGGCTGGCCGGCGCGAATATTTGCGCTGCACGCTCGCCGATGCGTCCGACGGCATGCCGCTGGCGCGGCGTCCGGTGCGAGACGGCTCCGCGGTTCTTACGGCGGTTGCCAATGCGGACGGCTTCCTCGAGCTGCACGAGGATCTCACCCAGGTGAGGCCCGGAATGAGCCTGCCCTTCATCCCCAAGAGCGCGTTCGGGCTTTGGCGCTGACCGTGCCGCCGCCCGCGATCATCCTGGCCGGCGGAGCCGCGCGCCGGATGGGCGGCGGAGACAAGGGCCTGATTCCCCTGGCCGGTCGGCCGATTTTGGCGCATGTCATCGAGCGCCTGCGCCCTCAGGCCGGTCTGCTTGCGATCAGCGCCAATGGTGATCCGGGCCACTTTACCGAATGGGGGCTGCCGGTCGTTCCGGATGGGGAATTCGTCGGCGCCGGCCCGCTCGCTGGAATTCTGGCCGGCATGAAATGGGTTCGCAGCCTTTCACAATCCGCCGACGCGCTGATCTCGGTGCCCACCGACGCGCCCTTCCTCCCGCTCGATTTTGTGTCCCGGCTCCTGGGTGCCGGCCGGCCGATTGCGATCGCAGCCAGCGGCGGCCGTACGCATTTCGCCGCGGCCCGCTGGTCGCTCGACCTCGAAACCGATTTGGAGCGGGCTCTGACGGAACGCCTGCGCAAAGTCGAGCTTTTTGCCGAGCGTTACCAGCCTGAGATCGTGGAATTCTCGACAAAGCCGATCGATCCGTTTTTCAACATTAACCGGCCGCAGGATTTGGCAGAGGCCGAGCGCATGGCGCAGGCCGAAAACTAGCTCCTCCTATCCGCCGCCCCTTCTATTGGTTATGACTGGCCCCCAGCGTTGGTATTGGGATCGGGGAAGGTCAATGAGTGGTTCGGTTGAAGCGGGGCGGGATCCCGAGTTCGACGTCGTGGTGGTGGGCTCCGGGGCCGGCGGGATGGTGGCCGCCATCCGCGCTCATGATCAGGGCCTCTCCGCGCTCGTCGTGGAGAAGACCGACAAGTTCGGCGGCACGTCCGCCATGTCCGGCGGCGGCATCTGGGTTCCCAATACCGAGCAGTCCAAGAAGGCCGGTTTCAAGGACAGCCCGGAGGAGGCCTTCGAGTATGTGAAGGCCGCCGCCCAGGGGCGGGTCCCGGAATCTCGAATCCGCGCCTATCTGGAGAACGCGCTCAAGCTCGAGCGCTGGCTCGACGAGAATACGCACCTCCATTACCTGGTCGTCCCCAAATATCCCGATTATTACGCCTGGCTGCCGGGCGCCAAGCCGGGCTACCGCACGATGGAGCCGCGCCGCTTCGATGCGCGCAAGCTGGGCGACGAGCTCAAGAATCTGCGCATCCCGACAAACTTGATCTCGATGGCGGGCGCGTCGATGTCGCAGATCGACGCCTATGTCATGGTGAGCAAGCAGCCCGGCTGGATGCTCCTGGTCCTCTGGCGGGTGCTCGGCTACTGGACCGATTTTCCGTGGCGCTTAAAATCCAAGGTCGACCGACGCATGACCATGGGCACCGCCATGGCGGCGTCGCTCCGCGCGTCGATGCTCGATCGCAAGATCCCGCTCTGGCTCAACACGCCGTTTGAAGATTTGATCGTCGAGGACGGACGCGTCGTCGGCATTACCGCAAAGCAGGGTGGCAAGACCATCCGCATCCGCGCTCGGCGCGGCGTGATCCTGGCCGCCGGCGGTTTCGAGCGAAACCAGGAGATGCGCGAGAAATACCTGCCGAAGCCGACCGATTCGCACTGGCCGGTCACGCCGCCGGAAGCCAATACAGGCGACGCGATCGCCGCCGGCATCAAGGCCGGCGCTGCGGTGGACTTGATGGACATGCTGTGGGGCGTGCCGGTGGTCGGCGAGCCCGGCGGCCCGTCGCAGCGCGCGCTGTTCGTCGAGCGATCGCTGCCCGGCAGCGTGATGGTCAACAAATTCGGCAAGCGCTTCGTCAACGAGGCGCTCGCTTACCCCGACCTCGTCAACGAGATCTACAAGGACAAGGAGAAGACCGGCGGCGGCGTCCCGGCCTGGCTCATCATCGACGCGGACTTTCGCCGCAAATATCTGTTCGGGCCTTTGATGCCGGGCAGCATCCAACCGGATTCGCGCCTGCCGAAGGACTGGCTGGGCAAGGTCTTTTTCCGCGCGAACACGCTGGATGAGCTGGCCGATCAGATCGGGGTCGACAAGGCGGGGCTCAAGGACACCATTGCGCGCATGAATCAATATGCGAAGGAGGGCGTCGACCCCGAGTTCCACCGCGGCCGGGATCCGATCGACCTCTATTACGGAGACAGCACCAACAAGCCCAACCCATGCCTGGCGCCCATCGCCAAGCCGCCCTTCTACGCGCTGCAGGTCTATCCGGGCGACACCGGCACCAAGGGCGGATTGCTTACCGACGAGCACGCGCAGGTGCTGACGGAGGCCGGCCAGCCGATCCCCGGCCTCTATGCGATCGGCAATACCTCCGCCTCGGTGATGGGGCCCTCTTATCCGGGGCCAGGTTCGACGTTGGGGCCGGCGGTCACCTTCGGCTGGGTTGCCGCCAACCACATCGCGTCGGTCGCGGCGGCCGAATCGAACTCGGGAGTGATTGCGAGGAACGCCGCCGAATAGAGGCGCCTCAGACGCCGAAACGCCGGATGCCGAATAGGGCGCGGCGTTTCAGCGTCGCGGGAAGGTCCGTCTCCGTCTCGCATGCCATGTGAACGAGCGAGCAGCCTAACATCCAGATCGCCTCGGCATGGGCCGAGAACGCTTCCGAGCCCGTCGAATCGTCGAAGGGTGGCTTGGGATCGCGTATCCAATGAAGGCCGCGCGTCATGCGCATGTGCCAGGCGAGATCGCTGAGGCTCGGGTCGCGCGCGGCCAGAAGATAGAGTTCGGCATGCGCGATCGGCTGGCAGGCGCCGCCGAACTTCCGGTGCAGAACCTTGTCGAGATACGACTCCGCGATTCGCTCCGCGTTGCGCTTGATCCGTCCGCCCCTGACATTGGGCCAGTCCGAGGCGATCTCCTCGAAGATGCGTCGGTAGACGGCATAGATCAGGCTTTGGCGTCTGGGGAAATAGTGAGTGACGGCCGAAAGCGAAACACCCGCCTGGGCGGCGACGTTGCGGAAGCTCAATGCGCTCGCGCCGCGCGCCGCGACCGTCTCGGCCCCGGCGAGAAGCAATCGGTCGAACAGCTCGCTTTTGGATGAGGTGTCCGCGGGCATGCCGGTCTCGACGGCGATCGCGCGCTGCATCAGCGCGCGATACCAGAGAGGCGCAACGCCCGATCTGCCGCGGATCGAGCGATCAGCGAGATCATCGTTGGCAAGCGCGATCTCCAAGGGGCGATGGCAGCACGCGGTGGTCAGTTGCAATCCAACCTGCAGCTCGACGAGGAACCAACCGAGGTCCTCATGCTCGGCATCGAAGCGGCAGGCGCTGGACCAGAAGGCGTGCAGGCCGCGAAGCCAGTGCACGACGCAATATCCTATTTCCGGATTGCGGATGCGGGCCACGAGCATTTCGAGGAGCAAAGTCAGCCGCGCTGTCTGCTCACCGTCGGGCGGACGAACCAGTTGCCGGAAAAGCGCGTGAGCGTGCTCGAGCGACGGCCCCGCCATATCGGTCAGCGCGGATAGCTGTTCCAGTGCCTGCAACTCCGCATCGACCGCCGATCGGAATGTGAGCTCGAGAATCTGCTCTTTCTTGCCGAACCGCGATTGCAGAGTCGCCGCCGGAATAGCGGCCTCGTTCGCGAGCGAGCGGAATGTAAGCGCAGCGATGCCGCGCGCGCGGCACAGCTTCAGCGCCTCATCGATCAATGCGCTATCGGCCCCGATGCCAGACCGAACGGTTGTATCTGACCAGCCCATATTCACCAGAACATCCATATCTCAGGTGGCGCGATATCGAAACAGAAATGTCATTCCACAACGGACGATCGTACCTACCCGTTGCATTAGTCCCGAACGACCGTATTATGATCTTTAAGAAGTCGCGCGGCGGGGAACCCCGCAGCGGCTGAAAATATATCGGGAGGTCGGGGATGAGGTGGAAAATCTCACTGTTGACCTGTACGGCGCTGGCGAGAAGCTGAACTGGGTCGTCGGATCCTTATCTCTCCTTCAACCACACAGCCGATCCGGCGTCGAATTACCAGGTAGTGCTCAGCGGGAAGTCGGGCACGCTATCGGGATTTCGGGTCGGACGCAGGCCGTGTATGCGCAAAGTGCTGACGATTCCGCATAACTCGAATTATTCCTTCGGGCGCTTCTTCTGGGACGGTAAGAATTCCGACGGCACGCCCTGGACGAAGGATATTCTCGATCGCCGCGCACGGATCGAGCCGCTGGTCGAGATCTTTCAGACTTCGCTCATCTGGTACGCGCCATGAAAACCGAGCTCGATTGGAGGAGCGCCATGTTGGTTCGTGTGACATCGTCCGCAATCGTCTTGCTTTCGGCCCTGCTGTTGCCGCTGCGATTCACGCACGCCGCGGATGTGAGCGCGGCGGAGGCCGCCGTGCCGTCCGATCCTCTCAAGCAGGCCTATTTCGGCGAGCTGCATCTGCACACCTCCTATTCGCTCGACAGCTTCATCTTCGGCAATCCGAATACCCCCGACGAAGCCTATAAATTCGCGCAGGGCCAGCCGGTGACGCTCTATGGAGGCGAGACGAAGCAGCTCAAGCATCCGCTCGATTTCGTCGCGATCACGGATCACGCGGAATTCCTCGGTGAGGAGGTGCTCTGCACCACGCCCGGTTCTTCGGCCTACAACACCGATAGCTGCAAGGGCATGCGGGCCTTCAATCTCAAGGAATTCGCGACGATCGCGAACAGCGTCACGGCGCGAAAGCGGGTGCCGGAGATTTGCGGGCCCGACGGGCAAGCCTGCGTCACGGCGGTGAAGGACTTGTGGAGAAAAGTTCAGGAGAACGCCGCGCGTTACTACAAGCCCGGCAAGTTCACGACGCTGATCGGCTACGAATACTCGATCAACATCCCCGGTTCTCAGTTCGGCGACTCAAAGGGCCGGGCCGCGAGCACGGTGCCCGGCATGCTCCATCGCAATGTCATCTTCGGCAGCGACAGCGTGCCGGACACGGTGTTCAGCGCTTACGAAGGAACCGGCGAGGAGCTGCAGAAATGGCTCGAGGAGAAATGCACCGGCCCGTGCAAGGTGCTCACCATACCTCATAATTCGAACTACTCGTACGGCCGGTTCTTCTGGGACGGTAAGAATTCCGACGGCACCCCTTGGACCAAGGACATTCTCGATCGTCGGGCGCGCATCGAGCCTTTGGTCGAAATCTTCCAGATCAAAGGATCGTCGGAGTGCATGGCTGGCATCGGCCTGGCCGACGAGGAATGCGGCTTCGAGAATGCCGTGCCGCCTTGCCCGCCGGGGCAGATGGATCAGTGCGGCAGCGCCGACTCGTTCGTGCGCGACGCGGTGGTGCATGGTCTGGCAGTCGAGGAGAAATGGGGCGTGAACCCGATGAAATACGGTTTCATCGCCTCGACCGACAATCACGACGGCACGCCGGGCGCGACCGAGGAGAACGACTTCAAGGGGCATTTGGGGCAGCAGGACAATACGCCGGAGAAGCGGCTCGGCATCAGGCCGGGGCAGGATGTCGACGACGGTCACGGCGAGCGCGGGAGCGCCTTCCTGAATTTCAACCCCGGCGGCCTGGCTGCCGTATGGGCGGAGAAAAACACGCGAGAGGCGGTCTGGAGCGCGCTCCATCGGAAAGAGACCTATGGCACTAGCGGCACGCGGATCCGCGTGCGCTTCTTCGGCTCATTCGATTATCCGGCGGACCTCCACAAGAGCCCCGATCTGGTGAAGATCGGCTACGCCAAGGGCGTGCCGATGGGCGGCGATCTGAGATCGGCGCCGGCCGGGAAGGCGCCGCGCTTCGTCGTCTGGGCGACGCGCGATCCCGACAGCGCGCCGTTGCAGAAGATCCAGATCGTCAAGGGCTGGATCGAGAACGGAAAGCGGATGGCGAAGGTCTATGACGTCGTCTGCTCC
>DATGMP010000041.1:0-30900 GCA_035293565.1 Alphaproteobacteria bacterium | reverse complement strand
CGTCGACCTTCAGACCGCGATCAATCGATACCTCGCCGAGCACAACCAGGCCCCAAAGCCATTTACATGGACCAAAGATGCCGACACGATCATCGCCGCCGTCAAACGCGGACACCAAGTGTTAGATTCGCTCCACTAGGCTGTTGAATCCGCCTTGCTTGAAGCCCGTTGCGTCGGAGACGTAGACAAGCGTATCGGGCGTGATCTGATAGTCGACACTGAAGGTGTAGGTTCCGTGCGCGAAGTCCCCGGATCCGGCGAGCGTGCAATTGGGGATCCTGAAACCCGTCCTTTGAGCGCACTTTCCGTTTGGAAAGTACTGACTGGCAAAGCTCGAAACATGAATCCAGGAATAACGGTAGCCGGCTGTGACGTGTATCCCCTCAAGGAACGGAGATAAGCTCGAGAGATCGTAGGTCGCCTGAGCAAAGGCGGCCTTGTACTTGGTTTGGCTCTGGTTGGGATTGAACAGCGGATCCGAGGGCAGAAGCCCCAGGAATTCATTCACGACATTCACAGAATATCCTGTCGGATGATCATACTCGTAAAAAAGACCAGTCACCCAATTCAGCTTTTCGCCAAAGGATCTTCCTTGGAGCTGCGGCTCCTCGGTATAGACGGCTGTCGGCATATTGTACCAATTTCCGTTTCCAAAAATATTGTCGAGGAGAGGGAAGGCGCTGCCGTCTACGTCCCATCGGGTATAACTTTTACTTACATTATCACTGGAAATATTTCTAAAAGTGAGATCGTCGGTAATATCCCAGCGCGTGATGTTCGTGATTCCGTAGTTCCAACGTAGGAACGCATTGTCTGTGCTGAAGGCTGTACTGCGCGGACCCGCCGCCTGCTGCGCCGCGAAAAAGGCGACGTGGCCCGGATACAACTTTCTCAATGGAAAAGTGGGGCCGCCGATCGGAAAATTCGGATTGAGAACGCTTAACTGTGTGCCTGGGCCATGATCGTCATCGTAATAGCTGTTGATCATCGTATAGGTTTCGAAATTATCGGTCGGACGAATGGTCACTGAGAGACGCGCCGCCCAATAATCGACATTGTCGTAGTCCCTGCCCGGAAAATACGGGCCGCGATCGATCGTGTAACCGTCTCTCGTCTTCCTGTCGACGGCGAAACGGACCAGGAGTGCGTCGTCGATCACCGGGACATTGATCGCGCCTTGCTCCTCGAACCAATTGTAGTCGCCGATGGTTTCTTGAAAATATCCTTCGAAATCGTTGGTCGGTTTCTTTGGCTCGAACAGCACGGCGCCGCCAGTCGTGTTCCGCCCAAAGAGCGTGCCTTGAGGTCCCTTGAGAACCTGGACGTTGTCCAGATCATAATAAAGTCCGATGCCGGTTCCCGCTCCGATCGGAACCTCGGCGAAATAGGAGACAACTCCGGGGCTGCCGCCAAACCCGCCCCCCTGGCCGCGGATCGAAAACCCCAAGCCGTTTCCCGTGGGCGAATTGGCAAAAAGCGACGGAACAAGACGCATCAGGTCCGCACCATCTTGAATCTCGTGTTCGGAGATGGCCGCCTGGTTGAACGCGGTCACCGCAACGGGAACCGATTGGAGCTTCTCTTCGCGCCGCCGCGCGGTAACTACTATTTCCACAAGAGGGGAATTCGCGGCTGCCGGTTGATCTCCCTGCTGCGCGAGCCCGGCGGTTGGTGACGCGAATGGAAGCAAGCCGACCATCGCGGCCATCGACCATGTCGATTTTCCGGCCATTTGGCCCTTCCCCGCCTGGCCACAGTCGGTCGCAAGTTAAGCAAGCAACCGCAAGTATTGATTCTTGGCCAGAATGCCAATTTCAGACTGATTTATTGTAGACTTCAGGCAGCTTTGGGTCAAGTTCGTTTTTCGTCTCTAGTGGCCGATTATCGGCCACCCATAACGAGCGACCTCGGACGAGGCATCGGACCGCTTATTGAAAATCATCGCGGATCGTAATCCGTATCGACGTTGCAGGATATCCGGCCAAGATCGATTTTTGATTACACTGTGCGACTAGGGTCGGGGGAGATAACATCGAACGATAATTCACGATGGACAGGGATCTTGCAGCAGCATGAAGCGGACTAGGAACCCGCCCCCGCAGCTTTCGGCCCAGTCCCCCGCCGCAAGGTTGGAAGAACTCGGAGGGAGCCCGGATTTTATGATGTCGCTTGCCCGAGGGCTGCTGGTGCTCAGTACCTTCGGCGAGAGCCATCGAGGCTTGACGGTATCGCAGACGAAAGAAATTACGGGATTGCCGCGGGCGACGGTGAGACGTTGCTTTTACACTCTGGAGCGATTGGGCTATGTCGGTTCCAAGGCGGGCATCTTTACGCCCCGCCCGAAGCTCCACTCTTTGGCTGCAGCGTACCTGACGACAACTTCGTTGGCCGATTTGGCGCGACCTGTTCTCGAGAGGCTACGGGACGAGCTCGGGGAATCGTGTTCCGTTGGCATACTTGACGACGAAGACGTATTTTATGTCGCAAGATGTGAGACCGAACGCATCGTTTCCGTTGCGCTGAAAGTCGGGAGCCGCCTGCCGGCCTATTGCACCTCCATGGGACGGGTACTGCTCGCATATCTTCCCGATACGGATATAGATTTATATCTGGCGCAGGCCCAGCTCGTGAAGAGAACCGAGTTGACCATTATCGCCCCTGACGAACTGCGCAAAATCCTGGCGCAGGTTAGACGAACCGGATATGCCATCGTCGATCAAGAACTAGAGCTCGGCCTTCGCTCGGCGGCCGCGCCGGTGCGAGACCGGTCCGGTGCCGTCATTGCGGCGTTGAATGTGGGCATCCCGATAACTCACATGCGGCTCAAGGACCTTCGACAGAACGTCGTTCCTGCCGTTAAGCGAGCGGCCGCAACCCTCTCACAGGGTTTGAGCTAAGGCTCGAAGTGGGAAAGCCCCTGCATCCCAATAGCAGGCACCTCCGTTCTGGAGTAACGCGCATGCCTGTCCAGTTGTGAAGGATTTACACCGGCCGGGAGGACCTGATCATGACGCCAATCTCATCATGTCGAAGCTTCGCCCCATCGACGAGACAAACGGTGTTGACCATAGCCATCGCCTTCCTAGCGTGCCTTTCCACAAGCCACGGTGCCGATATGAAAATCAGGCGCGGCGGAGAAATTGCGTACCAGGATCGGGCGGAGATCCTCGACTTGCTGAATGCGTACAGCCATTACATCGACGCACATCAGGGCGAAGCACTGGCTGCGCTATTCACGCCCGATGGCGAGATGGAATTTCTCGGGAAGCGGTTCAAAGGCCATGACCAGTTGGCAAAGTTCGGGTCGGGCCCGGGGCCGATTCCAGGAAGGCTGGGGTTGCACTTCGTTGGCCAGACGCTGTTGGCGCAACTGGCACCCGACCGAGTCATTGCGCGGTCGACGGTGATCGTAGGCAATCGCGATCCGACCAATCTCCAAGAAGACGCCAAATTCACGACATTCGGCGTTTACGACGACCTTATCGTCAGGACACCGCATGGATGGCGTTTCGCACGGCGTTCATCAGGACCGACATCGCCGCTACCTCCGGAATTGCTGCCTGCCGACGTATCACGAGAGCGGCAATAGCCGAGGTCGGTTGCGGTCGCGCCGGGCCGACTAACGATCTCGTTGGAGAAAGGAGTCGGCGGAGGTGACAGTGGCGTCTCGAATTTCGAGCTTTGCGTCTGGAAGTCCCGCGAACTGATACTCTCTGGGATCATTTCGCAGGCCGCAGCGCGTGACCGTCGCAGCGTGGCCGGTCGCTGGTATCGTAGGAACTCGCGATCGAAAGGCACGTGTTGGACGAAATGGAGTCTCCAATGATCGATCCAAGAAATCTTGGTCGGCGTGGCTTTCTGAAATTCGGCGCAGCGGCAAGCTTTGCGACGCCGGTGGCCGTGGGCTCGTCGGCTGAACCGAAACCCGCTCCTTTCGACGGATACGCCTTTCCGCCGCCGGCGGAAATATCTTTGCCGATCGTCGGAAGCGACCGGCGTTTTCCGGTGAGACGCATTCATGGCCTTGGACGCAATTATCCAGCCCTATTCCGCGAGCAAGGTTTAGATCCGAAAACGAGTCCACCTATCTTCTTCTCGAAGCATCGGGATGCAATCGTGCAGGATGGCGACACGATACGGTACCCTCTGTTGACGAAAGAGTTCCGTCACGAAGTCGAACTCGTCGTGCTTATGAAATCGGGCGGCGCGAAGATTCCCGCTGAGGAGGCTCTGGATCATGTCTACGGCTATGCCGTCGGCCTCGACATGACGCGCTGGGATCTCTTGCAGGACGCGAAAAATCACGGCGGTCCATGGGAATTTGGAAAGTCGTTCGACGAGGCTGCCCCTTGCGCCGCCATACGTCCGGTTTCCAAAGTCGGACATGTCAATGCTGGCAAGATCAAGATTGACGTGAATGGGCAGACTCGCGTGGAGGCCGATCTACGCGACATGATCTGGAAGGTCCCCGATATTATCAGCCACCTCTCGGCTGCGGTGGCCCTTGAAGCTGGCGACGTCATCTATACGGGGACGCCGGGGACCGGTTTGGTAAACTCAGGCGACCGCATGGTCGGCGAAATTGAAGGGCTGGGCAGCATAACCATCGCAATTGCCTAGACGAGATGTCCGATCGCCGGCGCGAAATCTAGCTTCAGCAAATAGTGGTTTGCCGCTAGTTTTAGATTCACAAAACCAGAACCGGGCAAGCGCCGTCGGGCGGACAAACGCGGGGTAGGCGGATGGGGACCAGAGTTAAGCAGCGGGCGCTGCTGGCGCTACCGCTTGCCATGGCGATGTACGAGGCGAAGGCGGACGCCGTCAGCCAGGCCTGGCCCTTCGTCGGCGGCGACCTCCATAACGCCCGAAGCGCCGCAGGCGAGCACGTCATAAGTCCCGCCACGGTTGCCAAGCTGGCACCCGACTGGTCGGTCCGGCTTCGCGGTGCGGTGAAGTCTGCAACCGTCGTGTCCGATGGCCAGTCGCTGTTCGTGCCGACGGCGAACGGACTCGTCTACCGGATCGATCGCCAGAGCGGGCAAATCATCTCCCAAATCGACCTCGCCGCCACGACCGGCATTCCCGGCGCTTTCTCAAAGGCGAGCGTCGCCGTGGCCGGGGACACGATCGTGGTCGGTCTTGAAAACAAGCCGGTCGTGGCCGCATTCAACAAGGACACCGGGTCTCTCGTCTGGCAGGCGCAGATCGACGACCATCCAGGAGCGGTCGTCACGCAGTCGCCGATCGTCGCGGAGGGGCGTGTCTTCATCGGTGTTTCGGGCCTGGGCGAGGAATCGCAGGCGACCTTCCCCAGCTACAAATGCTGCAGCTTCCGCGGCAGCGAGGTGGCGCTTGATGCCCGGAACGGGAAGATGCTCTGGAAGACCTACACCATCCCGCCCGGCTATGCCGGCGCGTCGATCTGGTCGAACGCGGCGACTTACGATGCCAAGCGCCATTCCCTCTATGTCACCACGGGCAATGAATTCCAGGTGCCGGACGGGGTACAGCGCTGCGTTGACCGCGGGAAGAACGACGCGCGCGCGCTCGTCGCCTGTTACCCGCCCGGCGTCTGGTACGATTCCATCCTGGCGCTCGATCCCGATACCGGCCGGATCAAATGGGGACACCGGTTCGACGACTACGACATCTTCACTGGAGCCTGCCTTGTGCCAGAGAACCACGCCATGTCGCATTGCGGCCATGGCGAAGATTTCGACTTCGGCAACGGCGCGATGCTCTGGCACCAGGCGGGTTCCCAGGGCGGCCGTGATCTCCTGGGCGCCGGGCAGAAGTCTGGGATGTTCTGGGCGGTCGATCCGGACAATGGTAGTATCGTCTGGCGCCAGCGCCTGGGTCCCGGCGGACCTGTTGGCGGGGTGGAGTTCGGCTCCGCCGCCGACGGCAAGCGGGTCTATGCGGCCGAAGCGAACACCAAAGGCGTTGGCCACGACCCCGGAGCCTACACGCTGCCATCGGGCCAGACGATCAAGTACGGCTCGTTCGCCGCCATGGACGGCGCCACCGGCAGGATCCTGTGGCAAGTGCCCGATCCCGCGGGCGCCAAGTTCCCCGGCAATAACTTTCCCTGCAAGGTGAACAGCCCCAAGGAGAATTGTACCGGCGCCTATCCACGCGCCGCGGTGACAATCGCCAATGGCGTCGTCTTCGGCTGCTCGGAAGAACCCGAAGGCCACATGTATGCATTCGATGCCACCAGTGGTGCGCTGCTCTGGAGTTACGCCTCCGGCTTCAAGTGTAGCGCCGGCGCATCGGTCGTCGACGGCGAGGTCTACTGGGCAAGCGGGCAGACGCTCTTCGCCTTTGCGCCGAACGGCCGCAACATCGAGATCGTCGCACGCGACCCCGCCCCAACCCATCGCACGATCTGGGCCGGCGTCTTCAGCGCGCAGCAGGCGCAGCGCGGGCGGAACATCTATCTGCAAAGCTGCGCACAAGGCTGCCATCTCGAGAACCTCGCGGGTAACGGTCCTTCAGTCGACCTCGCCGGGGCGGCCTTCATGGATCGCTGGAATGGGCTCAGCGTCGGCGATCTCGTGAAGAAGATCGAGACCACCATGCCCAAAACCGCGCCCGGTAGTCTCATGCCCGATGACTATCTCGCCGTCGCCGCCTATCTGCTCTCGGCCAACGGATGCCCACCCGGCGGGGAGTCGCTCGAGGCCGACCCAGCGGCGCTCGCAAAGCTTGAGATCACGCCGGCAAAATGAAGTGGATTGCTCACATGGCCGGTTTCAAATGGTTCGCCGCGCTGACGCTCACGGCGGCCGTGTCCTCGCCGCACCTAACGGCAGCCGCCGATGCAAGGCCCGACCGGAGCAAGCTCGACGATCCAGTGTACTGCTCCAACTGGCTGGCCGAGCACGGCGACGGCTCCTTGCCGGCGGCGGATCACCGACACTGCATCATCGCCATCGCCAGCACCTATATCGACGCCGAAGAGAACAGCATTCCGCCTGAGAAGCAGCTTTTTGCCGACGACGTTTCGCGGCATCGGATCGGCACGCCGACCGCCCATGCGCCGGGCAACGCCGCCAAGATCATTGCCGATCACGGCCACGATGTGATCGGCAAGATCGCTAACCGGCAGTGGGCCGTGGACGGCAACCAGGCCTGGATCCTCTATGATGGTTATCTGAAGGCGGATCCAGCCAAGCCGGAATTCTTCGTCTCCGAGCGACTGACGATCGAGAAAGGCCTGATCAGAGAAATTCTGGTGACAGCCGTCGCCCGCGCATCGTAACCGCGATTACGATCGCTCCCAGGGCGACCTACCCCGCCCGGGTGCAGCCGAAATGACCGCCGGGCTTGGGCGGCATCGGCTTCGTCGGCTCCTGCGGATGCGGTGCGGTGCAGAAGACGACCTCGATCTCGGTAATGCAGGGTGACGGCCCCACGCCGCATTTCGCCTTACCGGCTTTCACCTGCAGCCGCTCGATCAGGTGCACAGTCGACACGAACGGCCCGTTCGGCGCGCTCTTCGTGTCGATCTTCCAGAAAAAGATGGCGTTGTTGCCGTCAACGAAGACGCGATCGAGATCCCGCGGGAAGAGTGTGGCGCTGGGACCGGGTTCGGTAATGTAATGCTGCGAGAAGATGTCCTCCGCCTTGTCGGCGGTAAGGACGCCGTTCTCCCAGCGGCGCACGTCCGGGGCCAACCGTTGTAATGGCCGCGCGCTGTTGTCGGTGCGCGCGTCGAGATAGGTCCGCGCGACCTCGATGATGCATTTCCGCGACATGTCGCTGCAGCTAGAGATGGTGGCGGCGTGCCCCGGCAATGTCGCTGCAAAGAGGAGAAACCCTGACAGGGATGCCAGGATTGGGCTTATGCTGGATCTCTCATGCAACATGTACTGTTCTCCCGACTGAATTTTTGCACCACCTGAACACCCAAAGGCGCTATCAATAGGGTAGGCTCGAGGCAGAACTGGCGAGGCTATCATGAGCACCATCGTTGTCGCGGGTGCGGGACCACTCCTTGGCCTGTCGATCGGCAAGGTCTTCGGCGCTCATGGATTTCGAGTGGCGCTCATCGCCCGCCGCGCGGCCGAGTTGGACAAGCTTGTCCGCGAATTGAGCGAAGCAAAGATCGAGGCCGCTGGCTTTCCCGCCGATCTGACCGAACCCGGACAAACCGCCCTCGCCTTCGAACAGATCGAGCGCAAGTTCGGTCCGGTCGACGTTCTGGAATACAGCCCGACGGACTGGGCCAGGACGCAGAGCAGCCTGGTCTCGCCGAGCGCCACCACCGTGGACATGGCGTTGGCCGATTTCCGGCTTCTCGTGATGGGCGCAATGAACTGCGTCCACCAAGTCCTGCCTGGCATGCTCGAGCGCAAGGCAGGCGCGCTCTTGTTCGGCATGGGCTACTCTGCAGTGAAGCCGCTGTCCTTCATCACCTCGCTCGGCATCTCCAACGCGGGCGTGCGAAACTACGCCTATTGCCTCAGCGACGAGCTTGCGCCCAAAGGAATCTATATCGGCATCGTGCCTATCAATGTTGCGATCGCCCGGGGGACCGAAGGCGATCCCGACCTGATAGCCGAGCTTTTCTGGGACATGTACACCAAGCGCGACCGGATCGAGCAGGTCTTCGGATCGACACTCTGACACGTGGACTGCGCAAGGGCGCAGCTTCGAGCACCTGCTATTTGTCGGATGCTGCATGGGGCGTCTTCACGGTCGTACTGGACAACGGCAGCGGGTGATCACTGCGCAGCCGCATCCAGGCGATCAGGTCCGCCCGGTCCTCGGTTCTTTTCAGGCCGTAATACGTCATCGATGTACCGGGCACCGCGGCCGAAGGCTGATAGACGAAGATGTTGAGCGCCTCGTAATCCCAGGGTTTGCCCTTGAGCGCAGCGAACGCCGGCGAGTAGGCGAAGCCCGGCTGATAAGCATGCCTGCCGCCGACGATGCCCCACAGATTGGGACCCATCATCTGCGGCCCGCCTTTCTCGAAGCTGTGGCAAGACTTGCACACCAGCGCGATCTGCTCGCCATGCATAATATCAGCCGTCGCAAGTCTTCCCGAGATCGGCTCCACTTGCGTCGCTGCCTGAGCAATCGAGATTGCTCCCAGACCGACGGCAAGCATTGGCATTAGAAAGCCGCGTCCAGATGGCCGCCGTATCATCGTCAGTCGCTCGGCGGCCGGGGCCGGCCGTCTAGAACCCCGAGTCCAGGCCAGATCCGAAGCGATATCTGAGCTCGAATCCTCACATCCGCGGCCGGACGGGCTGATAGCCGCCCTCGCCAATGGCGCGATAGGCGCAGAGGCAGTATTTACGAATTGAGTCCTCCGCCATAGACGATCACGACGCGCCGGTTCTGCGGCTCGCGTACGCCGTCGCCGGTCGGCACCAGCGGATCGCGCTTGCCCTTGGCCACCAGCGTGATCTCGTTCGACTAGATGCCCTTGGCCTCGAGCTCAGCCGCGACCGACTCCGCACGACGCTTGGAGAGACGCATGTTGTAGGCGTCCGAGCCCACCGTATCGGTATGGCCGGTGACCGTGATCTGCGTCACATGCGCGGGACCGGCATTGGCCGCCGCCTGGTCGACGATGTTACGACCCTCCGAGGTCAGCGTCGATTTGTCGAAGTCGAAGAACACCAGATAAGACTTGGGCGCGGCCGGCGGAGGAGGAAGCGCTGGAGCAGCGGCCGCGGGCTCGGCCGGGGCAGCCTCGTTCTCCGTGCCAGGCCCGAAGCGATAGCGGAGCTCAAACCCCCACATCCGCGGCTCGCCATAGGTGGCCGCTTCCGTCCCGGTGCTGAACCAGGTGTCATCGCCGCCGATCCGGTAAAGCGTGTTGGTGGCGTTCGTCATGAAGAAGCCGATATCGAAGGGACGGCCCATGATGTTCCGCCAATCGACCTTGAAATTGTAGAGGCTGTAGGAGCCGATCGTCGCCAACGGAGCGGAGTCGAGCGCCCAAACGACGTGGCTCTGATAGCTCCAGGTGACCGATGCGCTCAGGTCTCCCCAGTCAGGGTCAATCGGAAAATGGTAGGTGGCGGTGAGCGCCAATTTCGTTTGAGGATCATCGGGGAACGGATTTCCTGTCAGGTCACCCTGGACCGGTGAAAAGTACTTGTCATACACCGAGTTGTTCCAGGAATAGGCAACCTGCAACTCGACCTCCTTGCTCGGAATGAAGGTGCCCTCGAACTCCAGGCCCTCGATCGTTGCTTGCGCTGCGTTCTCGGTCAATGTCGCCACGGTTCCATTCGGATTATAGGCCGCAATGCTTCTCTGAATGTTGTTGTAGGACGAATGGAACGCGGCAACGTTCGTGCGCGACTTAATTCCCCAAAGTTCCCAATCGCTCTTCAATCCGATCTCGACGTCATCGACGGTTTCTGGCTGGAACAAGGCCTCGCCCGCCGGGGCCGTGGCGTTGAAACCGCCCTGCTTGAAGCCCGACCTCGCCGTCACATAGACGAGCGTGTGGGGCGTAATCTGGTAGTCGCCGCCGAAGGTGTAGGTCCCGTGCGAGAACGGTGCGGAATGGGCGATCGTGCAGTTTGGGACCGTGAAGCCCGACCGCTGCGCGCATTTATGATTTGGATAGTACTGGGCCGCCCAGCTCGACGTCCAGATCCAGGAATAGCGGTAGCCCGCTGTAACGCTGAACCCCTCCAGGACGGGACTTATGTCCGACATGTCGTAGGTCGCCTGCGCATAGGCAGCCTGGTATTTGGTCGTCGAATCGCCCGGGTTGATGAGCGGGTTTGATGGCAGGAGCCCCAAAAATTCGATTGTTTGTTGCTGCCATAGTCCCAGCGGCTGGTCGTATTCATAATAAAGCCCAATCGTCCAATTCAGACGATCGCCCAAAGACCTGCCTTGAATTTGAGGTTCTTCCGTGTACACCCCAAGATCCGACGCCCAAGTATTCGGAGTAATATTCTGAATAAGCGGCAGAACGATTCCGGAAACATCCCAACGATTTGTCGCTTTGTAGGAATGGTAACTGAAAATGTTCTTGAAGGTAAGATCATCCAATATGTCCCAAGTCGCGATATCGGAAATCCCGTAGTTCACAATCTTGTTATATTGGTCGCCATAGAGCGCGGTGCCTCGCGCGCCTTGCGCCTGCTGCGCGGCGAACACCGAACCGATCGTCGGGTAGAAGAAACCCAGGTTGAAAACCGGCGTGGCAAGGGGGAACTTCGGGTTCACGTCGGACACCGACGTACCGGTTCCGTTGTCGCGTGAATAGAGGCTGTCGATCAGAAGGTAATTTTCGAAATTATCCGTCGGACGCGCGAGGATTGACAGGCGAAAAGCCCAGTAATCGACATTGTCGTAATCCCTGCCATTATAGTGAGGGCCATAGTCGATTGTATATCCGTCCCGGTTCTTTATGTCGGCGGCGAAGCGCACCATCAGCTTGTCCGTGACCACCGGAACGTTGATTGCGCCGCTCTCTTCGACCCAATCGTACGAGCCCAAGGTCTCCTGGAAGAAACCCTCGAAATCATTCGTCGGGCGCTTCGGCTGGAACAACACTGCGCCGCCCGTTGTATTCCTGCCGAAAAGGGTCCCTTGCGGCCCTTTGAGCACCTGCACGCTATCCATATCATAATAGAAGCCGGGGCCAGTTCCGCTTCCCGCGGCTTGGCTGACCGGAACTTCAGCGAGATAGGCAACAACGCCCGGCGAATTGCCGAACCCGGCGCCCTGGCCACGGATATTGAACACGGTCGAGGAGCGCAGTCCGGCCGGAGTACCGACATACATTGACGGAACCAGGCGTTGCAGATCCTCGGCAGTCTGAATTTCGTTGAGGGTGATGTCGGCCTGACTGAAGGCGGTGACCGCAACTGGGACCGACTGCAGCCTTTCCTCGCGCCGACGGGCGGTAACGACGATTTCTTCCATCGTATTGGCGCCCGGCTGATCGGCCGGCTGTGCCGCAACCGGCGCCGCCAATCCCGATGCGAGCATCCCCCCTGCCACGCCTGCCACCCACGCCGCGCTTTTTTTCATTCCGGCCCTCCCCCATTACAAGGCCAGCTTCCCAGCGCAAATTCCGGCTCCACTTCGCTCGCCGGGCCTCGGCCTTTCTACACTTTTCGCCTCCAATTGAAGCAAGTCAATACGATTTTCGGACAATTTGTGCGATTAACGGATAATCGGGTTGTCATATCTGCGCGATCGCGTTAGAGCCGCACGATTAGCTGTGCGGCTTAGATTGAAATGGCCTGATTGATGGAGGCGAGAGGAGTGCGGCAAGCGAAAAAACACGGCTCGGGAATTCCGGAGAGCGCGAAGGCATCACCGGCTGCCGAGCTCGACATCCTGGGCGGCGATCGGGATTTCATGATGTCGCTTGCCCGCGGGCTGCTCGTACTCAGCGCTTTCTCGAAATTGCCCGACGGAATGACGATCTCCCAGGGGAGCGCCTCGACCGGGCTCAGCCGCGCCACGGTCAGGCGCTGTCTGTATACGCTTGAAAAGCTCGGCTACGTGAACGCGACAGCTGGCGTATTCAAGCCGCGCCCCAAACTGCACACGCTGTCGTCGGCCTACATCGCCTCCACGTCACTGGCAGAGGTCGCACAGCCGATACTGGAGAAGCTGCGTGATCAGCTTCTGGAATCCTGTTCGGTGGGAATTCTCGATTCGAGCGGCGAGGTGATTTACATCGCCCGCTGCGAGACGCGCCGTATCATGTCCATCGCTCTCAAAGTGGGTAGCCAGCTTCCGGCCTACTGCACGTCGATGGGGCGGGTACTACTGGCACATTTGCCGGAAGCCGAGCTCGAAGCGTTTTTCGACCGGACCACGCTGGAAAAGCGCACTGAGCACACGGTCGTCTCACGCAGCCGCCTGCGTGAGATCCTGGCCGACGTGCGGCAGGCGGGCTACGCCATCGTCGATCAGGAACTCGAGCTCGGCCTGAGGTCCGTCGCCGCCCCGATCTTCGACCATTCCGGCCAGGTGGTCGCCGCGATGAATGTCGGCGTCAACGTCGCACACATACGCCTGAAGACACTCAGGGAACGCATCGCCCCCGCCCTGATCGCCGCTGCAAGGCAGCTCTCGTCAATGCTGGCGTGACCGAACAAAACTGTTCGATAATCGCACAAAGTGGTCGAAAATTGAATTGACTCCCGGTTCGCTGGAGTTCAGGGTTTTTCAATCGACACGCATACCCGAGCGAAGCGGCCTCGTCGGTCCGCGGCGGCGACGAGAGCGTGCCATGGCCGACGGTTTCATTAGTGATGCCGCAAGCTACCGTCGCAGCGGGAAATGAGGAACAAGATCTATCCGGGGTCTAAGGACGCCCTTCGCGATCTTCTCTCCGACGGCATAAGCATTATGTCGGGCGGATTCGGCCTCGCGGGAAATCCGGAGAATCTGATCCGAGCCATCCGGGAATCGGGCATCAAGAACCTGACCGTCATCTCGAACAACTGCGGCGCCGACGGCTTCGGGCTGTGGCTGCTGCTCGCCAACGGGCAGATCCGCAAGATGATCTCGTCCTACATCGGCGACAACCGGTTGCTCGAGCAGCTCTTCCTATCAGGCTCCATTGAGGTGGAGCTTAACCCGCAAGGTACGCTCGCCGAGCGGATCAGAGCAGGCGGTGCAGGCATCCCGGCCTTCTTCACGCCCACCGGTTATGGCACGGTCGTGGCGACGAGCAAGGAATGTCGCGCGTTCGACGGCGTCGAATGCATCATGGAGCGGAGCCTCAAAGCCGACCTGGCGATTGTGAAGGCCTGGAAAGGTGATCCCGAGGGCAATCTCATCTATCGAAAGACCGCGCGAAACTTCAATCCACTGATGGCGACGGCAGGAAATGTGACGGTCGCGGAGGTCGAACATCTGGTAGCCCCGGGAGCGCTCCACGCCGACTGCATCCACACGCCGGGCATCTATGTCGACCGGATCGTCCGGGGAGAATATTATGAGAAGCGTATCGAACACGTGACGACGCGCGCCCGTCCGGCCGCGGTCGACGAGCGCTGAGATGGCCTGGACGCGCGAGGAGATGGCAGCACGCGCAGCCAGGGAGCTCAGCGACGGCGATTACGTCAATCTCGGCGTGGGTATCCCGACCCTCGTCGCCAACTACATCCCCCCAGGGCTCAACGTCACGCTGCAGAGCGAGAATGGCATGCTGGGCATGGGGCCGTTCCCCTTCGCGGGCGAAGAGGACCCGGACCTGATCAACGCCGGCAAGCAGACGATCACGGAGCTGCCGACATCGAGCTTCTTTTCCTCGGCCGATAGTTTCGCGATGATCCGTGGCGGGCATATCGATCTCACTGTGCTCGGGGCCATGGAAGTCTCGGAAGACGGCGACCTTGCCAATTGGTCCGTCCCCGGCGCGATGATGCGGGGCATGGGCGGCGCCATGGACCTCGTCACGGGCGCCAGGCGCGTGATCGTGGTGATGGGTCATTTGACCAAGCAAGGCCGACCGAAAGTCGTGCAGCGGTGCCAGTTGCCGCTCACCGGCGCGCACTGCGTCGACCTACTGATCACAGAGCTCTGCGTCTTCGCGCTGGATCGCCGCAAGGGCGGCATGACACTTCTCGAGCTGGCGCCCAACGTCTCCGCGGCTGACGTCAGAGCCAGGACCGAGGCGTCCTTCGATGCTGGTACTTTCGGATAAAGGGAAGCGCGACCATGACCATGCCCGCTGTCGTGCCCTATGCCCGTGAAGACCTTGCTGCGCAGCCCCCGTCCTTGTTTGTCCAATACGCATCGACCGTGCTGCGGGCACCTGCGCTGCCGCCCATCCCCATGACGCAGACGCTCACCGAGACGACCGGCCCATGCGGCAGCTGGGACGCGCTGATGGGCGCCGCACTCGCAGACCTGACGCGCCAGCACAAAGGGACCCCCGTCGGCCAGCGCATCATCGTCGCCGGCAATGTGCTTGACAAGGACCGGCGGCCGGTACCGGGCACGATGATCGAGATCTGGCAGGCCAATGCGGCCGGCCGCTATGCTCACCGCAAGGACGACTGGGATGCGCCGCTCGACCCCAACTTCACCGGCGCCGGCCGCGTGGTGACCGGCCAGGATGGCAGCTACCGGTTCATCACCATCCGCCCGGGCGCCTATCCGTGGGGAAACCATCCCAACGCTTGGCGGCCCGCGCATATTCATCTGTCGGTCATGGGCCCGGCCTTCGCGACGCGGCTCGTCACCCAGATGTACTTTCCGGACGATCCTCTGATCGAGCTCGATCCGATCGCGAACGCGGTGCCGATGCCTTACCGTCAGCGAATGGTCGCTCGTCTGGACATGACGATCGCCGAGACGAGCTTCGCGCTCGGCTACCGGTTCGATATCGTGCTCAGGGGCCGCGACGCCACGCCGATGGAGGCATGAAGCATGCCGGACAACCAGAGCGCGGAGCTGTTCGGCCAGACGCCAGCGCAGACGATCGGCCCATTTTTTCATTTCTCTCTGCCCTGGTGCGGCGGCGCCGACCTGGTGGGACAGTCGGATTTGGGTGCCCGCCCGGATCTCGTTCGCGAAGGCCATCATGCGCTCAACCGCGGCGGGACTCGGCCTCCGACGCCTGGCGACCCGCTCGAGATTTTTGGCCGCGTCCTCGACGGCGCCGGCGCCCCGGTCGGCGACGCGCTGATCGAGGTCTGGCAGGCCAACGCCCATGGCCGCTATGCCGGCACCGGCGATCCGCGGACAGCGCTGCCGCTCGACGCCGGCTTCATCGGATTCGGGCGCGCGGCTACGGCAGAGGACGGCACGTTCTCCTTCCGGACAATCCGGCCCGGCCCCGTGCCTGGGCCGGGCAACACCTTGCAGGCCCCGCACATCGCCGTAGGGATTTTCGCTCGCGGGCTTCTCAAGCGTCTCACGACGCGAATTTACTTTACGGGCGCGCCGGAGAACGAGGACGATCCAGTTTTGGCGCTGGTGCCGGTCGACAGGCGCGAGACACTGCTGGCCAAACCCACAGGAGACGGATGGCAGTTCGACATCATCTTGCAGGGCGAAGGGGAGACTGTGTTCTTCGTCTTTTGATCCAGTGGACGGAGGGCTCATGGCGTCGTTGATCCGCGACCGCATGGCATCGAGCCCCGAGATGTTGGCGGTATTCGGAGACGAATCCCTGATGCGCGCGGCACTTGCCTTCGAGGCGGCGCTTGCGCAAGCGGAAGCGGCCGAGGAGCTGATTCCTGAGTGCGTAGCATCGCTCATCACCGGGGTCTGTGCTGAGGTCCCAGCTGACATCGACGGTCTCGCCGCAGAAGCTGCCCGCGCGGGCACGCTGGCGATCGCGTTGCTCAAGCGCCTGCGCGCGCGGCTCGGTGAGAACACGGCCGCGGCCAAGGCGCTTCATCTCGGCGCCACCAGTCAGGATCTCGCCGACACGGCGCTGATGCTCCAGGTCAAGGCCGGCCTTGACCTCATCGAGCGCGACATGACAGAGGCGGCGTTGGCGGTCGAGCGGCTGGCCGAGCAGCATGCGGCGACGCCGATGCTCGGGCGCACGCTGCTGCAGCCGGCAATGCCGATTACATTCGGCCTGAAGGCGGTGGGCTGGCTTCTTGGCCTTGAGGGAGCGCTGGATCGGTTGTCCCGTGAGCGGGCGGATGCCCTTGTCGTGCAGCTGGGGGGTGGCGTTGGCGCGCTGACAGGTCTCGGCGGTAAGGGGATGGCCGTTGCCGAACGAGTGGCCAGAACGCTGGGCCTCGCCTGCCCCATCCTCCCCTGGCACGCGCGGCGTGAACGCATCGCCGGCCTTGCCGCGGCCCTGGCGATCACCTGTGGTGCCTTGGGCAAAATCGCCAAGGACATAGCTCTCATGGCTCAGGCGGAGGTGGCAGAAGCTTTCGAGCCGCGAATACCAGGCCGCGGCAACTCCTCGGCGATACCGAACAAGAACAACCCTACCGGCTGCCAGGTCGCCCTCTCCGCGTCGTTGCGCGCGCCGGGCCTCGCAGCCACGATAATCGCCGCCCTCCCCCAGGAGCATGAGAGAGCGATCGGTGGCTGGCAAGCCGAAGGACCGGTCTTGGCCGAACTGTTCGAAGTCGTACACGGCGCCCTTGCGGCCATGCTGCCGGTTCTCGCGGGACTCACGGTCGATACGGACCGAATGGCCGCCAATCTCACCGCAGCCGGTGTTGGGACGGACACCGGAGAATCGGTCACTCTGGTCCGCTCGGCTCTCGATCGCTCGCGCACGACGCGATCGCTCAGGCCAGGATCTGGCTGATCGGCTTGGCGGTCTCCATCGACAGTGTGCCCCATTTCTCGACCGAGAGGCCCATTGCCTGCTGCAAGGTAAGGCCGACGCGACTGATCGGATCGCCGTTGCCGACGATATGGATGCCGGTTTTGAGCCGGCCGCCCGCCCTGCCCGCCGTCATAGCCGGTATCGCGGTTATCGAGTGGGTCTTCGCGTAGTTCGTATCAGTGTGGGAGTAGATCACGCAATTGTCCAGAAGCGTGCCGTCGCCCTCGCGGAGGCTGGCGAGCGCGCCCACGAAGTCGCCCCAGGCCTCCATGCTCCGCTCGGTGAACCACGCCGAGACCGGCTGATAGCCGAGCTTCGGGTCGTTGGGCTCTTCGTGCGTATAGGCGTGGTGGCTGGTCGACCCGCCGGTCTTGTGGATGCTGGAGAGCGCGTTGGAATAGACCATGTTGAAGACGCGCGTCTGGTCGCAGGCGATTGCCATCGCGAGGATGCGCGCCAGCAGCTTGTGGTTGGTCTGCACGGTCTCGACCTCGTATCCGGTCGCGGCTGCAAACGGTTTCGGTGGAACCACGCATGCGGCTAGCGGCGGCGGCTTTTCGAGCTGCAGCTGCAGCTGGTGCTCGAGCTGGCGCAGTGACGAGAAATATTCGTCGAGGCGCGCACGGTCCTGACTGCCCACCTCCCGCATCAGCTGATCACGCTCCTCCTTGATCGGCGACAGAACGCTCTTGCGCAGCATGACTGCGGGATCGGGCTTGAAATCGGCGGCGTTCGGATCGCGAAAACCGGGTCCGAAGACGCGCGCGTAGAACGCGACCGGCGATCCCTCGGCCGGGTTGATGCTGGTCGCATTGCGAAAGCTGTAGGTGTCCTCCGGATTTCCTGTAGCAGCCAGCTCCAGGGAGCGAAAACGTGTCTCGGTGCCAACGGCGTTGCTGATCAGTACATCGATCGACGTAGCCGGATAGTCTCCGTCCTTTACCGGAACGGCACCGGTCCGGCAGCCCATCAGCCCTGTTTTGTGGGCGACGTTGACGTGGCCGTCGAGCCGCACATCGAACCCGCTCAGGACATTGATGTACTGCTTGAATTGCTCGATCGGCTTGAGCTCTGGAAGGATGTCGAAGTCGAGGCCGCTTTTCGTCGGCAGCCAGCGCCCGGGTGTCACGCCGAGTCCCCAGAACCAGGTTCCGAAGCGGATCGGCAGCGGAGCGCCCGTATCGGCGAGCGCCGTCCCGTTCCCGTTAAGAAAGCAGTCAAGGAGCGGCAGGGGCACGCTAACCGCCATACCGGCTAGAATGCCGCGGAGCAGGCTTCGCCGTTTGATGCGCGCGCTCATGATTGGTCCTCCTCTCCCCGCAGCGGATCAGCCCGCGGCCGCTTCGCGCGGCGCGGGCGGCGAGCCGCCCGGCTCCGAAACCTTGTAGAACGCCTTGCTCATCGCGATCAGTCGGAGCAGGTCGGTCACGCGATATCCATCCGCCGCGAACTGCGCCTTCAGCCAGGAGCGCCATTCGTTATCGCCGGGCTGAAACTTGCGTCCTACGGCATAGCGATAGAGACTTTCGGCCAAGCAGGACACCGTCGCCGGGTCGTCATGTAGCGCCTGTCCGAGGCCTGCCGCGTCGCTAAATTTGAACCCGTCGAGTTCACCGCTCGCATCGATCGGCGTGCCGTTCTCGGTCGTCCGATATTGCCCCACGCCGTCGAAATTCTCGAGCGCGAGTCCAATCGGATCAATGATCCGGTGGCAACCGGCGCAGACCGGGTCGGTGCGGTGCGCCGTGAGGCGGTCCCGGGCCGTTTTGTAGAGCGGGTTCTTCGTGTCGACGACGATTGCGAAGTTGACGTTGTTGGGTGGCGCCGGCACCGGCTCGCAGAGCAGGAGCTCGCGCACCGCCTTGCCTCGTATCGTTGCCGAGCTGCGTCCAGGATGCGCGTGAAGTGCGGTGAAGCTCACCTCCGCCAGCAGGCCGGCACGCGGATCGCCCGGCGGGAACTCGTAGGGCTCCCACCCATGGGGCGATGACACCGGTACGGCATAGACCGCGCCAAGCGCCCTCGTCATGAAGCTCTTCCGCGTCGTGAACAGGTCGCGATAGTCTCCGTTGCGGTTCACCAAGTGGTCGACGATCACTCGAAGTGTCTGCTCACGCGCATCCGCGGCCAATTCTTGGCTGAACTTCGGATAGATCAGCGGGTCCTTTTCAAGCGTCGAAAAAGAATCGAACCCTAGAAAGTCGGAGAAGAAAGCGCGGATGCCGTCGCCTACGCGCGGTGAGCCCATCATCCGGTCGACCTGACGCGCGAGGCCGCGCTCATGGTCGAGCTCCCCGCGCTGGGCGGCATCCAGAAGCGCATCGTCCGGCGTCGCGTTCCACAAGAGGAAGCTCAGCCGTGCCGCCTTCGAATAGGAATCGAGCCTGACGCTGCCGTGAGCATCCGGATCGGGCTCGGCGACATCGATCCGGAATAGGAAATCCGGGGCCAACAGCATCGTCGTCAGCACCGATTTCAGCCCAGTGTAGAAATTCCCCGACATGCGTGCGGCACTGTCGGCAGCGCCCACCCAGGCATCGAGCTTCTCGCGGCCGAGGGGCCGGCGGAATAGGCGCCGGCCGACGGTTGCGATGAATTGCGACGCGCAAGCCTCGTCGGGCTGGCTTTCTGCGACCGGGCGGCATGGTACGGTCTTTGCCCGCCTGCTCTCGTCCAACACCTGCGCCGCGACATTGCGGGCGATCTCCTCATAGTGCTCGAACGCGGTCCGCGTCACGACGATCTCCGACGTTCCGACCGCCAGCAGTCCGTCCTTGCGGATGTCGGGCTCGAACTGGCCCGTCACTTTGATGTCTGACCCAAATATGTCGGCGATCGCCTGCCGGTACTGGCTCTCGGTCAGCCGTCGCATGGTAAGCGGGTTGCCATGCGTTTCGGGCTCGCCTTGCCCGCAGGCGGCAAGCGCGAGCATGACGCCGAGCGCGAACACCGTGCGATAACGACGAATGCTCTGGACGACCGGCATACTAACGTCCCACGGTCGTGACCGGAGCCGCCTCGCCTGCCTTGGCTTGCGCCGCAGGCGGGTGGATCACGAAGGCCGGTACCGCCTCGACCCGGAAGGCGGTGGAGAGCGCGGTGCATCGGCCGGTCTTGGGGTCGCGATAGCCGTCCGCCATCTTGTTGAGCGCGGCATAGAAGCTCGGGCAGTTCAGGTCGATCTGCGCCATGGACGCAGCGGCGAATCGGCCCTTGGAACCGACCTCGGCCTTATAGGCCTCGGCGATGCTGAAGTATCCGGCAAGAATGCCCTTGACGCTGCCGTCCGGCTGGAACTCGAGCCGCAATCGGGCACCCTGGATCCGATAGGGGAACGACCCCGGCTGGCCGCGGCGCGGAATAACGAGATCGGTGGGATCCGTTGTGAGCACGCCATCGACGATTCGGCCGTGGGCGACATCCCTCTCCCCCGGAACCACGTCCGTCGCCGTCAGGCTGTAGTTGTTGAGGCCGTGCGCCTGGCTGTCATAGGGGGTGGACTCGAGGCTGTCATAGATCGCGACTTCGACATCCTTGCTGTTGCGTTCGTCGGTCACTCCTCTGACTTCCAGGAGGATCGTAGTCTCGCCATCGCGTCGGCTCCCCTGCGCCCACTCCTCCGTGGTGGCGGGCGAGTAGGACGCCTTGTGGCGGAACCCGTCGATGCAGCCGAGGACCCGCTGCATCTGGTTGTCGATGCCCACCTCTCCCGTCGGACTCACGAACTCGTCATGCGGACACGAGGTCTGCGATGACTGTCCTTTCGACCAGTCGACGCCGTCCAGGTTCATTCCATAGCCGACGCGGCCCTGGGCGGTCTTGAGCGGAGGGTCGTCGAATGCTGTCGGGTAGAGGCACTGATCGACAACGCCTTTAGGGTTGCGCGCCGGATCCGGGCTCTTCTCGTTGCCCAGCTTCGGGCCGACGAGGTACTGGGTAACGACAGTGGCGCCCTGATAGGCGACGCCGCCCAGCGCCAGAGCCTGGAGCGTCATCTGCAGGTCCTCGCCGTTGGCCGGATCGAGCAGGCGCTTGCGCTCCGATTCAGGCAGTTTCGAAAGCTTGGGAAAGGCGAGCCGCCTCATCCCGATCGCCGGTCCGTCGGGGCAATCATTGTCGCCTTCGTAGGTCGCATACCAGAAATAAGTGACAACGAAGCCCTTCGTCTGGGCTGGATTAGCAGCCGGCTCCGAGCTGCGCGTCGGGCCCGGCATGCCGAATGAGAGAACGATTGCCGCCGAGCTCAGGAGGACCACCATCCTGGCGCTGCGGAACACACGATTGGTTGACATCTCGCGATCTCCCTCGCGCTTCAGATTCTCCCCGGCTGCAGCGGACCAGCCCCCACAGCCTGCAGCATATCCTCGGCATCGGGCTTCAGCAGAAAGCCCGCCTTCACCCCCTGAGCGACTGCCTCGCGGAACTTCGCCAGATAGTCATTTCTGGTGGGGTAGAGATTGCTGAATTCCGCCGCCGTCATCGGGACGACGCCCGGACATTTGGTCGAATAGCGAGCGGCGGGAACGACGATCTGCGGAAGCCGGATGCCGCCCTTGGCGACGCCCGCAGAGTCGCGTTCGATCGCGTCCGGCGGGCCTGAGATCGAGATTGGCGCGAAGCTCGGCGGCTCGCCCATGCCGCGGACCCAGCGGTTCAACCACCACAGGGCCGCATTCTCGACCGCCTGATTCGGCAGGTCGTTGCCGGCTTGGCAAAGCGGCGACCTGGCGGTGAAGTCACGCTGCATCACTTTTTCGAAATAGTCGTTCCAATAGACGTTTATGTGAGGCGCGGCCGCGGTCTCCCACAGGCGGTAAAGCCGTCCCTCCGGCTGGCGCGCCGCATATCCGCGGAGCGCTTCGACCTCGTTGTTCGTCACGATCACCGGAACCTTGAGGTCGCTGCGGATGCGGACAACCGCAGGCTGCGCCACGCCCGCAACGAGCGGACGGCTGGTCGAATCCATGCGCGCATGGAGAACGAATCCGTCGAACGCATTCTCGATTGGCTGCAGCGCATTGATATAGGTGATGACGCGTCCGGTCGCGGCGGACGCTGAACCCGAGATGATGTGCGTCACCTTCAGACCCGCGAGCGGGTCGACGCCGTGCACGATGCGCGCCGGACCGACCAGCCGCGCGACCTCGGTGAAAATGTCGTAGCCGATATCCTCGTCGGGGATATCGAGCGTACCGTAGCGCTGGGGGTCCCAACGGACGAGATCGGGATACGGATCCTGACTATCGGGCGGATGGCCGCCGACTGCGTTGCGGTCGGCCGACACCCCAACCCAGGCAAAGCCGTCCCGAAGAATCTCGGCCCGCGTCCAGATCCAGTAAACGTCCTTGTCGAACGCCGCTCCCGGATGGGACTGGAGCCATTCGACGACGACGGTGCCGTTGAACCGAGCCGGATCAACTGGCCTGCGGACCAGCATCCGGGTTTTGTAATGATGCCGTTCTCCCGGAGTGACCTCCCAAAGCCCGTCCGACGAGAGCGCTGCGCCGCCCTTGGGCGCGAAGGAGCGGGCCATACCTTCGACAAAAAATTCCTGCTCGACATAGCCCTGCTGCGCGATATCCATCGCCGCCGCAGTCTTCGGCTGCCCCCTTGCGCCGCCGGTGACCGGCCCCGAGACGAGCGGCATTGCGGCCGCCTCAGCCCCAACCGCGCCGGACGGGGCGGCGGCAAGAATCAGCGCTGCCATCGTCAGCATCGGTACGATATGAATAGCGCCGTTCACTTTCTATCCGCCCTCCCGGGCGTCGCACATCCGGCGGCTTGACGGTCGATCACGTCAACGTGCCTTCTGCCCCGAATGGAATCTCTGGGATCGCCCCTGTCCCCAGCAAGATTGTAGTTCGGGCAGGATATTGAAATCCGGCTACCAAAGCGATTTCCGGCGAATACTTGCCATTACCTCCCGACGGCTAGTAACCTCGTCCATGACATAGCAACGGGCAGCATCCGGGCGATGCTGGCCCGAAGCATGTTGCCCGTGGGGAAGCGGCAGCATGAACGAAGTCACGGCCGTACTGCGCCGTAAGGTTGGCTCGCACGATGTGATGATCGAGGTGCGGGACCTCTACTGGACAAGCCCGCTCGAAGTGCGGATCTGTCGTCCTGATCACGTCCTGACCCAGTTTCTCATCCGCTCCTCACGCGTACGCGCTGAAAGTCGCTACGGGAACGGAAGCATGGAGGAAATGGGCCCGTTCTGCCTGGTCCCGGCCGAAATTCCCTGCTACGCGCGGACGCTCGGCACCGAGAACGGCAGGACGCGCACGCGCGTCGTGCATTGCCACTTCGAGCCGACCCGCTTCAGAGAAGTGACCGGTCTTGGCGAGACCTGGCGTGAGGAAGACCTGATCCGCTGCCGCGACATCCGCGATCCATTCATCTTCGAAACCATGACGCATCTGGTTAAGGAAGCCATCGCGCCGGGATTCGCCAGTGACATCTTCGTCGAATCGCTCGGGCATTCGTTGATGGTCGGGCTCGCCCGCCATTTCAGGCCCTTCGAGCAGAAGCCGTCGGCCGGCGGCGGCAAGCTGCCAGCGTGGCTCCAGAAGCGGATTGTCGACTATGTCGAGACCTATAGCGACCGACGGATCACGACTGTGGAGCTGGGGGAGGTATGCGGCCTGAGCGGCGATCATCTGCGGCGCCTCTTCAGGCAGTCGACGGGCCAGACGCTGCACCGCTATGTCGAGCAATGCCGCCTAGCCAAAGCGAGGTCGATGCTGGTCGAGACGGATCTATCCATTGCGGAAATCGCCCGTAAGCTCGGTTTCTCGCATCCGAGTAACTTTGCCGTGTCCTTCGCGCGATTGACCGGCCAGCAACCGACCGCCTTCCGACAGATGCTGCGCGGCTGGCGCTGACCGGAGAAGGAGCGCACATGCCGACGGAGCTGTCTCCGCGCCCGACGAGCGTGACGTTGGATGTCGGAGAGGCAATCGACCGCAGCCCCTGGTCGGGGCTGCAGAAGCGCGTCGTTGTGCTCGCCGCCCTCGCGGTCGTGCTGGACGGGATTGACGGCCAGCTGATCGGCTATGCCATTCCGGTCCTGATGAAGGATTGGGGCCTGGCGCGCGAGGCCTTTACCTTCGTGGTCGCCGCGGGGCTGATCGCGATGAGCGTCGGCAGCGCCGTTGCCGGCTATGCAGCGGACCGGGTGGGTCGGCGCCGCGTTATCATCGGCAGCGTCATCCTGTTTGCGGTAGCGACGGCGGCGATCGGACTCGCGCAGGGCCCCACTGCGGTCGCTCTGCTCCGCTTCTGCGCCGGCCTCGGCATCGGCGGCGCGCTGCCGAGCGCCACGACGCTCGTGGCCGAATACACGCCTGCACGCCGACGGACGACGGCCGTGACCGCGACGATCGTCTGCTTGCCGGCGGGCGGGATGCTCGCGGGCCTTTTCGCAGCCTACGTCCTGCCCAGTCTCGGCTGGCGAGCGCTGTTCCTTATCGGCGGCACGCTGCCGCTTGCGGTCGCTCTGCTATTGAGTTTCGCGCTGCCCGAATCGGTGCGCTTCCTCGCCCGACGACCGCGCCGATGGCCGGAGCTCGCCCTTCTCTTCCGCCGCATGGCCGTTCCGGCGCCAGACGATGCGGCCTTTACCGACTACGGCGAGCAGTATCGCGAGCGCGACCGCGCCGTGAGCATGCTGTTCGGCGAGGCGCGAACCCGGGACACGCTGACCCTCTGGGCAGCGTTCTTCCTGTGCCTCTTCGCGGTCTACAGCGCCTTCAGCTGGCTGCCCACGGCGCTCTCTGCGCAGGGGCTCAGCCTCGCCACGGCCGGCAGCGGCCTAACGGCCTACAATCTCGGGGGCGTCGTCGGCGCGTTGCTGTGCGCGCAGGCAATCGCGCGTTTCGGCTCGCGTTGGTCGCTGGTCCTATGCTGCGCGGGAGGTGCCGTAAGCGCCTTCGCGCTCACCAACGCGGGGTCCATGGATCCCCGCCTGCTGGTCTTGGGCCTGGGCGTCCACGGGCTGTTCGTCAACGCCGTGCAGTCGACCCTCTACGCGGTATGCGCACATGTCTATCCCACAGCAGTGCGGGCCACGGGCACAGCGTCCGCGCTCGCCGTCGGCCGCCTCGGCGCGCTTGCCGCCGCACTCGTAGGAGCCGCGGTGATCACCGCACGAGGCCTGCCGGCGTATCTCGCAATGCTTGGGATCGCGATGACCGGCGTGCTGGTGGCGCTGGCTCTGCTCCGGGACCATATCCCGCAGCACCGAACGATGGCCGAGCCTGCGCTGGCGTAATCACGCCCGGCGAGACGCGGCGTGCTCCCCGGCTATGCGTCCGAATATCGTCCCTTCTCCGAGCGAGATGCCGCTGTGATAGAAATGCGGCCCGAGCACGCCGGTCGCCGTTCGGCCCACTGCGTAGAGCCCCGGGATCGGCGCCCCATCAATGTCGAGGACTTCGGTGTCGGGCGTCGTCTGCAGTCCGCCGACGGTGAAATAGGTGAAGTAGGCATCGCCGACCGACCCCTTGATTGCCGTGAAGGGTGGCTTGGTGAGCGGCCGGAGATAGACGGCGTTCTTGAAGAAGAGCGGGTCGTGCCCGTTCGCGGCGTAGCGGTTGTAGGTCTCGATCGTCTGTTGTAGGTCGGGCGCCGGAATGCCGAGCTTCTGCTCTAGCTCGGCCACCGTGTCGGCGCGCGCGGCGATCTCGTCGCGTTCCGGCATCCCCGCGACGTGAGGTCGTTTTGAGGGGTCGCCGAAAGCCTCGGCGTCGACCACGAGATGGGCGACGCCTCCCTGCCGCATCACGATCGCCTCGGCGATTACGCCGTAATAGGAGTCCTCGGGCAAGAAGCGCTGACCCAACCGGTTCACGAGTATGCCTTGGATCCGCTCGACCGGCGGCTGGAACGCGGCGAAGCAGTTTACCCCGGAAATGCGCGAGATCCCCGCGCGCACGGCTTGGCCAGCGCGGATGCCCCAACCGTCATTCGAGCCGACGTCGAGCGGCGCGCAGGCGAGATATTCGGGGGCGTAGCGGGCGACCATATCGCGATTGTTGGCGAACCCGCCGGTCGCCAGGATCACGCCGCGCCGGGCGCGGAACGACTGAGTCTTGCCGTCGACGGAGGCGAGCACTCCCTGAATCGCGCCGTCGGAGCCTTGCACGAGCCGCTCCGCATCAGCAGCGAGCAGTTGCGTGGCCCCCTGCCGCGTCGCTTCGAGTAGCGTCTTCTGAATCCAAGCGCCCGTGCCGCCGCGGCCCGGCGGCCGATGCCCGCGCATTGCGGGGACGGCCCACCCGTTGCATGGCCAGGCATTCTCGTTGCCGGAATAGCTGAGGCACTTGTCCTGGGGATCCTCGGAGAAGCGCATGCCGATATCGAGCAGCCATTGGAAATGGCCGAGGCTCCGATCGACGAAGATCGAAATCTTTTCTTTCTCCGGCTGAGGTCCCTGCGAGGCCAGCAGGTATTTCAGCATGTTCTCGGGCGTGTCCTCGACCTTGTACGCTTTCTGGAGTGGCGTCCCGCCGCCCATGTATACGTTCACGCCGTGCGATTCACTGTGCGCCGCGCTACCCCGGTCGAGCACCAGCGTCCGAGCGCCGGCCTTCAGTGCCTCGTAAGCCGCGGCGCCGCCCGACACGCCGAATCCGATGACGATCACGTCGAAGTCGTGGTCCCATTTCCGCACGTGCGTCTCGGGCGCCGCGGCCGCGATCGGAGCGGCCAGGGCTGCACCGCCCAAGGCCGCGGTCGCCGCGCCGAGCATCTGGCGGCGGCCGAAGCCCACATGATTGCTTGAGCCCGCGAAAGTTCCGTCTGGCTTGCTCCTTCTGTCCATGTCCCCTCCCTCGGCGCCCACGTCCTCAGGACGCGCCGCGGCGCGGCAAGATCACCTTCTTTGCTTGGCCGAGCTCTGTCTTTGCGTCGGCGAACAGCAGGAAGCCATCCGTCACCAACGCGTCGAGGTGTTCGGCGACTTTCTCGACATAATCGTCGTCATCCTTGTAGAGCTTTGCCGTCGTATCGCTCGCAAGAGGCTCTTCGTGGGCGAGTCGTGAGCAGAGCGGCGCAACTCCGTCGGTCTTGGCCGCGAATGTTGTGCGAGGCTCCTCGATCCAGTAGGGGCGGACGCCGCCCGTCGCGTTTCCATACGCATCCCGCTTGATCCCGTAGCCGGGTTCGAGCGCGAACTGTTTGCCGGGCGGCGCATAGATTCCGGTGCGCACCCAGCGGTCAAGAGAGGAGAGAATGCCGCGCACGAAGTCTCTGGCGCCCGGCAGATCGCTGACTGGCTTCACGCACTTGTTCGCTGCATGCCGGCCAAGCTGAAAGTCGACGATCGAGAACTGCGGCTGGTCGGCGGCGATCGCGTCGCTGGCGCCCGCGATCTCGTACCAGCGGAAGCGGTTCTTGCCGGGCAGATCGCCGTCAGGCGCACGTGCCTTCACGATCGCCTCGACGGCTTGGGGCGAGCCTTGAAAGGCCGTTTCGGTCAGGATTTCGACCACCGCCGCATCCGGAGGCGCCGTGATCGGCGCCTCCCCTGGGCAGGCGCCGATCAGATAACCGTTGATGAGTGCCTGCCCGCTGTCAGTCCGGGCGCGCTCGTGACCGCCGTCCTTGACGAACGACGACGCCATGCAGCCGGTCTCGCCCCAGCCCGAGACGTAGATCTTGACCAGCCCCTGCAGCGTGCTCGCTTGCTTGAGGAAGCCGAGCTTGCCGAGGGGCCCTTCATCGTTGCGGAGAAGCGCCGCGACATCGGCCATAATGTTCATGCGCGCGCGGTCGTCCGGAATGTCGAGTGTCGCATAGCGAGCAAGGTCGAACGGCTTCAGCAGCCCGCTCACGCTCGCCTTCGATGCAGTGAAACCCACCCACACGTCGCCATTCGCCACCATCGTCGGCCAGGCCCACCGCCAGATGGTCGCCTCCTCGCCGCCGTCGAACGGCTCAAGATGGACGGTGCCGCTGAATCGGCCCGGGTCGGACGGGCGGCGAACCAAGACGCGGGTGGTGTAAGGCTGGCGCCGGGCGGGGTTCCCGCCTGTCGCATCCATGCGCGCCCTCCCCGAGACGAGATATTCTTCTTCGACGTAGCCCACCCGATCCAGCGCCACCGTGTTTTCCCTGGGTGCGCGCGCCAGCGATACAGCCGTCCCCAGCACCACGGTGCCGAGCGGCACCGATGCCGCGGTGCGGGCGAGCGGCGTCCAGCGCGGGAGGTCCGGTGCTGTCTCGGCCATTGCAGACAAGCTGGTCGCGAAAAGGCCAGCGGCCAGCGCCGCGCCGAGCTTCCAGGCGATCACGAGCTTGCTAACCGGCACTAACCTCTCCAGCCTGTCTCACCTACCCTCTTAGGCCTATTCTTCGATCGCTCAGAAGAATCGCTCAATATTGTTGATCGTGCAGAATATTGAATTGCCGGCACGTCACCTTTCTTCCTAGGCCAGATGATCCGTCGATGGACGAAGCGATCGTATCGTGTGGCGACGCGGCGAGAGGTCCGGAAGCGTCTGCTGACAACGGACCGACAGTCGACTATTTCGCTTCCGCCGGGATCGCCGTAGCTGGGCCCATCCCGACGATTTCGAGCACGACCGCATCGTCTTTCGCCCCGTCATAGTGAATCTGCTTGCCGAAATGGGTAACAAAGCTGCCCGCAGGTACGGGCACGGTGCTGTCGGGATCGAACTTGGTTCCTGTGCCGACCCACCGCGTTCCGGAGATTACCGTGATGTACCGGTCGTTCGGATGGAAATGCGGGTGGCTCATATGGTGCGGTAGCCATTTGACCAGTATCACATAAAGCCCCGGCTTCGACGGATCGCCGACCAGCGTCGCGGTCTGCGCTCCGCTTTCCGGCGAACCAATCCACGGGATCTGGTCCGGCGTTTTGATGGCGATGGCGGCAGGATTGAGTTCGGCTGCGCGCCCTGACGGCCCAGATAGAATCATCGGCAGCGCCAGCGCGAGCCAAGCATGCCGGACGATCGGGAATGCAACCACCTTTTCCTCCTTCGCGCGCCGGCGGTTTGGCCAGCCCATGCGCCCGGCGTATGTAGAGACAGCGTCGACAGCTCCGATCAGCAGAGACTTCCGCAGGTCAGGATGATGGACAGGTTTCTTGGCAATTTCGTCCTCAGTCCAATGCTAAAGTTGCCGTTTCGGCGTTGTCAGCCAAATTACTCAAGCGCGAAGATCGACCGCTGCTAGCACCCAATCAACTCGACATATATTCACCGCCGTTTATGTCCAACGTCGCGCCCGTTACCATTTTGGCGTAGTCAGACACAAAAAAGAGCACGGACTTCGCGCACTCCTCATCGGGCGGTATGACGCGAAGCGCGATGCGGTTGCTGATGAAGTCGATGATCTGCTGCTCGGGGATGCCGCGGGCCGCCGCGTCCGCTTTGACATATCCTTGAACCGAAGCTCCCCAGAGCCAGCCCATCCGCGCACCATTGACGCGAATATTGTACTTTCCCAGTTCGTTGGCGAGTTGGCGGGTCGCTGTGTTCAAAGCGCCCTTGGCGGTCGCATAGTCTTCCTCGCCGGGCATCGGCTTGACCGAGGCCATCGACAGGACGTTGACGACCGCGCCGCACCGTTGCGCTTTCATAGCGGGAAGCACCGCCTTGACCATGCGCAGCGCCCCGAAACACGTAATATTCATATTGGCCTGCCACTCGCCTAAGTCGCTGTTCTCGAACGTGGCGGTCATCGGACCATGCGCATAGGCGCTGTTGACCAATCCGTCGATCGTTCCGAATGCCTCCAAAGTCGCCGCAGCGAGACGCTCGCACTGGGCCGAATCGCCGACGTCGGTTGGGACCGCGATTGCCTGTCCCCCCTCGCTCTTGATTTCACCGACGACGCCGTCGATGAAATCCTTCGTGCGCGAGCAGATCGCGACCCTCGCGCCCTCCTCGGCTGCGATGAGCGCGAGCTTTCGACCCATTCCCGGGCCCACGCCGGTAATAATGATAACCTTATCTCTCAGTAACATACTAATCTCCTTTCATTATTACCGTCGTCTTTGCCTTGTATTGATTTATGTCACTATTTCCGTTGATACGGGTAGTCAGTCCGTCTCGAGCAAAGATTGCATTCCGCGACCACGATAACATGCAGCCCCGCGACGCAAGGTCCGTTTTGCAATGGCCTACAAAATGATCCCAAGGCGGATCAACCTGTGTGACCGACTGCGCTGACCTTTCTCCGACGCATAGAAGCGGGGACGCTGGACGGAACATCGAGGCGGCCGGACCAACCGCCTGAAAGACCGACCCGGCGGAAGGGTAGAAGCCGCGCACTTGATTTCGCGCCGCGCGAGCCGGCAGCGATTCGGCGAACGTATGAAGGCATCGAATTCGCGTCCGGCGCGGTCCTGAAACGGCGCAGATCTTGCGCTCGCTGGGGATCAATTCGCGCCACGTCCAAATTTGAGCGCCGGCCGGCCTTCACGCCGTGCGATCCTGATCCGCGAGCGTGGCAGCATGGACGAAAATGAAGTGTGGCTAGCTGGTGACGTGTCCGGATTTTGTAGCTCGTGATGTGTCCGGTTTTAGACCTTCTCCAAAGAGAGGGCGGGAATGGACCGGACACGCGTTCACGATGGGATCAGACGGATGCGGTTTGAGGATTTGCTGGAT
>DATGMP010000040.1:0-39568 GCA_035293565.1 Alphaproteobacteria bacterium | reverse complement strand
TCCAGCAAATCCTCAAACCGCATCCGTCTGATCCCATCGTGAACGCGTGTCCGGTCCATTCCCGCCCTCTCTTTGGAGAAGGTCTAAAACCGGACACATCACGAGCTACAAAATCCGGACACGTCACCAGCTAGCCACACGGCTCCGAGCGACCAGTTGCCGCCATTCCGGGAAGCAGGCTAGGCTATGGCCTGAATCCCCAGGGAGGCGCGGCCGATGAAGGATTTTGCAGCCTTTAAACGGTCCCTCTCTTCCAACGAGCCGCCATCCGGGATCGATACGGCGCTTCTCGGCCTGTGGTGGGACGCCAAAGGCAATTGGGACAAGGCACATGATTCGGCCCAGCAGCGCGAGGACGGCGCGGGCTGCTGGGTTCACGCCTACCTGCACCGCAAGGAGGGCGATCTCGCAAATGCCGAATACTGGTATCAGCGAGGCGGTCGAACCGGGCCGGATATATCTTTGAGCGAAGAATGGGAGCAAATCGCGCGGGCTCTGCTGGATGGCGGAGCCGAGAAGACATAGCAGGGACGTCGTCTAGCGACGATGTCGGGCGTCCGGACGCCATAGCGACAGATGCCGCCGTCCTTCATCCGAAACGCTGCTCGCGATGTCGACTTTCACCGATTGGAATGCCGTCTGATATTCGCTGAATGCTTGGTTGAGCTGCCCGAAAGCGCGTCGGGCCGCGCCTTCGTCGAATGATGAAGCACGCAGGGCCACTGCGGCTTGTCCACTGTCCGACAGCAGAGTCCGCCACTTGCGTAAAAGTTCGTCATGCCGTTCTGCGATGATATCGCGGGCGATCGCCTGATCAGTTTCCGGAAGCGCTCGCCAGATAGCGTCCAGCTGGTTTTCGAATCGTTGTTGGAAGGACAGATCCCGCTTCGCATGAAAGCCGACGAACTGAACCAAGAGCAGCGCGTTCAACGCCATCGAGACGCCGACGACGCCCGCCATCAAGGTAATTTCACGACGAAAGACCACGGGCAGGCGGTCAGTCCTACTTGGTTATCCAGGCCAGAAAGATCAGCGTTCCCGTCACGGTGATCGCGCCGCCGATGCGGGTCGCGATCTGGGCAAAGGGCATCAGCTGCATGCGGTTCGCCGCGGTCAAGATCGCGACATCGCCGGTGCCGCCCTGGCCGCTGTGGCAGGCATTCACGATCGCTGCCTCGATCGGATACATCTTCATCCAGCGTCCGACGAAGAAGCCCGTGGCGATCAATGTCACGACGGTCGCGACGATCGTGACGAGGTTCGCGAAGGTGAAGGCCGCGATCAGCTTGTCCCACGGGGTGAGCGCCACCCCGATCGCAAAGAGCAGCGGGTAGGTCACTGTCGTGCGGAAGAAGTTGTAGACGACGAATGCGCCCGACTGCACCTGGGGCGAAACGGCCTGAGCCAGCTTGGCGATCACGGCCAGGATTAGCATGATGATCGGCCCCGGAAAGCCGAGGACGCGCTGTCCCAGAACGCCCACCATATAGAGGGCGATTGCCGTGATCCCGGCTGCGCCGACATGACCGACATCGACATGGGCGGTTTCCTTTTCCGACCCGAGGTCGACCTCGTCATGTTCGTCAGGTTGCAACCGGCCTTCACCTGTCAGATGCGGCAAGCGTTTGCCGACATGGTTGAGCGTGCCGGAGAGCAGGATCGCCGTCAGGCTGCCCAACATGACTGGCGGAAGAACCTGGGCAAACAAACCGCCCTGATCCTGGTGCAGGATCCCGGAATAGCCGATCGAGAGCGGGATCGCTCCCTCGCCGACGCCGCCAGCCATGATCGGGACCACGACGAAGAAGAAGGTATGGGAAAGGCCCAGGCCCAGGGCCCATCCGACCGCGGTGCCGACCAGGCCGGCCGCGACCGAGCCGGAGGCGAGCGGCACGAAAATCCGAAGGAACCCGCCGATCAACACCCGACGGTCCATGCTTAAGATGCTGCCGACGATGATGGCGGCGATGAACAGATACAGGAAGTTGCTCGATTTGGTGAAATCGGTGACGGACTTGACCAGCATGTCCGGCAGCGCATGCGCGTAGACGAGATAGGATGGCACGAAGGTCGCGAAGATCGCGGCGGCACCGATATTTCTCAGCAACGGAGCACGTTTGCCGATCTCGGCGCAGGTGAAGCCTCCCACGGTCAGAAGCGCGATGGCGACGGAGATCTCGGATGGGATGCTTCCGGTCGCGATGAATCCCGCGAAGAGCGCGAGGAGAAGCAGATAGACTGGAATCGGCACGATGCCGATCCGGATCTCCATGATCCGCCACCAACCATGGGGCCAGAAGCCGGCGCCGGACCGAGGCTTTGCGCCGGCGGGATCCGAAGCCAGGCCGATTCCCATCCGCTCCTCCCGCATCATGCGAGCACGCCCGGCGTCAGTTCGCCACCGCGCCGGACGCCGGAGCCACTGCGAATTGCAGGACTGCGGCGCCGGTCTTGGCCTCGCCGGGCGATTGGGCAACGAAAAGACGGTTCAGCTGCGGCACGAGGATTCCGGTCTTGGCCCCAGGGCCCGACGGAATACGTGCCAGCTCCCGATAATGGTCGGGATCGTCTTCCTGGAACACGCCGATATAGCCCTGTCCTCCCAGAACATAGACCCGCTTGTTCGCCTTGTCGAAGACCACCTCGTCCGTCCGCTCGGGCGCCGTAAAGCTCGCGATCGAGGCGCCGGTGTCCGCGTTCAGCACCACCAGCTTGCCCGGCTTGCGCGTGACGACGAACAGGCGGTGCGCCTGCTCGTCCATCGCGATCGGGGCGTTCTGCTCGGCCTCCTTGATGGGCCATGTGGCCTCCACTTTGAGCGTCGCCTTATCAACCACGGCCAGGTAGTTCTTGTCGGTTACATTGATATAGAGATGCGGTCCGTTCTGTTCGACGGCCATCGCTTCGGTATGATTCGAGTCGAATTTGAGGTCGCCGATATGCTTGCCCGTCTCGGGATCGATCTCGGACAGGTAGCACTCGTTCATTTTCACGTCTTTGCCGCCGGTCACGATATAGAGGTGCTTGTTCGCCGAATCGTAACCGATCGAATCCGCTCCCGGTACCAGCTTGATCGTATCGACAACCTTGTAGGTCGTCGCATCGAGCACCTTGGTCATGCTCTCGCCACTGTCGGTTACAAGAAGGCGATTCTTGTCGGGCATGAAAAAGATACTGTGCGGCGTGTCGATGCTCTCCTTGATCGTTTTCAGATGCTTGCCGCTCTTGAGGTCGAACACCTCGAGCGTGCCGTGATCCTCAGCCGCCAGGAACAGACGGCCACCGGCCAGGTCGACGGCAAAATGATCGAAATCGCCCGTATATCCTGCAAGGTCGGTTTTCCCTACGAGCTTCAGCGGCTCCGACGCCGCCGACTGAGCGAGCGTCGGCGCGCAGGCGACGGCCGCGGTCAACAACAAGGAACAGAGCAAAGGGAGTCGTCGAGAAGTCATCAATGTCTCCGATTCATGGATATTGTGCGGACAGTGAAGGACCGGCGTCAGGTCCCGGACACCGGCTCGAATAGCTTCGCGTTGGATGGAATCTGTCGGCGAAGCTCATCGCGAATCGCCTCACCCTGCCTTTGCAGCTGGGCTTTGTCGTCGCCCGCCTTGTAGGCGAAGACTGCGCTGACGGCGCCGATCGGTTTGCCCGAAGCATCGAGCAGCTGGGACTCGACCTCGAACCGCTTGCCGGTCGAATTGACCTCGGTAAGAGTCTTGCCGCTCTTGACCACGCCCATATCGTCCTCGTCGGCCTTCTTGCCGATGCGGCCGATGCTCGATCCGTTGATGATATTGACGGTCCCGCCCGGCGGCGTCGCATGCAGGGCGAGGATCAGCAACTCGGGATGCTTCGCCATCGTTTCGTCGACCAGCTTTTGCGCGTAGGTGTTCGATGGCACCTTGGGATCATAGGGATAAGGCTCGAGCAAGTTCTCGACGTTGGAAATGTGCCGCTTCAGCTCGTCGCGCACGGCTTCGGCTTTGGCTTGCAGCGCGGCCTTGTCGTCGCCTTCCTTGTAGCGGTACACGACGCCCAGCGCGCCCAGCGTATCGCCCGAAACGTCGAACAGCGGCATCTCGACCTCGAAGCGGTCCTTCGTCTCGTTGACTTCGAGATTTTCTGTGCCTTTGTTGACCACCCGCATATCGTCTTCGTCCGCCTTCTTGCCGATGCGGCCGATATTGGACCCCGTGATCACGTTGTCCTGGGTCTTCGGTATCGGGGAATGGATCGCCATGATGACGATTTCGGGATGCAGCTCCAGCTCGCGATCGACCAGCGCCTGCGCGTAGGTGTTGAGAGGCACGCGCGAATCGAAACGAGCCTGTTCGACCAGGTTGGCGACGTGCGAAATGCGCTTGGCCAACGCGTCCCGGATCTGTCCGGCCTCCGCCTCGAGTTTCGCCTTGTCGGTGCTCGCCGTGTAGGGGAAGGTCGCCTCGATCGCCCCCACAGTCCTGCCATTGGCATCGAACAACGGCAGCTCGACCTCGTACTTGTCACCCGACTTGGAGATTTCGGTCGCCTTCTCCCCGGTCTTGATGACCTTGACGTCGCCTTCGTCGGCCTTTTCCCCTAACTTGCCGGTCTTCGTCGCGATCACCACAGCTTGATCGGTCTTCGGGGGTATCGCGAAGATTTCGAGATTGACCAGGTCCGGATGCGCCGAAAGAGCCCGATCCACAAGCGCCTGAGCATAGGTCTCACCGGCGGGCGCTGGCGTGTCGGCCCAGGCAGGAGCTGCGAAGGCGCAGACAGTCATCAGCAAGGAAATTCTTCTCACCGCAATCCTCCACTTTCGGCACCCGCTTCACCCGGCGTTGCTCGCCACCAGCGGGTAGCAGACCAACCTGACACGACCCTGAAATCATCCTGAAAGTTCGTTCAGGCTGCCCAAATGATGGAATAGAGGTCTGGCTGTGCCCTGCCCTTCCTGAGTTCGGGATTTCCCGCGCGCACGCTCGAAGCGGGAATCACAGTCGATTTACCTGAAAACGAGGGTCAGAATCCTTTCAGGTTGCGTTCAGATTGCCCTGATACCTACTTCAGGCGACACTAAAGAGACAGGGGAAGGGAGCAATGATTGGTGGAAGCACTGGCCGCGGCCTGGCCTTTGCGTCGCTGCTTGTGCTTGGCGGGCTGCTGGCACACATGCAGGACGCGGGCGCGCAAGCACAGCCGCAACAATCCGCCGACGCCCAGGCGACCGAGCAAACCGCATCCTCCTCCCAGCCCAGCGCCGAGGCAGAGCCGGAAGAGATCGTCGTCAAAGGTCGCTTCATCTCGAAGGGATCGGCAAGCGCTGAGAAGCTGGACGTTCCGGTACGCGATATCCCCTTCTCCGTGTCGAACTATACCAATGATTTCTTGAAATCGATCGAAACGGTCGAGGTCGCGGACCTGTATCGTTACATGGACGGCGTGCAGCGCGCGGGCAATACCGCCTATGATCTGACGCTGCGCGGTTTCAAGACTTCCGCCAACGACCGCAATGCGATTATGGTCGACGGGTTACCCGGCCTCGCGGTGCGATTCGGATCGCCGCCGACGATCGGCACCGACCATGTCGAAGTCGTAAAAGGTCCGGCTTCTCTCCTCTACGGCCAGGCGCAGCCCGGAGGATTCGTCAACATCATCACGAAGAAGCCTTCCGAGGAGCAAACGGCGACGATCATGCTCCGCGGTATCGACAGCGCGAGCATCGGAGACGAGCTCGGCGGATATATCGACGCCGACGTGACCGGCCCGATCGATGACGCCCATACGCTGCTCTATCGGCTAGTAGGCGAGTGGGGCTACAATAACACGTTTCGCACGCGCGCCTATGAGCGGCCGCTCTATTTCATGCCCAGTCTCACCTGGCGCGTCGATGACGACACTTCGGTAACGGGGCAGATCGAGTACCGGAGCACGCGCACCGGATACGACACTTACCTCGTCGCTCCTCAGAACAGCATTGCGCTGCTTCCGGCGATCACGACCCGCTACCAGACACCGAACGATTATCTGAAGGAGGTCGGCGTCACTGGAACGTTGGCGGTCAAGCATTCCTTCTCCGACGATTTGACCTGGAACACGTCGATACGCGGCGTCGACCACCGCGACCAGGCGCGCGGCTTCGACGTCAACGCAATTCTGCCCAATAACCTGCAGGTCTCGATGCGGGCGCGCGGGCAGCTAAACATCAGAACCTACCTGTTCGGCGACTCGAATCTTGTCGGCGATTTCGACACCGGTCCCGTCCACAACAAGATGATCTTCGGTTTCGAGCTGGGTCGCGAGACGCTGAATGCCGACCGCGAGCAATTCTACAATATCCCGAATGTGCTCAATAAGAAGACGGGTCTCTTTAGCAACGCGCTATCGATCTACAACCCGGATCCATCCACCCTTCAATCGCTGTCCGCCTATCCGCTGGTGCTGCCGAGCCAGCCCACGGCGCTGAACGATCGGTACTCTGTCGGTTTGTCGAAAGGGATTTACACATCGGACCTGATCTCATTGACCGACGAGTGGAAGGTCCAGCTCGGTCTGCGCTTCTCGATGGAAAACTATTCCCAGAAGGAGCTGCGGCTGCCGGGGGTTCCGACCACGGGCGGCGCGAGCAACGCTCTGCTGCCGCTCGCCGGCGTCATGTATCAGCCTGACAAGGATTGGACGTTCTATACGAGTTTCAGCACTTCCTTCGTCCCGCCGCCGGCGACGGCGCAAGATATCCATGGGCTCAACAGCTTCAGCCCGATGAACGCGCAGTCGATCGAGATCGGCGCCAAAGCCGATCTGCTGGACGGCCGCGTTCACGCGACCGCCGCAGCGTTCAAGATCGATGAGTACAACGTAATCGAAACTTTCAGCGGCGGCATCTGCCCCTCATCGATTGGGACCTGCAGCCAGCAGACAGGTCATGAGCGATCCAGCGGATTCGAGTTCGAGGTGAACGCCACGCTCGTCGACAATTGGCAGATCATCTTCGGTTACACATATACCTGGGCCCGGGTCGTCGAGTCGAACATCGTCCAGGAAAATGGGGCGTTACTGCAGAATGACCCGGTTCATGCCCTCCACCTCTGGACCCGCTATGACTTCGACGAAGGGCCGCTGGCAGGATTCGGAGCCGGCTTCGGCGCGACTTATGTCGGAAAGCGGGTCGGGCTTCTGCCGACCGCCACGGTCTCGCAGGTCATGCCGCTGCCGACCTACGCGATCGCCGACCTGGCGCTCTACTACAAGTTCCTCGATCATTACGATTTGACCTTCAAGGTCAACAACCTGTTCGACGAACGTTACGTCCAGAGCTCCGGCTTCACCGGCAACACGCAGATCCTGCCGGGCGACCCGCGTAGCGTCGAGTTGACCTTCGCGGCTACCTTCTGATGCGACTTAGGGCGTGATGAGGGGATGTCGATCAGCGCTTGCCCTCGTCGGTATGCTCGTTGCGCCGCTCGTCAAGGCAGGAACCGCGCCGATGATAGGAGACTGGTCGCAGATGGAGGCCTATCGGCCTTCTGCCGTCACCGTCCGCCGCGACGCAGCTTATGTCACGCCGGACGGACGCATTCGGATCGTCGGCTATAACGACATGCAGGAGATGCTGACGGCGCTCGATACGATCTTCACGGCTAGCCATCCAGGTGTCGCCTTCGACCTCGAGCTCAAAGGCACGCGCACAGCACCGCCGGCGTTGACCGACGGAAGCTCCGCATTCGCCCCGATGGGCGCGGAGTTTTCGCCGACCGATATGACACGTTTTCGCGCCTCGCTCGGCAGCGAACCCATGGCGATCCGCGTGGCTCATGATTCGCTCAGTCCCCAAGCGCTCTCCGCGCCTCTCGGGATCTTCGTCAACGCGAGCAACCCGCTCACCACCATCGCGATGCCTCAGCTCGCGCGAATTTTCGGCGCCGACAGTGATCACGATCGTGTCCACCATTGGGGCGAGCTGGGGCTCGGGGGTGTCTGGCAGGATCGCGAAATCCATATTGTCGGGCTGGCCCCGGAAACTGCGATCGGCACGCTCTTCAAGCGGCGATTGCTTGCCGATCGCGAATTCGGGCACGCCTTCGCCGGCTTCGCGCAATCGAGGGAAGTGACCCAACGCGTCGGCGATGATGCGCTGGCGCTTGGGTTCGCCGCGCTCAACCGTGCGACCGAGGCGGCGCGGCCGCTCGCGCTCGCCACTGCCGCCGGCGCATATGCCTCAGCCGCAAGCCCCTCCGATCTGCGCGCCGGGCGCTACCCGCTCGATCGTTACCTCTACATTTATATTCGGCGCGAGGCCGATCCATTCGTTCGCGAATATCTGCACCTCGTGCTGTCGCGCGACGGCCAACGGGCGATCGCGTCGGGCCGACTGGGATACATACCCCTCAGCGCCGCCGAAATCCTCCAAGAACGCCAAAAACTGGATAGCCTGCAATGAACCGGACCGCCCTTGCTTTGCTTGTCATCTGTGGTCTTGGTTCGAGCGCGGGATTCGCGCAATCCCAGACGCGGCCCGGTATGGTCGATTGGCTGGCGCCGCCCGCGGCTCCCACCCAGCCCCAGACCGATGCCGAAAAGGCCGAGGGCATGAAGTCGGGACGCGCCATGCCGACGCCCGAACTGTTGCAACCCAGTCTCGATCCCGACATTCCCGCCTATACGCCGAGCGCCACGGCCCATTTGAAGGGACATTTCAAGGCCGCCGCGTCGGACGTGTTGGCGAAGCTCGTCGGCATATGGATTCAGGCATTCAATCAGCGCTACCCCGATGTCGTGATCGACCTCACGCCGCCTTTCGCCGGCAGCCTCGGCGCCAAGGAGCTGGTTGGCGGAACGCTCGACATGGCGTTCGTGTCGCGCGAGCTGAAGCCGGACGATATCACCGGCTTTAGGGCGAAATACGGCTACGATCCGTTGAGCGTGCCCGTGTCCGGCGGAACTTACCGGCATTATGGCTTCCTCGACGCTGTCGGATTCTTCGTCAATCGCGCCAACCCGATCGATAAGATGAGCTTCGACCAGCTCGATGCGCTATTTTCGACCACCGATCATCGCGGCGGCAAGCCGATCACCACCTGGGGCGAGCTTGGCCTCACCGGCGACTGGGCCGACAAGCCGATACACCTCTATGGCGTGAAGCCTTGGAACGGCTTCGAGGAGTTTGTCCGCCAGCGCGTGCTGAGCAAAGGCGGCAAGCGCGGAGAATGGCGCGCCGACATCCGTTTCTCCGATACGGTGTTCGCTATCGCGGGCGAGGTGGCAGCCGATCCTTACGGCATCGGCTATGCCGGTCTCGCCTACGTCGACTCGCCGGTGAAGATGCTGCCGCTGGCCGCCGACGCCGGCGACTATCAGGCACCGAGCTATGAGAATGTGGCGCGGTCAAGCTATCCGCTGGCGCGACTGACTTACGTCAACGTCAATCGCGCGCCCGACAAGCCGCTCGATCCCGCTCTCGCAGAGTTTCTCCGCTTCATCTGCAGCCGAGAGGGGCAGAAGGTCATTCTCGATCAGGCGATTTTTCTGCCGCTGCGTGAGAAGCAGGTGGAAAGCAGCCGGAACCTTCTGAAATGAATCGGCTCGGCGCCTTGGCCGCTTTCGCAGTCGCTTTCGGCTTTGCTCAATCCGCCTTGGCGGCCGACGCCCGCGGCGGCGGGCCGTCGGCGCTCCTGATGACCTATCATGCAATGCCTGCCAATCGACCGTTGCTGATGCGAGAGCTCTTGCAGTCCGAGGTGCGCCAGCTGCAGCAATGGAAGGAAACCGGTGTCATAGAAAGCTACCGGCTGTTGACGAACCGGTACGCGGATTCGGTGACGTGGGATGCCGCCCTCATACTGACATTCCGGAACGAAGCCGCGCTCGCCGGCTGGAAGAGGGTCGAGCATGAATTTCCGGCAGGCCTCACACCGAAGGCTTTGGCGCTGACGAGCGCCGTCGAGACCGCGCCGGCCGACCTGATGCGGGAGGGACGTGCGCGCGACGACGCTACGGAACCGACGTTCCTCGTCATTCCATATGACTACGCGGTGCCGGAGGGCGACTACCTCAAATATCTCGACGGCTACACCATCCCGCAGCTCTCGGGCTGGATCGACGAAGGCGTGCTGGCGCGCTACTCGATCTATCTCGGCCGCTATCCCGCCGGGCGCCCGTGGAGCGCGTTGCTTGTCCTCGAATACAAAGACGACGCGGCCTTTGCGCAGCGAGAAGCGGTCGTCGCCAAGGTGCGTGCGCGGCTTGCCGCCAATCCCACATGGAAAGCATTCGCCGACGACAAGAAGAACATCCGGACCGAGAAGGCGCCGACCGTGGCGGATCTCGTTGCAACCGACGGGGGCGTGCCATGAGTCCGCTGCTGCGCCGTCGCATCCTCTCGGTGCATCGCTGGGCCGGGCTGATCATCGGACTGATCATCGCCTGGATGGCGATCACCGGAGCGGTGATGGTCTTCCGCCCGCAGCTCGAGCCCATGGCCGAGCACAAACTGAGGACCGTCGCGACCTGTTCGACACACCTGCCCCTCGACGCGCTTGCCGACACTGCGCGGGCGGCTCATCCGGGCGTCCACCTCGACTATATCCGCGTGCTCGGCGGCGATGCGGAGCCAGTCCTGATTCGCTATGCCGACCAGAAGACCGCCTATCTCGATCCTTGCACCGCGACCGTGATCGGCATCCAGAGCCGCTATGGCGGCCCGTTCGGCATGATCGAATGGCTGCACCGGTTCATGTTCCTGGGCGGCGCTCATGGCACGATTACCGGCCTCGCCGTCGGAGCTTTCGCGCTCCTGCTCATCGTCGGCGGACTTGTCGTCTGGTGGCCCGGCACGCTGAAGAATTTGAAACCCGCGATCAGGCTTAACACCTGCCTGACCGGCCGCGCGCGCACGCTCAATCGCCACAGGACCATCGGCCTCTATGCCAGCCTGGTCGTTCTGATAAGCGCGCTGACCGGCCTGCCGCAGGCGGTCGACTGGTACAAGAATGGTATCTACTGGATCACCGGTTCGCCACGACCGGAAGCCGGCGCGTTCAAATCCGATCCTGCGAGCGGCGCGAAGCGCCTGCCGATGGAACAGTTTTGGCAACATGCCCGGTCGCTGGTGCCGCATCCGCGCGAAGCGTTGCTGCACTACCCGGTCAAAGTGCGCGACCCGATCGAGATCTATATGATCGGCGCCGACGCGCCCCATGCCAACGCGCGAACTTATCTCTATCTCGACGCTTATAGCGACAAAGTGTTGAGCTTCGTGCCTTATGCCGACAGCAGTCTCGGCCACAAGCTCTATTTCTGGACCTTGTCGATTCATACGGCGCTGGCGGGCGGCATCGCCTGGCAGCTTCTGCTGCTCGCCGGCGCGCTTGCCGTGCCCTACCTCGCTTGGACGGGCATCGGCAGTTACCTTCGCCGAAAACTCCCGGCCATCAAAGCGGCCGCGAATGGGACATTCGCTTCGCCCAGACTCGTCAGCCGGCGGGCCATTACGGCTGCCGTGATCGCCCTAGTCGTCGCAGCTTCGGTCGGCTTATCGATCTCCCCCGCGGAACCGCAGCGCCCGACCCGAATCATCCTGGTCGTCGACGGAATCAAGGAAGTCCGCAACCTGCCGGCCATCGTTGCGGAGAGCCTTGGCTACTTCAAAGATGAAGGGCTGTTGGTCACGATGATGGATGGGCGCGACGAAATCCCAACGGATCAGATGCTCGTCGACGGCCGCGCGGATGCCGCGATGGCGTTCTACCATCACACGATCATGTCGCAGGCGTCGGGCAAGATGACCGAGGCGGTCGTGGCCCTCGCCATGTCGCCCGCCGAGAAGATCCTGGTCGCGAGCCGCCTGAAGGATCAGATCAAATCCGCGTCCGATCTGAAAGGCCGCAAGATCTTCACCGGCGGCCCGAATTCCGGCAAGACGATTACAGCCAACTGGCTGATGGCGAATGCGGGATTCAAAGCCACGGACTATACGCGCCTCGAGCTCGCGGATCGCGAGACGATGGCGAAGGCGCTGGCCGACGGCGACGCCGATGCCATTGTGGCGCATGAACCCGACGCGAGCTTCTATCAGAAAAGCGGCGTAGGCACCGTCCTCGCCGATGTGACCTCCGTCGCCGAAACAAAAAAGAATCTGGGCGCACTCTTTCCCACAACCACGCTCTATCTGTCGAACGCCTATGTCGCGGCGCATCCGGACATAACGCAACATTTGGTCAACGCGATGCTGCGCAGCCTCGCCTTCATCAACAGCCATACGCCCGAGGAAATCATGGCCGCGCTGCCGAAGCAGATCGCGGGCAAGGACCCGGCGACTTATCTGCATAACCTCACAGAAGATGTCGGCATGTTCCGGACGGACGGGCTGATGCCGGAATCCGACGCGCGGATAGAGATGAAGATCATCACCGATTTCCAACCGAAATATGCCAGCGCCAAGTTCGAGGACACATACACCAACCGGTTTGTCGAGGCTGCGCCGAAGCGGGCCAAGGAGCCGTAGGCTGAACGCGAAACCTCAACGGGAATTCAGGAAGCGTTCAGGCAGGTTTCATGTCCGCCGACTAGACCGAAGATGAATTCAGCTGAAATCCAAGGGGGAAATATGAGCAGGAAAATAGGGCTTCTGGCCGGTCTCGCGGCGAGCGTGGCGACATTGGCGCTCTTAACGGGCGCGCCGGCGTTCGCGCTCAAATATGCGCAGGTCGAACATCATCTGCGAGTCGACCCATCGCTGCCGAACTGGAAGCCCGGGCCGCTCGACATCCAACCCGAGGAAGAATTCAATCTCGTCGGCGCCGACACGATGGACGAGATTACGCTCGGCTGGGTGGAGCAGTTCCGCAAGGCCTATCCCGAGCTCAGCGTCACCATGGAAGCCCGCGCCTCCGGCTCAGGCGCTCCGGCCTTGACCGAGGGCAAGGCCGACGCGGCCCCCGTGGCTCGCGAATTGCTGCCGGCGGAGGAGAAAGCCTTTGTCGACAAGTTCGGCTACGAGCCGCTCGCCATCCGGGTCGCTACCGGCAGCATGGGTTCGCTCGGCAAGACCGCCGCCAGCGTCATACTGGTCGACAAGGATAACCCGATCAAAGGGCTGACGCTGGACGAGCTCGACGCGATCTATTCCAAAACCGACAAGCGGGGCCATGCGGACATCTCCACCTGGGGCGATCTCGGCCTCGGCGGCGAATGGAAGAACCGGCCGATCCATCTCTATGGGCTGAAACCGCCGAACGGGATCGAGCAATATTTCAAGAAAAGGGTAATGGAAGGCGGCGACTACAAGGATTCGATCGAGTTCGTGAAAGGTCGCGGCTTCACGCACGCCTTCACGGTCGCCGCCGAGGACATGGCCCAGCATCCTGGCGGAATGACTTACGGGATGCTCGTCAACGTGACGCCGAACGTCAAAGTCGTGCCGCTCGCGGAGAAGAAGGGCGAGCCCTTCATCATGCCAACGATCGAGAATGTCTACACGCACAAATATCCGCTGTCGCGCTATGTCTACATCTTCGTCAACAGGCCGCCCGGCAAGCCGCTGGCCCCCAAGGTCAAGGAATTTCTCAAGCTCGTGCTGAGCAAGCAGGGACAAGAGGTCGTCGCCAAGGAAGGCGTGTACATGCCGCTGCAGCCGGAAGTCGTGAAGGAAGAGCTCGCCAAGCTCGAATGACCGTCGTGTGGCGCGCATTGCGGGTCATTACATTCGCCCTGGCGGTCATGACGGCAGCCGCCGGGGCAGACCCTCCAACGGTCGATCCAAGACTTCCGGCCTATGTGCCGCCGTCAACCTTGTCCGGCAATCTGACCTGCGCCGGGGGCGGCACGATGCAGTCGCTGATGCAGGCTTGGGCGCGACGTTTCGAGCAGCTCAACCCGAAGGCGCATATTGATGTGCGTTCCGACTCGAAGCTGTCTGCGGAGGGCTTCCGCGCATTTCTGGAGGGCCGGATCGACTGCGTGACCTTCGTCCGGGAGCCCTTTCCGTCCGAACTGAAAGCCTTCCGAGAGAAGTTCGGACATGCGCCGCTGTTGGTCCCGGTCGCCGGCGGCAGCTATGCCACCAGGGGCGGAACACATGCGATCGCGATCTATGTGAACGCCGCCAATCCGCTGACGAGACTCGACCTGACCCAGCTCGACGCGATCTTCTCCAAGACGCGCCGCCGTGGCGGAGCGGAGATCGACCGCTGGCGACAGCTCGGCCTGACTGGCGCCTGGGCGGATCGCCCGATCCATCTCTACGGCATGCTGCGCCGACGCAGCACCGGCGATCCGCCCGGCATCGTGAACTATGTCGAGCAACGCGTTCTGCTCGGCGGAAAGTTCCGTGACGACCTCAAGGAGCAGGTCGACCGGCCCGGCGAGACGGCATTGGAAGCAATCGTGCACCGCATCGCCGAAGATCCCGACGGAATCGGCTATAGCGGCTTCGGCTACGCCGCTCCCGGCGTAAAGAGCCTCGCCTTGGCGGAGTTCGCGAACGGCCCTTACTTTACCGGCAATCCGACCGAGGTCGCTCATCAGGACTATCCGCTGAGCCGCAGCATCTATCTGATGTTCGACGGCTCGGCGCGATCGCCCATCGTCGACGAGCTGATCCGTTTCGTGGGCAGTCGCGAAGGCCAACAAATCGTGGCGAACGATCCCGAAGGATTCCTGCCTTTACCGGCGACTGACGTTCGCACGAAAAATCGCTAGCGCTGCATTTTCTCGGAAAGGACGATCGAGGTCACGGTTCGCGCGATGCCTCGGATGTTCCCTATGCGATCGAGCAGCGCGTCCATCAAGGCCGGCGTATCGCTTTCGACCGTCGCGACGAGATCGTAGCTTCCCGAGACCGCGACCAGGGATCTAAGCCCTTCCAAGCGCTTGAGCTCAACCACTGCGCGCTCGGCTTGTTTCGGCTCGGTGGAAATCATGACGATCGCCCGAATGCGCTGCTCGAACGCATGAGGGTCCAGCGCCACGGTGTAACCTTTGATGACGCCGTTCCGTTCGAGGCGGGCGATTCGCTCCTGGACGGTCGAGCGCGCGAGACCCAGCTTGCGGGCCAAGGACGCGGTGGGCTCCCGCGCATTCTTTCGCAAAAGATCGAGCAATTCGCGATCGAGGTCGTCCATGGCAAGCTTCCGGCGAATCGTCGGATGATCCTGCGATTCGCCGGCGAATAACGCAAGGGACGCCATATTGCCGGGTTCCCACCGGCCGAGTCCGGGCGCAGGTTTGTATGGGAGGATGCGCCATGAAAAAGCTCATGCTCGTCGGCGGCGGGAAAATCGGGAGCGCGATCGCCGAATTCCTGTCTCGGACCGGCGATTATCGGATCACGGTTCTGGACAAGGACACGGAAGCCCTCGATCACCTCGCGAACGAGAATCTCGACATCGGCGTCTCCGACCTGCTCCGCGACGATTTCGCAAGCACCGCGGCCGGTTACGAGATCGTCGTTTCGGCGGTTCCATTCCATCTGACCACCAAGGTCGCCGAGGGCTGCCGGCGTGTCGGCGCGCATTATTTCGACCTCACGGAAGATGTCGAGTCGACGAGAGCCATCAAGCAACTGGCGGACGGAGCAGAGACGGCCTTCGTTCCGCAATGCGGGCTGGCGCCCGGATTCGTCTCGATCGTGGCCTATGAGCTTGCGAGCCGGTTCGATCGCCTACGCGACGTTCAGCTGCGCGTCGGCGCGCTGCCGGTATTCCCCCATAATGCGCTCAAATACAATCTGACCTGGTCGACCGATGGATTGATCAACGAATATTGCAACCCCTGTGAGTCGATCCGCGATCAGCGGCGCCGCGACGTTCCTCCTCTGGAGGAGCTCGAGACCTTCTCCTTCGACGGAATCGAATATGAGGCATTCAACACTTCCGGCGGCCTCGGAACGCTCTGCGACACGCTCGATGGCAAAGTCGAAAATCTGAACTACAAGACGGTGCGCTATCCGGGCCACCGCGACATCATCAAGATGCTGGTGCGCGATTTGCGTCTCGGCGCCAGGCGCGACATCCTCAAGGACGTCCTCGAAACGGCCGTGCCCGTCACCTTGCAGGATGTCGTGCTGGTTCTGGTCACCGTGTCCGGCTGGAAAGACGGGCGGCTCACCCAGGAGACCTACGCACAGAAGATCTACGGCCGAACGATCGCCGGCCGTCCGATGAGCGCGATCCAGATCACGACCGCATCCGGCATCTGCGCCATGGTCGATCTGCTCGGCGAGGGACGATTGCCGCAAAAGGGATTCGTGCGTCAGGAGCAGACTTGCCTTTCCGACTTCCTGGCCAATCGCTTCGGCCGAAACTTCGATCTTACCGGGCACAGCCTGGATGAAAGGGCCGCATGATGAACATCGCGGCGGGAATTCTCGACGCGCTTGGCGTCGACGCGACATCAGGAGACCGCGCGGTGCGGTCGCCGATCGACGGCTCGGAGATCGGACGGGTCGGATACGACGATCCACGGGCGATCGACGATAAGATCTCGAGAAGCGTCGAAGCTTTTCGGGCCTGGCGCGACGTGCCTGCGCCCAAGCGCGGTGAGCTGGTGCGGCTATTCGGCCAGGAGCTCCGCGCCAACAAGGAGGCGCTCGGACGCCTTGTCACGATTGAAAACGGAAAGATCCTGCAGGAAGGCTTGGGCGAAGTGCAGGAGATGATCGACATCTGCGACTTCGCCGTCGGCCTTTCGCGCCAGCTGCACGGGCTCACGATCGCATCGGAGCGTCCCGGCCATCGCATGATGGAGCAATGGCATCCGATCGGCTCCGTCGCCATAATTTCCGCCTTCAACTTTCCGGTCGCCGTGTGGTCCTGGAACGCTGCCCTTGCGCTTGTCTGCGGCGATTCCGTTCTCTGGAAACCCTCGGAGAGAACGCCCCTCACTGCCCTCGCGGCTCAGGCTCTGCTCCTGCGCGCTACGCGCATCTTCGGCGGAGCGCCGACCGGCCTGTCCCAGATCATCCTCGGCGAGCGCGGCGCGGCGCTGCGGATAGCAGAAGACCGGCGCATCCCGGTGGTGAGCGCGACCGGGTCGACGGCGATGGGACACGCCATCGCCCCTGTTGTAGCGGCTCGCCTCGGCCGCGCGCTGCTGGAGCTCGGCGGCAACAACGCGATGATCGTCTGTCCCTCGGCCAATCTCGAGCTTGCCAAGCGTGCGATTCTCTTCGCGGCCGTCGGCACGGCCGGTCAACGTTGCACGACGCTGCGTCGGCTGTTCGTCCAAGATGCGATTTATGATCGCTTGGTCGGAGATTTGAAGACGCTCTATGCCGATTTGCCGATCGGGGATCCGCTCCTGCCGGAGATTCTGGTAGGACCGCTCATCAACGGCCAGGCGTTCTCCGCGATGGAGCAAGCGCTCGCACGCGCCAAGGCTGAGGGTGGAAACATCACGGGCGGGGGGAGGGTCGCGGGCCATCGTCCAGAGGCTTACTACGCGCGGCCGGCGCTCGCCGAGATGCCGGATCAGAGCGACATCGTTGCGACAGAGACCTTCGCGCCAATCCTCTATGTGATGCGCTATCGAGACTTCGGCGAGGCGATGGCAAAGCACAATGCCGTGCCGCAAGGTTTGGCTTCCAGCATCTTCACGCAGGATCTGCAGGAGGCCGAGCGGTTTCTCGCGGCGGCCGGATCGGATTGCGGTATAGCGAACGTCAATATCGGACCGTCCGGAGCCGAGATCGGCGGCGCCTTCGGCGGCGAGAAAGATACCGGCGGCGGCCGCGAGTCGGGATCCGATTGCTGGAAGGCTTATATGCGGAGACAAACCGCGACGATCAATTACTCCAACGATCTCCCGCTTGCTCAGGGCATCCAGTTCTGAGTTCTACCGATCGTTCGGCTACAGAGGGAGTTCGCCGCGCCCCTCTTCCAGCGCCGGGTTGTGGCCGAGAATCAGCACGATGACCGCGGCGACAAGCGGACCCAGGGCGAGTGCGAAAAGCCCCCAGGAAAAACTGCCCGATGTTTCCTTGATCCAGCCCATGGCGTAGGGACCGACGAAACCCGCAAGATTGCCGAGCGCGTTGACGAGCGCAATGCCGCCCGCTGCAGCCCGTCCCGTCAGCATCGCCGTCGGTAATGTCCAGAAGACCGGCAATATGCAGAAGATCCCCAGCCCGGCGACCGAAAGTGCCAGGACGGTCAGAGCCGGCGACTCGATCCATGCAGAAGCCACGAGCCCCGAAGTCGCGATGACCGCGGCAAGGACCAAGTGCCACTTCCGCTCACGCGTCCGGTCCGAGTGCCATCCCCATAGCGTCATCGCGACGGCGCCGGCAAGATAGGGAATCGCAGTGACGAACCCGGTCTCGATATTGCTGAGACCAAAATTCTTCACAATCTGCGGTATCCAGAAGGTGAAACCATAGTTCGCGGCGACCACGCCGAAATAAACCATGGCAAGGGCCAGGGTGCGTGGATGACGCAAGGCCTCGCCGAGCGTGAAATGCCGGATGGCCTCGCGGTGCCGCCGCTCGCTTTCCAATCTGCGCGTCAACCATTGCCGCTCGGGGTCGGACAGCCAGTCAGCGACTCCAGGCCTGTCCGTCAGCACGAAGAGAACGATGAGCCCCAGTAGGATCGCAGGAGCACCCTCGACGATGAAGAGCCAGCGCCAGCCTGCGAGGCCGAGAAATCCATGCATGTCGAGTATGAGGCCCGAAACAGGTCCGCCGATCACCGTTGAGACCGGGATGGCCACCATGAAGGCACCGATGATGCGAGCGCGATATTCCGCCGGGAACCAATAGGTGAGATAGAGGATCAGCCCCGGGAAAAATCCCGCCTCGGCCAAGCCGAGGAAGAAGCGCAGGGTGATGAAGCTCGTGCCGTTCCAAATGAACGCCGTCGCGGCGACCAGCACGCCCCAGGAAATCATAATCCGCGCCATCCATCGCCGCGCCCCGACGCTCTCGAGGATCACATTGCTCGGCACCTCGAACAGGAAATACCCGATGAAGAAAATACCGGCGCCCCAGGCATAGACCACAGGCGACAACCCGAGATCCTGGTTCATCGTCAAGGCGGCGAAGCCGACATTGACCCGGTCCAGATAGGCGACAAAGTAGCAAAGGATGAGAAACGGCAGGAGCCGCCGTGTAACGCGCCGAAGCGCGCTTGCCGCGACTGCTTCAATAGGCTGTTCCCGACATTCGACTGCGTCAGTTACCGCCATATCCCGTCTCCTCCCGCCTGGACTGCGCGCGATGCCCCTGCCTCGACGATGACGGGCCGCCCGTCATCCTCCCCATCGCGGATTGCGTCGTCGGGAATTCCAAGGGCATCATGAGGGAAGGCTGGGAGAATTCAAGGAGGACGACGCGTGAGTTTCGACGATTATGTCGCGATTCAAAATCTCATCCATCTCTATCCCGACTACGCCGACCGCGGCGACATCGACGCGATCGGGGCGCTGTTCGCGCATGCCGAGATCCACGCGCCGGGTTTCGATCCCCCGTTCAACGCGCATGGTGATCCGAAAGCTTTCGCCGACATTTATCGTGAGTGGGTGCGGATCGATCCCGAGACCGGGACGCCGCGCACCCGCCATGTGATCAGCAACATCATGATCGATTTCGAAGGACCGGACCGTGCGCGCGCGCAATCCTATGTGATGGTGTTCCAGTCCACGCCCACCTTCCCGCTTCGGCCGATCGTCGGCGGCACCTATCGCGACCGCTTTGCCAAAGTGGACGGCAAATGGCGGTTCATCGAGCGCCGCGAAGACATGGAGCTTGTCGGCGATCTGAGCCAGCATCTCTTCAAGCCGATGGAGACATCCTCCGAGCATCGGTGACAGCCGGGATGGCATCGATCATTTTATCGATGTCATCGCGTCCAGGATCGTTTCGAACCCGCGCACGCCGTCCGTAAACCAGGCCGGATGGAATTCGACGATCGTGACACCGGCCTGAATCATAGCCGGTATCTTTACGAGCGTGCGATCGAGATCGGCTTTTCCGTCGTCTCGAAAGACATAGGGGGCCACCGCGCGCACGGCGATCTTGCCAGGGTCCCGGCCAATCGACCTGAACGCCGAACGCAGATTGTCGATATGAGGGGCTAATTTCTCCGCATCGTTCTCCATCGGCAGCCAGCCATCGCCGAGCTGGGCGATGCGCGTGAAGTTCTTCTCGGTGGGGGCCAGGCCGAACCAGATTGGGATGCCGCCGCTTTGAACCGGCCGGGGGTAGGCATGAATCCGGTCGAAGCCGACGGAGCTGCCGGCGAAGCTTGCCGGCGCCTGGCTCCACAGAAGCTTGCACACGCGCACCTGTTCTTCCAGCCGGGCGTAACGGCCTTCCCATGGCACGCCGGCGGCCTCGTACTCCTCCTTCTGCCAACCTAGGCCGAGCCCGATATCGACACGCCCGCGGGAGATCACGTCCAAAGTCGCAAGCTGCTTTGCCAGCAGGACGGCCGGCCGTAGCGGCGCGATCAGGATCCCCGTCGAGAGCCGGATATCCTTCGTCACGCCGGCGATCGCGGACGGGACCGAGATCGGCTCATACCACGGGAAGTCGAGCGGGTTGTAGAACGGACCGTAAGGGTATTTTTCGACATGCTCCCCCATCACCACGTGATCGGTGATCGACACCTGGTCGATTCCCTTCTCGTCGGCCAAGCGCATGAGATCGATCACGGGCGCGAAGTCTCCGTCGAACCATTTCTGCAGACCCCAAGTCCCGAGCGCCACCTTGACCATCACCCGCCCTCCTTCTCCAAGACCCCGAGCTCCTTACGAACCCAGGCAATGCCATTGCGATAGACATTCTCGAAAAACACGCGGCGCTCAGCCGCTTCCTGGGCGGAGGAAACCGTACAGCGACCGGACCAGACGACGAGACAGGCCTCCGGTCCATCGGGCTTCAGCTGAACCTCGCCAAGATAATTCTCCATGAAGGCCGGCGGCAGCAGCGCATAGGCGAAGCGATAGCCGACTGGATCGAATACTTCGAGACGCTCGCGCATCACCGGCCCGTCTCCGATCTGGAACGTTCGAACCGCGCCGGCACCGGAACCTTCGACAGTAAAGCGCGTGAGCCCCGCGGTTCGCCGCTGCATCGCGCTGAAATCGGAAAGAACCTCCCACACGCGATCGATCGGCGCCGCAACCCGCTCAGTCACCGTTGCCGAAGCCGTTTCTTCCTTGTTCATCATTTCGCCTCCTCGGACGACCGAACTGGCTGGCGAACCCGGCCGAACCGTCGCGCGAACAGCCAGCGCCCGTCGATCTTGGCGTATTGGTCCTCATAGGTCACGATTCCCATCAGCTCGAAATCCTTGGCGCCGCGCATCTCCATGACCAGATGACCGCAAGCGCGGTCCGGCCCCAGCAGGTCGACCACATGGTTGTGGCCGAACGGCAAGGGCCGCATTTCCGCCAGAGCGAGCTTATAAACCTGGTTCAAGACCGACCGTCCTTTAAAGGTCTGAGTCTCATCGTCAGCGGTCGCCGTCGGCCGGCCGTCCTCTCCGACCGCGATACCCGCGAAACAGAATTCCCCATCGTCGGCGAAGAGATCTGCGACCCCATCGGCATCCTGCCGCCAGACGGCGACGAAGTAGCGATTGACCAGATCACGGATGGCTTCGCGGTCAAGCATTTCCTGTAGGCGCCGATCGGACTCTGTGTCATTCATGGATTCGATCCTTGCAATGGGAAGTCGCAGTCAAGGGCATGCCGGGCCGCAAGGGCTCCGAAGACGAAGGATGCCGCAATGCTCGCGCCTGCGCCGGGATATCTTCGACCCATCACCGATGCGGTGCAATTGCCGGCCGCATAGAGGCCTTCGATCGGACTTCCGTCAGTGCGAAGGACGCGCGCATGCTCGTCCGTCAGCAAGCCGCCGAAGGTGCCGACATCGCCGGGAAAGACGGGAACGGCATAGAAGGGAGGCCGATCGATGCGGCCAAGGTTCGGATTCGGCCGTACGGACGGATCGCCGAAGAATCGCTCATAGGCGCGGTTGCCGCGCCCGAAATCCGCGTCGATCCCGCAATCGACAGAGCCGTTGAAACGCGCAACCGTCTGCTGCAACCGCTCCGGCGGAATTCCGCATTGGCGAGCCAGATCCTGAATGGTGTCGGCCTTCTTCATGTAACCGGAGTCGATCCACTCCGGCGGAGTCCGGTCGGGCGGCTGCGTGCCCCAATAGTAGTTACTGCGGTGTCTGCTCTCCAGGATGCACCAGCTGGGCACGGCTCTCGCCGTCTTGTGCCGCTCATACATGGTCTGACCCATTTCCATGTAGGACACGGCTTCGTTCACATAGCGCTCGCCACCGCCGTCAACGATCAGGCAATGCGGCTTGGCGATGTCGACGACATTGATCGACGACATCGCGAGTCCCGGCGGCGGCGTTCCGTCCTCGCGTGCGGAGACGGTTACCCAGACCGACTGATCCATCAGATCCGTCGCAGCGCCGAGCTTCATGGCTTCCGCGAGCATCTCCCCTGTGTCGCCGGGATTGGCGTGAGTCCAAGCGGTCGATGCAGGAGCTGGCTGATACTGTTCACGAAGTTCGCGATTGCGCGCAAAGCCGCCGGCATCGAGGATGACGCCGCTTCTCGCATATACGATTTCGCGACGACCCTGGCGCTCTACATAGACTCCCGCGACGCGCCCGCCCTCATCTTGAATAAAGGATGTGACTTTCGCGCCGGTCCAGATCGGTACGTCATGCGCAATCGCTAGCTTCAGCATGCGGCCTTGCAGAGCGCCGCCCCGCGCGAGGTAGGACTTGCCCGTCAGCCTCGCCCACAAGGCGCGGCCCATCAACTTCAGCGCAATCCGGCGCCCTGACCAGCAGCGATGCGCCAGAGCCGCCGGCCCGACTTCGAAGATATGCGCGGGAAACGGCAGAAACTCGTAGGTCCTGAGCCGCGATTCCCACGCGCCGAGCTCGTGCGCATCGAATATCCGGGCGACGATCGACCGGCTGCGCGGTTCGCCTCCGGGCTTCTCGTCATAATAGTCCGAGTACCCTTCTCCACGGGTAAATTTCATCCCGAGCTGTTCGAGAAAGGTGACGAGCCTGGGGCCGGTTTCTAGAAACGCGTCGCGCCGCGCCGGCGATGTCGCCGGACCGGCATCGCCCACTACGGCGTCGAAATATTGGCGCGCGCGTTCCAATGAATCCGGCACGCCCGCCCGGCGCATTACCGGATTGTTCGGGATCCAGAGAACCCCGCCGGACATTGCCGTGGAACCGCCGATCAGATCTTCCTTTTCGATAATGAGTGGATTGAAGCCGGCGCGCTTTGCGACGAGCGCCGCGCAAAAAGATCCGCCGCCGCTGCCGACGAGGACGAGATCGAATCGTGCTTCTTCCTGCGGATTCACGGGTTCAGATATTCGTCCAATGCACGGTGAAAATTGAGGACCGTCATCTCCTGCAGCGGATTGGGCTGAGACGCGACGAAGCCCCGCGAGTGCATGCCGCGCTGAACGTTAGGCATGTTCTCGAAGTCGTCGATCAGGAAAGGGGGCATGTCCGCGAAATCGTGCCAGTCACGAAAATGGCGCCGCGCCAGCGGCGGCTCCGCACCGGATGCATAGCGCTGCAGCGAATAAATCTCGAAGATGCAACGGTCCGGATCGCCGGCCTTGGGCAAAGCCCGATACCAGAGCGCGCCGTCAGCATAAGGAAGGGTGACGAGATTTGGAAAGATATGCCAATCGACGCCGGCGCGTACCATCTGCTCGGGCGTGATCGCCGGCCAGCCGGCGCCCGAGGCGATCGCGGCCTCCTTGTTGAACTGGAACAGCTTCGCGAGAGCTTCAAACGGAGACGCGCTCGCAGGCACTTCGGTCAGCAGACGCTGCGCGGACTCATAGTCGCGCTCGGTGTAGATGGCCTGCACATCGCGCGCCTGCTGCCGTACCAGCTCGACGAGTCCGGCCCGAATGTCCGTCGGCGTCTCGCGTCGCAGACGCTGCGAGGGGACGCCGACCTGGATCCGATCCTCCCAATAGCCGAACTGACCGTGCTTGCCATGCACTATGCACTTCGAGCGGTCGTCCATGCATTTGAGGATATAATGATGCGTCGTCTGGACATGATAGCCTTCGTTGAAGGCTTCGATGGCGACTTTCCAGTTGCACGCGACTTCGATCGACAGGTACCAGCGGTACCGCATCTTTTCGAATTCGAACGGATCGAGATACTCGGGAACCGGATCGAGAAATTCGAGCAACGGTTCGGGATCTTCGGCCATGTTGATGAAGACGAATCCACCCCAGCGCCCGACATGCACCGGCGTCAGCGCGGTGTCAGCCTCGCACAGCGTGTCACCCCAATCCTCTCGGTCGATCACCTCGCGGTTCCGGCCTTCCAGATCCCATTTCCAACCATGAAAACGGCAGGACAGGCCGCTCACCCTGCCCGAGCCATCGAGAATTCGGCGTCCGCGATGCGGGCAGACATTGTGGAAAGCGCGGATCCCGTCGCCGGTCCTTACGACGATCACGGACTGATCCATGATGTCGTAGACAACGAAGTCTCCGTGATTCGGGATCTCCTCCTCGCGGCAGGCCATTTGCCAGACGCTGAGCCAGAGGCGATGAGCCTCGAGCTCTAGGAACGCCATCGATAGATAGCGCGATTTCGGTATCCGGCCGCGCGCGAGCAGCGCTTCGTCGAACGGATCCGTCGTCTCCTCGTCCATGTGACGCTCCTTCGTTACGGCAGGCCGGTGCCCTCGAAATCGACCGAGAACCGCAGAATGCGCGAGGATCGAATCTTGGGCGCGAGGGCGCGATCGGCTTCAAGGGCGGATGCAGCGCGCGCCGCACGATCGGCCACCATGTCGTTGATCGAATGCGACGCGGGGGACGTCAGATCGGCATGCTCAGCGATGCCGCTCTTATTGAGCCTCAGTAGCGTCCGCTCGAACATCAAGACGGCCAGAAGATCGCCGTTCGGCATGAAGCCGAGCCCGGACGGCGTGCCTTCACCGAGTTCCAGAACGGTCTCGACCGCACCGGACCGATCGACGCTATGCATCTTGCCGCCATACATGTCGGAGAAATAGAGCCGCCCGTTTCGCCAGCGCGGGTCTTCCGCATAGGCGAAGCCGGAGGCCGCCATTTCCAGCGGGCCGGAGAGAATCTCAGCCAACGCCCTGTTCCTTCCCCTTCGGCGCTGCTAGCAATATCGGCAGCGCTCGCACCGAACACGTAAACAGGTGGAACGATGGGAGACAAGATCATCCGTATCGGGGGAGCCTGCGCGGGTTGGGGAGACGGCTCGCTGGCCGTGCCGCAGCTGGTCCAAGGCGGTCAGGTCGATTACCTGATCTTCGACTTCCTGGCGGAGTTCTTCATGCCGGTCTATGGCCGGATGCGGGCGCAAAACCCGGCGCTCGGCTATTCCCTCGATTTCGCCGACACGCTGATCGCGCCCAGCCTAGCCGACATCGCGCGGCGGGGCATCAAGCTCGTCACCAATGCCGGCGCGGTCAATCCGGCGGCCTGCGCCGCTGCGTTCGAACGGATGGCCGGGCGCGCAGGCATCCGGCTTAGGGTCGCGACGGTCTCCGGCGACGACCTGATCGACCACGCCGACGAGCTCAGGACGGCTGGATATCGCGAGATGTTCACGGGAGATTCCTGGCCCGATAAGCCGCTGACCAGCGCCAATGTCTATTTCGGCGGAGCGCCGATCGCCGCCGCCTTGGCCAAGGGCGCCGATGTCGTGATCACCGGCCGGGTGGTCGACAGCGCGCTCGTGCTGGGGCCGCTGCTGCACGAGTTCGGTTGGGCGCTGGATGATTACGATCGGCTGGCGGCGGGCAGCGTGATCGGGCATCTGCTGGAATGCGGCGCTCAGGTGACCGGCGGCCTGTTCACCGATTGGCGCGACGTGCCCGACTGGGCCAATATCGGCTACCCCATCGCAGAATGCCGCGCCGATGGAAGCGCGATCATCACCAAGGCGCCCGGGACAGGCGGGCTGGTGTCCGTCGGCACGGTGGCCGAACAGCTTCTCTACGAGATCGGCGATCCCGCACGCTACTTTCTTCCGGACGTCACGGCCGACCTAACCCAGGTGAGGCTCGCGCAAGACGGCCCCGACCGGGTCCTGGTGTCTGGCGCTCGCGGCCACCCACCCACGGCCTTCTACAAGACCTGCATCACTTGGGACGATGGGTTTCGCGGCGTCGTCTCTTTCCCCATCCGCGGGCCCGAGGCCAAGGCCAAGGCGGAGCGTGTCGCCAGCGAAGTGCTAACCCGCGTCGACCGCATGCTGCGCGACTGCAATCTGGGCCCCTTCACGCGGACCGCCGTCGAGATTCTGGGAGCCGAGGCAACCTATGGCGCGCGTGCGCGGCACCAGGATTCGCGCGAGGTCATCTGCCGCATGGCGGTGGAGCACGACAGCAAGGAGGCGATCGGCATCCTGATGCGCGAGCAGGGGACCGGATCGATCTCGATGGCGCCCGGGCATGTCGGCATGACGCTCGGCGTGAACGTCAACGAAGTCGCGCGCGTCTTTTCATTCCTCGTCCCAAAGACGATGGCGATGCCGAAGGTCACGATCGACGGTGCGAGCGAAACGGTCCGGGTGCCGGTGGATGGAAGATTTCGAACGGAGGCGATGGCTCCCGAGCCACTCCCCCCTGGAGCAGATTCGGGCGTCGCGACAAGCACCGTCCCGCTCTTGTCGCTCGCCTGGGTTCGCAACGGCGACAAGGGCGATATCTCGAATATCGCCGTGATCGCGCGCAAAGCTGAATACCTCCCTTACATCGCGGCGGCTCTGAAACCGGAGGCGGTGCGCGCCTGGTACGCGCATTTGCTCGATCCCGAAGGGGGCCGGGTCGAACGGTATTACCTGCCGGGCATCGCCGCGCTCAATTTCCTCTTGCACGGCGGACTCGACGGCGGATGCACGTCCAGCCTCCGCTTCGATCCGCTGGGCAAAAGCGTGGCGCAAGAGCTGCTCGATTTTCCGGTTCCCGTCAGCGCCGACGTGGCGCGCGCCGTCGCCGCCCTGTAGGAACGTCCGTGCCGCGAGATCGGTTGAAGGATCGTGAGATCGGTCGCAACCAGAGCTGTCATGAAGCCGCTGCGGATTGGGATGGCGGCCATCGTCTGGCTGGTCGCAATGCCCGAGACGGGCTGGGGGCGATATGAGCCGCCCGGCCCCGAAGGCGCTTCAGCGGTGGACGCGGCCCGGCACTATGCCTCTTTGGCTTACGAGTCGGACGATATTCGGTCCGCCAGGGCCAATTTGCGCGCGACCGTCGGCTGCCTGTCTCCCGAGAGGCCGGAGAACGAAGGGGCGAGAGCTTGCCCGGGAGTGCCCGACGGCGCGATCTCGGCCGTCCGAGACCCGGGAATCGCGCAGCAGCTTGCATATGCGCGAAGCGAAGGCTTGCGCGCGCTCAAAGCGCCCGATTTGACGAGCGCTCGAGCCGATGCTCTCGCCGCCATGGACTACCTGCAGTCGGCCTCGATCGACGAATCATCCGGCGCGAGAAACGGGACCTCGGCCTTCACCGTTGCCTCGCCGACATTGGCCGACGGCGATTTCATTTCCCGACAGGACGCTGCGGCATCGAAGAATTGCGGCGGCCAGGACATTTCACCGCCCGTCCAATGGTCGAATGAACCTTCCGGTACGCGCAGCTTCGCCGTGACGATGTTCGATCCCGATGGGGACAAGGGGCTCGGATTCACGCATTGGATAATCTACGATATCCCAAAATCGGTGCACGTTCTTTCGCGCGGCGCCGGCGATGCGCCCTCTGAAGCCTTCGTGGCCGGGACCAATTCCAACCGGACAAAACTATACTCAGGTCCCTGTCCGCCGGCTGGAAATCAACCGCACCATTACGTCATCTCCGTCTATGCGCTCGATCTTGCTCCCGGCGAACTTGGACCGGGACTCGATCGGGACGCGTTTCTGCGGGCGATCGGAAAGCACAGTCTGGCTGAGGCGAGTCTCGTGGTTCGCTACGAAAGATAGCGCGCTTCAGGGCGGATGATGAGCCGTGTTCTTCGGCAGACCTGGGACCCGGTCCAGGGTCGCGAAGGAACATTGCTCGCCGCGGACGATGATTGAATCGAATTTGTCGAGCGGCAGCGGCGGGATCGTCTTGAAACCGATGGTCTCTGCAAAAGGAAGCTGAATGCACGGCGCTATGAATGTCGCGTAATACCATTGGCCGTTGCTTGATTCGATGTAGATGCCGCGCGTTCCGTCCCCAGCCCAATCGTAAATGTTGCCGAATTCGACGAAGGGAATGCTCGCCGGCTCGGACGCCGCCGTTTGCGACTTCGGCTGGCAGGCTGCGAGGAGAGATATCGCCGCGAAGAGAGCCGTTACATACCTGACCATATCACGTCAACAACGGAGGCCGGATTATTGTTCGGCGCTGCGGCGGCTGCGTCACTCCGCCCCTCGCAGCGCAGCGGGTCGATGCAGCAGCCGGACCGCCATGCCGATGAAGGTCAGAAACCACACCACCAGCGCCACCCAGAACAGGACTTCAGAGATCGGCTCGAGGAACGCCAATCGCGCAGCGGCGGCATAGTCACGGGTGGCGACGGTGTACATGCCCAGCGGAAAGACGGCCGACCAAAGTCCCGGATCATAGCCATGCGGTCCACGCTGCATTTCTTTCCAAGCGAAGAGGATTACCAGCAGCGGTATCCAGAAGGTGCTCGTTGCCCACAGGAGAACGGTCAATGACGGTACGAGCCGCAAAATCGGCGCCATGCTGCCGCCGTCCGGGAGGCTCATCAGCTGCGTTCCGGCCAGGGTCGCGATCGCGACGGCCCCCATATTGATCCACCAGGGCGCTCCCATCTCGGCGGGATGCATCGGGCGGAAGACCCAGCGGAAGAAGATCAGCGCCGACAACAGGATGTACAGCATCGAACCGACCAAGTAGAAAGCCAGCGATGCGAAAACGAGCGCCGTCGGCGCGCCCGCGCGGCTCGCCAGCAGACCACCGAGCACCGCGATGGACTCGGTGGCAACGACCAGCAGCAGCCAAGCGCCATTCAGGCCATGCTCCAGGCCCGGCTTTGCGGGGCGTACTGTCACCGCGCCGAGGAAGGCATAGACCAATCCGGCCCACAGGCCGAGGGTGAACCAGAAGAGCACCGGCAGAGCGCCGGTCAAGACGTCGAACGCGGCGAACTGACTTCCCAGAACGCCGTTCGCCGCCACAATGGTGAGGAAGGTGGGTCCGCGCTCGTGGCTGGCAAAGTCGGCGATCACGGCGCCGGGGAAGCAGACGATGCGCGTCAGCAAAATCGCCCACAGCACTGGATAGGCGGCGAGCGCGATGGTAAACAGAGGCCAGGCGAGCATGGGATAATGCAGCTCATGCGCGGCCACGGCGACGATCCCGGTTGCCATGACCAGGGCGAAATAGCCGGGGAAGAAATCTCGCAGCCATGCGCGGCCGGCGCCGGCCGCCGATCCGAATGCCATGGTCCGCACCTGCGCGGCAACGCTCGGGGAATACATGGGAATGCGACCGGATTCCCACCACTGCCCGATCCGCCAACGCTCTTGAGGATGACGCCGGCTCATGCAACGGTCAGGTTGGGACGGGAAATCGGCCGATGTGGAGGAGAGGTTCTTATGCCGAGGATCGCAATCATCGGCGCCGGTCCGGGCGGCATCTGCGCCGGGATCAGGCTGAAGCAGGCCGGCTACGAGGATTTCACCATCTTCGAGCAGGCGCCCGCGGTCGGCGGCACCTGGTGGCACAATGCCTATCCGGGCTGCGCTTGCGACGTGCCCTCGCATCTCTATTCCTTCTCCTTCGCCACTAAGACCGACTGGCCACGGCCATACGCCAATCAGCCCGAGATCCAGGCCTATATGGCGGAGTGTGTGGAAAACTTCGGTCTCGTGTCCCACGTCCGGTTGAATACGCGTGTCCGCTCGGCGCGCTGGGATCACGCCGACGCGCGGTGGGTGCTCGCGCTGGAGAGCGGCACAGAGATCGCGGCCGAGGTCTTGATCGGCGCGGTCGGGCTGTTCAACGAGCCGGCCTATCCGAAGATAGCGGGCCTCGATCGCTTCGCCGGGACGATGTTCCATTCGGCGCGCTGGCGTCACGACCATGATCTGACCGGCGAGGCGATCGCGGTGATCGGCAGCGCCGCGAGCACAGTGCAGTTCGCGCCGCAGATCGCGGACCGCGTCTCACGCCTGGATATTTATCAGCGCACGCCGAACTGGGTTCGCCCCCGCCTCGACAGCTACACGCCGGAACAGCTGGAGCAATTTCGGGCGGATCCGAACAGCGCGGCACAGGAGCGCCAAACCGTGTGGGAGTGGATCAACCGCGTCATCACGCTGGACGATCCAGAGGTCCTTGCCGATTCAACGCGGGCCTGTCTCGAAAATCTTGCCGTCGTGGCCGATCCGGAAACCCGCCGCAAGCTGACGCCCGATTATCCGTTCGGCGCCAAGCGGCCGCTGATCTCCAACGATTGGTTTCCGATGTTCAACCGGCCCAATGTGCACCTGATCACCGAGCCGATCGAAGAGGTCACGGAAACGGCGGTGGTGACTCGTGACGGAACTGCGCGGGCGGTCGATACGATCATCCTGGCGACGGGTTTCGACACCCGGAAATTCCTATCGGCGATTCCGATCGTAGGACGCGAAGGGCGAAGGCTGGACGAAGCCTGGGCGAACGGGGCCGAAGCCTATCTTGGCATAACTGTGTCCGGGTTCCCGAATCTTTTCATGCTGTACGGGCCCAACACCAACAATGGCTCGATCATCTATCAGATCGAGTGCCAGGTGGATTATGCGCTCCGCCACATCGCGCGGCTGGAGCGCGAGAAGCTTGCCTGGGTCGATGTTCGGCCGGACGTCATGGCGGTTTACAACAACGCGCTCCAGGCCGATCTGAATCGCGTCGTGGTGTGGGCCGGCCTTGCGAATGACTATTACCGGACGGAGTCGGGCCGCATTGTCACGCAATGGCCGCACAGCATGGACCGCTACCGCGACATGACCCGCGCACCCGACCACGACGCCTACGAGATTGATCGGCGGCCTCGGCCCGCTTAGTTTGCCCGCTGCCACGTCGGGCTGAGCTCGATCCAAGGCAAGGCTTTTGGACCTTCCGCCACGACCTATGAAAATCCTGTTCACGTTCGAAAATCCCCTGCCGAGCGCCGAGGCCGACGCGGAAGTCTTCGTAACGACCGCGCGCTATCTGGCGCCGCTCGCGGACGAGGCGTGGCTGCATGTCCCGATGCGCGCTCCTAACGACGAGGTCTGCCGGGAGCTGGCCGGCATGCCGACAGTCCGCGCGCGGGCGCCAATCCGGCCGGCGGCCCTGCGCCATTTGTGGTGCGGTCTTACCCTGCCCTTCAGAACGGAATTCCGCGAGGCCGATCTCGTCTATACACGCAATCTGTGGATCACCTGGATGTCGCTGCTGTTCGGGCAGCGAGTCGTATTCGACCATTACCGCCCCTGGCCCGACCAGATCCCGCCTCTGCAGCTCTGGCTCCATCGCCTGTTCTGCAATCGACGTCTCCTCGTCAATATCTGCCACTCCGATTACACAAGAACCAAATATCTGAATATCGGCGTCCCGGCTGACAAGCTGCGCTGCATTCATAACGGTTATGAGCCGCAGCGCCTGCAGCAGACGCTGTCGACCGAAGAAGCGAAGCGCAAGATCGGTCTTTCTCCCGAACGGATGACCGTCGTCTACACCGGGCGGATCAACCACAAGAAAGGACTCGATCTCGTGGTCGCGGCCGCGCGGTCGCTGCCCGAAATTCAGTTCGTGCTGGTCGGCTCCTATGGCGACGGCCCGATCGAGGCGCTGGCGCGAGATGTCCCCAACGTCACGATCGTGCCCTTCCAGCCGCCGAAGAAGCTTGCGGACTATATCTTCGCCGCCGACTTGCTGCTAATCCCGCCGTCGTGGGAGCCGTTGGCGAAGTACGGCTCGACTGTGCTGCCGCTGAAGCTGTTCTTGTACATGGCCTCGGGCCGTCCAATTCTCGCGGGCGAAACGCCGGACGTCGAGGAGGTGCTGAGGCACGGCGACAACGCCTTCCTCTGTCCGCCGGACAATGTCCCAGCGCTCGTCGACGGAATCAGGGCCGTGCTCAGCGATGGCGATCTTGCGGCGCGCCTCTCCGCGACAGCCATGGCGGACAGCCATAATTTCACCTGGAATGCACGCGCCCGGAAAATTCACGACCTCGTTGCAAGCCGCCTGCACGCCGCCGCGACGGAGCGTGGCGTCTGGAGCCGAGTGCAGGCGCGCGCATGGATGGCAGAATCGCGACGCTGGCTGGTTCACTTGGTGCGCGAGCGATCCTTCATCCTCCCGCCGGCGCGCCTCGCCCCGTCGCGACACGACTGACGTCCGCATGGAGGATCATCGCGCGCATCTGAATCGCGGCTTTAATTGGCTCGGCGGGGCCACCGTTGCCGCCAAGGTCATCGATTTCTCCACTATCTTGGTTGTCCTGCTGTTCCTCACAAAGCAGCAAGTCGGCATTGCATCAATCGTCATCTCGATCGCGATGGTGGTCGAGGCGTTCGACGGGCTCGGCACCGCCGAGGCGCTGATCCAGGCGCCGTCGATCTCCAAGCTACAGCTCGATACGCTGTTCTGGTTCGTCACCGGCGCGGCGGCGATCGTGGGCGGACTGACGCTAGCAGCGGCGCCCTGGGTCGAAACGATCTACGGCGAGCCGGGCATGCGGACCTATTTCCTGGCAGCCGCAATCAAGCAGCCGCTGGTCGGCGCTGCGCTGATCCCGCTCGCGATCATGAATCGCGACCTGCAATATGAGCGGATCGCCATCGTCAATGTGAGCGCGACTCTGGCAGCCGCGCTCACGCGTCTCGGCCTTGCCATCGCAGGCGCCGGAGCCTGGGCGCTGGTCGCCGCTCATGCCGCCAGCGGCCTGTACGCGCTGATCGGCGCGGCCGTCGCCCGACCTTTTTGGCCGGCACTGCGATTCCAGATGCGCACGATTCAGCCTTTGGTGCGATTCGGCATGCGCGCGGCCGCTGCCAATATCTTCGAGCAGATATTCAAGAATATCGATTTTCTGCTCATAGGCTGGTTCTACGGCGCAACCCCGCTCGCCATCTACCGTGTTGCCTTCGACATCGCCATGGAGCCGGCGATCGCCGTCGGCGCCTTGCTCAATCGGACTGCCCTGCCGGTTTTCGCGCGCGTCGCTGCCATCACAACCGAGCTGACGGAGTCGCTGAGCTGGTCGGTTAAGCGGCTAACCATATTGGTCGCGCCGCTCGCGGTCGGCCTGATTCTCGCGGCCGACCCTCTCACGGCGCTGCTCCATGACGATCACGGCGGCAGCTATGCAGCGGCTGCCATGCCGCTCAAGCTGCTCGCCGCGGCAGCCTTTCTCCGCGTCACATTGCAGTTATTGACTCCGTTGATGATGGCCTCGGGCCGCCCGGGAACCGCGGCCGCCCTGTCCGCGACGGCGCTGCTCCTGCTGACAGCCGGTATCGTCGCGGTCGGCTTTACCTTCGATCCGGGACACGGGATCGTCGTCATATCGGCGGTCTGGCTCGGCGTCTACCCGCTGCTGCTGGTCTGGGGCGGCTTCTATCTGCGCCGGCATTGGGGCATCGATCTCTGGACGCTGGCGCCGAGCATCGTTGCGCCCATGGCCGCGATCGGTGCGATGGCCGCGGGCGTGGTAGTGCTGGATCGAATGACCGGGAATATTCCGCCGGCAGCCAGTCTCGCGATCGTGATCTCGGCGACGTTGCTGGCCTATGGCGGCCTGTTCTTCGGCACACGCCAACGGCCGAGCGAGGCCTGAGCCTCATTCCGCCGCGGCAGCCGCCTGGGTGGGATCGGGCCTCTTCTGCCGGCCGCGATAGCGGTCGAACATACTCATCTGATGAACGCATGAGAGCGTGCAGGTCGGGCTGCAGGATTTCTCGATGTCGAACTCCCGGCGGATGTCTTCTCGCGTGTAGTCAAGCAGCGGGATGCCGGGATAGCCGCGCTGCTGCGAGCACCAATGGACCTTGCCGTCTTCGGCGACATAGAGGTAGCGGGCGCCGGCGCGGCACTTCCAGTCATTGGGCCGGCCATGCATCAAATTGCCCTGAAACAGGCGGTAATTGAGCCCATGCACCATCGACGGTGAGATACGCGTGACCTGCCGGTAAGCGCGCATCTGCTCGGCCGACAGCGGCTTCAGCATGCCCGTATGGTCATGCAGCACGCCCACCGAATGCTGGAAGCCGTGACGTGCTGCGGTTTCGGCAACCTCGATCACATCCTTCGTCCGCTTATCGCTGATGCCGAGAACGGAATTGACGTTCACCTTGAAGCGCGCATGCTCCGCCAGCAGCGCGAGCTTCCCCTTCACCGAGGCCAGGCTTTTCATCGACACGTCGTCGGGTTCGAGATTGTCGATGCTGATCTGCATGCCCTGAAGCCCGGATGCATTGAAGCGATCAATCCAGGCGCGGGTTAGGCGGAAGCCGTTGGTAATGATCGTCACAATCATGCGGCTGCGGCGCGCCGCAGCGATGACCGTATCGAGCTCGGGATGCAGAAGCGGCTCGCCGCCGGTGAAGGTGATGGACGCGGTCTTGAGCCTCGCCAGATGATCGACCCGCGCCAGCAGATCCGCGGTCGGTACAGGCGGCGAGAAATCGTCATATTCGTTACAATAGCCGCACGCGAGATTGCAACGGCGCGTGACGACGACCTGCGCCAGCAGCGGGTTATAGCGCGAACCGAGCGCACGCCCGAGGAAGCGCGCGGCGCTCAGCAGATCTTCGAGCCGGGATGCTGGCGGAAGGTCGGTCATGCATTCCTCTACCATTCGCGGTCTGGCGAAGGAAGCTCAGGGCCCGATTTGGCGTCGCGCCGGCCGCCAAGGCGGCGGCCACCAGCGCAGGCCGCGGACGTCCAGCAGCCATTCCCCTATCAGCGTGTGCCGGGGCGCGCCGGGCGGCATCGCATAGAGGCTTTCCTCGGCCGGCCAGCGGTGCCAATGGGTCCAAGTCCAAGCGCCGCTGCGGCGATAGAGGTCCCGCAGCTCGTGAGCCAACGCGAGGTCCGGGGCGACCGCACGGCGCTCCGTCCAGCACGGCCGACGCGCGATATCCTGAGCCAGCGGCCAGCTCGCCGAACCGACATAGTTGGAGAACCAGATCGTGTAACCCAGCTCCATCTGCAATGCGGTGACAGCGCGATGGACCTGAATATGCTCGGCGTGCCCGTACTCACCCCACGGATTGTGCGTAATGACCTCGCGGCAACCCGAAAGCGCCGTCCGGAGCGCGCTTACGAGCGCCTCGAAATTTGCTTCGTAGCGTCGGCCGGCCGCGTCATCGATGATCGCAATTCCAGCCTCTGTCAGGCGCGGCCTCGACCAGTCGACCGCGAGCCCGCCGCCGCATTCCGGCAGGCGCAGGTCGATCAGTCCAGGCAGCGGCAACTGCGCGACCGCGCGCCGACGGGCCGCGGAGTCCCGCGGCCGACGGAACAGGTCACCAAAGCAGAAGACGATCCGATCCGCCGAACCGAGCGTCGAACTCAGCCACAAAGCTTCGTCATCGGGGTGAGCAATCACCACGGCGGTCCGGACCGGGCTGGTCATCGGACCAGCAGCGAGTCGTAGTGCTCCTCGAGGAGATCCGTCTGCCGCCGGAGATCGAACCGTTCCTCGACCAGCGCGCGGCCCTTCGCCCCCATAGCAAGGCGCATGTCGCGATGCTCGAGAAGTGCTCCGATACGCTCCGCCAATGCCGCCTCGTCGCGCTCGGGCACCAGGAACCCGGTTTCATTGTCGATGACGCCTTCCGGGATGCCGCCGATCCGAGAGGCGATGGCCGGCACGCCCGTCGCAGCGGCTTCGAGCAAGACCATGCCCAGCCCTTCGACGCGGCCGGTTGAGGTCCGGACGCTGGGCAACACCAGCATCGCCGCCTTGCGCATCTGGTCGAGCACCTCCGCGTATGGAAGCGCTCCCATGAAGCGCACGCGCGCGCCAATACCCAGAGCGCGTGCCTGCGATTGCAGCGGCGCTTTGAGAGGACCGTCGCCGATGATCGCCAAATCCACATCGGCGAAGCGCTGCGCCACGCGTGCGAACGCGCCGATCAGATGCCGAGTGCCCTTGACCTCGACAAGGCGCGCGACGTGGAGAATGGTCCGCGTTTCCTCGGCGGGATCGCGGGGCCCGATCGCGGCGCAATCAACGCCGATATAATGCAGGCGCGTCCGTGCCTCGGGAAAGCCTATGGCCAGAAGCCGGTCCCGAATAAAAGACGAAGCGCAGAGAAACAGGTCGCCTTGTCGCCCCAGTTGGCCGCGGAAAAGCGGATAGTTCGCCCAGGCCGGGGAGGACAGCAGCGCGATCGTCGACAGGGTGGCATCGAAACCATGAAAGGTCGTAACCAGCGGTATGCCCAGCCGTTTCGCCACCGGCAGGGCATAGACGCCATCAACGCCGAAATGGGCGTGAATCAGCGCCGGACGCCACCCGGCAAGCAGCCGCAGATAGGATGACGGATCACGGGTCAGCATCTGCAAACAGATGCGCGGCCACGCCCACAGACCTCCGAGATCACTAAGGACATGGGATGCCGCCCCCGCGGGCGCTTCCCCTTGACGCAGCCTGCCCAGATAGATCGGGTGGTAGCGGCGCAGCTGCCGCGCCTGCTGGGTAATGAAGGTCTCCGATGTTCTGAACAGGTTATGGCGGAATACCGCAACGTCTCGCGCCTGCCCGCTCCCCCCGTCCGGCATCCATCCTCCCTGCTGCGCCCGGCCTATCTCGCCCCGGCGGTGAAAACAAGTACTATGGGCCCCAGGACCGAGGGATGAGAATTGAGATCCACCAAATGTATGGCCGCTATCCTGGGCCTGATCGGGGTGTTGTGCGCCAATGGCCCGGTGGCCCAAGCCGATGAAAAGCAGGCCACCTGTGATGCCGTCGGGCCCAATCAGGGCGCGCTTCATGTGAGCGTCAGCGGCATGCGATCGGCCAAGGGCAATGTCACGATCACGATCTATCCGGACGACGCCGCCCATTTCCTGGACGGCAAATACAAAATCGCGCGCCAGCAAGTGCCGACGACGCTGCCCGTGACCGCGGCCTGTTTCGTTCTGCCGGCCCCGGGCTTTTATGCCGTCGCTCTATTCCACGACGAGAACGCGGACGGGCATCTCAATACCAATGCGCTGGGCATTCCGACCGAGGGCTATGGCTTCTCCAACAATCCGACACTGTACTTCGGCCCGCCGGACCTCAGCCGGGTGCGCTTCGCGCTGCATGCCGGCGACAATCGTGTCGATGTGCGGATGAAGTACTATTGAGAGGGCTATTCGGCTCGGAAAACGGGAATTTCGGGAACCTCGTACACTCAATTGCCCGAAAACCTCGACGGACTGCCGGATAACGCCCTATATAGGGCACGAGCGATACCAGGCGCGTTTGCAAGCGCGCCATCGGGACCAGGGTTGAATGTACGACTACGACTGTCTTGCGCGCGCGGTTGAGCTGCGCTCGCGCACCTGCGGTGCCCGGCTGTGATTTTTCGGAGCTATTTGATCCGCGAGATCGGCCGAACCATGGCAGTCATGCTCGCCGTTTTAGCCACGCTCTTCGCGAGCTACAGTGCCGGCAATCTCCTCGCCGATGCCGTGAACGGGCTGATGCCGGCCGACATGATTGCCCAGCTGGTCGGCCTGAAGGTCCTGATTTCGCTGGAAGTTCTGATTCCGGTCTCGCTGTATGTCTCGGTCGTCCTGGCCTTCGGCCGGCTATACAGCGACTCCGAGTTCACCGCCATGTTCGCCCTCGGCATGACGCCAACCGGAGTGATGCGGATCGTACTGACGCTGGCGGGGTTCCTCGCGGTGATCGTTGCGATCTTGTCGCTCGCGGCTCGCCCCTGGGCCTACCAGCGCGCACATGAATTGACCGAGCGCGCCGCGACGCTGCTGGATGCCGATTATATCGAGGCCGGAACCTTCTATCTCGGCGACCACGGCAATCGGGTGATCTTCGTCGAGCATCGTGGCGGCCCGAAAAGCCCGGCCCAAAACATTTTCGTGCGAACCATGCACGACAACCATCCGCGGATCATCTTCGCGCAGAGTGCGCATCAGGCCCCGAAGGAAGCCGGGGAAGATTCCGCGGACGTGCTGCTGAACAATGCCCGCGTCTATGATTTCCTGCCGGAAGGCCATCCCGACGATACCGTGATGAGCGCTGAGGAGATCGCCATTCCCACCGGCAATCGCAGCGTCAGAATGCCGGAATACGCCTCGACGGCCGCCGGCACACCGTCACTGCTCGAGTCGAAGCGCTCCGACGACCTCGCCGAGCTGCAGTGGCGCTTGTCCACGCCGATTTCGACGCTGCTGCTCGGACTACTTGGCGTGCCGCTCAGCCGGGCAAAGCCGCGGCAGAGCCGATACGCGAAGATCGGGACAGCGATCCTGCTCTATTCTGGCTACTACCTGCTTTGCACCTCGGCGCGCACCTGGGTCCAGCACGGCACGGTCGGAGCCTTTCCCGGCATTTGGTGGGCGCCGGCCCTGCTGGCACTGGCGGTCATCCTCGCGAGCTATTCCGATGCGTTGACGATGGCTCTGCGCAAGTTCATCAAACCGATCCCGGCCGCCTTGCTGGAACCTACGCCCAGGCGCTATGCCGACAACTATGAAACTGCTCGACCGTTATATCGGGCTGGCAGCGCTTAGAAGCATCTTTCTCGTTGCATCCGGACTGACGGCCCTATTCAGCCTGCTGGAGTTCGTCGATCAGCTCCACGATGTCGGCCAGGGCAATTACCGCGTTGCTGACGCATTGATCTATGTGCTGCTGACCGTCCCTTCCCGGGTGCTCCGACTGATCCCGGTATCCATGCTGCTTGGAACGCTGTTCGCCCTGGGCAACATGTCGAGCGACAGCGAACTGGTCGCGATGCAGTCCGTCGGCGTGTCCCGCCGCCAGATCGCAGCATCGGTCCTGAAGATCGGCATACCGATCGTGGTTGTTCTCTTCTTGCTCGCGGAGTTTGTCATTCCCACTGGACAGCGGCTTGCCCAGGCACAGCGCATGTCGAAAATGTCCGTCGGGGCGACGATCGAAAACGGGAACGGCTTCTGGGCTCAGGGCAACCGGCAATATCTGAGCGTTCGCTGGGTCGATTTAGGCAATGTGCCCCGAGACGTCGATATCTACGCGTTCGGCGACAAGGGTGAGCTAAAGGATTTCATCCATGCCGATAAGGCAAGGGTCGGGTCGGGGGACGCGTGGCAGCTCAGCGACGTCACCGAGACGCAGCTGATCGATGGCAAGGCGCGAACTGAACATCTGGACTCGCTCAGCTGGCCGACGTTCCTCAGCCCGAATCAGGTTCAGCTGCTGATCTTGCCGCCGGACAGCATGCCGCCCATCGAGCTCTTCCGATATCTCCATGCGCTCAAGCAACAGAACCACCAGGTGGCGCGGCTGGAGCAAGCCTTCTGGTCGAAGGTCGGCATCCCGCTGTCCATGGCTGCCATGGTGCTGATCGCCACGCCCTTCGTGTTCGGGCCGCCACGAGCCC
>DATGMP010000039.1:0-26033 GCA_035293565.1 Alphaproteobacteria bacterium | reverse complement strand
GATCGGGATCTGGATCGGAGCGGCGTTGGCGCCGAGGAGCTTCAAGATCGAGTTGTACGACATGTAGAAGTCCGCGCCCATGCGGTCCATCTTGTTGACGTAGGCGATGCGCGGGACATGGTACTTGTCCGCCTGGCGCCAGACCGTCTCGGACTGCGGCTCGACACCGGCAACCGCGTCGAACACGGCGCACGCGCCGTCCAGTACGCGCAGGCTCCGCTCCACCTCGATAGTGAAGTCGACATGACCCGGCGTGTCGATGATGTTGATCCGGTGCTCCCGCCAGTAGCAGGTGGTCGCGGCCGAGGTGATCGTGATCCCCCGCTCCTGCTCCTGCTCCATCCAGTCCATCGTCGCGGTGCCTTCGTGCACCTCGCCGATTTTATACGACTTTCCGGTGTAGTACAGAATCCGCTCGGTCGTCGTCGTCTTACCGGCATCGATGTGGGCCATGATGCCGATATTGCGATAACGATCGAGGGGATGGGTGCGGGACATGATGGGTGGGATGCCGCCCGTTACCAGCGGTAGTGCGAGAAGGCCTTATTGGCCTCCGCCATGCGATGCGTGTCCTCACGCTTCTTGATCGCGGCGCCGCGCTGCTGGGCCGCGTCCATGAGCTCGTTCGACAGGCGCTCCATCATCGTCCGCTCCGAGCGGGCGCGGGACGCCGTGATCAGCCAGCGGATCGCCAGCGCCTGGCTGCGATCCGGGCGAACCTCGACCGGCACCTGATAGGTGGCGCCGCCGACGCGGCGGGAACGGACCTCGACATAGGGCCGCACATTGTTCAGCGCATCGTGGAAGACGCGCAGCGGCTCGGCGCGGGTCCGTTGCCCGATCCGGTCCAGCGCCTGATAGACGATGCCCTCGGCGACGGATTTCTTGCCGTCGACCATCATGACGTTCATGAACTTCGCGAGCGTGACGTCCCCGAACTTGGCGTCCGGCAGAACTTCCCGCTTATCGGCTTGGCGGCGACGCGACATGCTCTGTTCCTCCCGCCCTTACTTCGGCCGCTTCGCGCCGTATTTCGAGCGCGACTGCTTGCGGTCCTTGACGCCCTGCGTATCGAGGGAGCCGCGAATGATGTGATAACGCACGCCCGGCAGGTCCTTCACGCGGCCGCCGCGGATCATGACGACCGAGTGCTCCTGAAGGTTATGGCCCTCGCCGGGGATATAGCTCGTAACCTCGTAGCCGTTGGTCAGACGCACGCGGGCAACCTTGCGGAGCGCCGAGTTCGGCTTCTTCGGGGTCGTCGTATAGACGCGCGTGCAGACGCCGCGCTTCTGCGGACAGGCCGCGAGCGCGGGAACCTTGTTGCGCGCTTGCAGCGGCTGCCGCGGCTTGCGGATGAGCTGGTTGATCGTCGGCATCAGTTCCGTTCCAACAAAAGTTCCGTTCCTACCGTCCACCCAAATCCCTGGAAATCAAAGGCCCGAGCCCCGGCAGCCAAGGATGAAAAAACGAGAAAACCCATCAAGGCGAGCGCGCACGCCACCCCGAGGGTTCGGTTCGAGCGCCGTCCGATTCAGTCGTCGTCGGGTGCGGCTATGTGAAAAACAGGCTTACCGGACGAAGTGTGTCTCGGCACAAAGAACGCCGACTACCAACCCCCTCGCGGATCGCGGCGTTATAGGCGCGTCGCCCCCGCCCGTCAAGCGAGGGGTCCAGGCGACCTGGCAATATTTTAAGCTCTTGGAGAGGAAGACGAAATGACCGCCTATGTGGCGCTTCTTCGGGCCGTGAATGTCGGGGGAACAGGGAAGCTCGCCATGACGGATCTGAAGGCCCTTTGTGAGGCTTCGGGCTTCCGCAAGGTCAGAACCTATATCGCCAGCGGCAATGTCGTGTTCGAAAGCGCATTGCCGGAAGCCAAGGTCAAGGCGGCGCTTGAAAGGCGGCTCGAGGCCCATGCGGGCAAGCCGATCGGCGTCCTGGTTCGCGGCGCGGCGGAAATGGCGGCCGTGATCGCCGCCAACCCCTTCCCCGACAGAGCCCCGAACCGGACAGTCGCGATCTTCCTCGATTCCCCACCGCCCAAGGACGCAGCCGACAAGGCAACCGGCCGCGCGGATGAGGAGATCGCCTTGGGAAGGCGGGAAATCTACGTCCATTACGGGGATGGCATGGGCCGCTCGAAACTGAAGATTCCGGCTGCCAAGAACGGTACGGCCCGCAATATGAACACCGTCGCGAAGCTGGCCGAGATGGCGGGCGAGCTCTGACGCTCAGACCCGTTGGCGCCACGCGCTGGGCGTCACGCCCATGATGCGGCGGAACCGTCGGTTGAAGGTCGATAGGTCGCCAAACCCGGAATCGAAGGCGATATCCGCGATGGGGTCGTCGGTCCGACGAAGCCGCGCGGCCGCGCGGCGAAGGCGTTGGCCCAGAATGAACTGGTGGGGCGTCAGTCCGACCACGGCGCTGAATGTGCGTAGAAAATGATAGGGGCTCATCGCCACCGCGCGGGCTAAGCCCGTCAGCGTGATCGGCTCGTCAGGCTCGGCCTCGATCAGCCTGACCGCCTCGGTAACCCGTCGCCGGTCGCGGGCGCTCGCCGGAGCAACGGAGGCGCCTTCCTGGGACAGCACCGCGGCGCCCGCCATCCGGACCCCGATCTCCTCCAATTCCAGGCGATCTTGGCCGGCGGCTTCGGCCGCAGCCACGAGCGGGGCAAGCGCCTCGGACGGCGGGATCCGAGGCACCGAGAAACCGATCCGCCGCGCGCCCCGGATCGACGAGACGATTTCGGCGAACCAATCCGGCTCGAAATGAAAGGAGAGGCAGCGGTCGCCCACCCCATGCTCATGCCCGCATTCGAAGCAGGCGCCGGCATTCCCCAGCATGAGCGCGCCCGGCACCAAGGTCGCCCGCCCCTCGGCGGTCCTGTACTGGAACGTGCCGCTCACGACTGCTGCGACGGAGATGGAACCGTGCCGCTCCTCGAATGGCCGATCTTGCGGACCCGAGGTGCAGAGGATGTCGGAGACCGACCATCCGGGGCCAGCCGCCAGCTGATACGCTTTCAACGCCATGGTCGAAAGATAGCAATTTTTCCCAAGCGCGGTAGCAGCGGATCCTCCTAAAAGCCCGTCTCGTCCAATGATGGAGATGGTCATGAGCCCTTCCGACGCCACGATCGCCAGGCTGCTGTTCAGCAATGGCCCCGCTCCCGACCGGGCGGACAAGATGGGACTTTATGGCTGGCTGATCGGCGGTTGGGACATGGACGCAGTGGTCCATGGCGGCGATGGGCTCAACCATCGACGCAAAGGCGAAATCAGTTTCGCGTGGGCGTTGGAAGGCCGCGCGATCCAGGACGTCTGGATCCTGCCCGACTTCTTCTATGGCACGACGCTCCGGGTCTACGACCCCGGAATCGACGCCTGGCACATCATCTGGAGCGACCCGCTCCGCCAATATTACAACCGGCAGATCGGCAGGGCCCGAGGCAAAGACATCGTCCAGATCGGTCAGTCGAACGACGGCGTCCACACCCGCTGGAGCTTCACCGAAATCACATCCTCTTCCTTTCGCTGGCTAGGCGAACGCTCGGCCGACGGCGAATCGGCCTGGCAGCTGCAGGCCGAGTTCGAAGCGCGCAAACGGTCCTGACGAAACCTATCGTCTTAGGAGAAGATTATGTTCGACCACATCTCGATCGGCGTTCGAAACATCGCGCACGCAAAGCGCTTCTACGATGCGGCGCTGAAGCCTCTGGGCTATTCCTGCCTCAGCGACGAGGCCGGCACGCTGGGTTATGGGCAGGACAAGGTGGGCTTATGGATCGGCAGGGCCGAGCGCCCCGTCCCGGCGGACAAGCGCTCGAACCTGCATTTCTGTTTCGCGGCGCCAAGCCGTGAGGCCGTGGACGCCTTCCACGCCGGCGCGCTGAACGCCGGCGGAACCGACAATGGCGCGCCCGGTCTGCGAAAGGACTACGGCCCGGGCTACTACGCGGCCTTCGTGATCGACCCTGACGGATACAGGATCGAGGCTTACTACCGCGCCTAGGGCATGTAGGCGCCGCCGCTCACCGAGATACGCTGACCCGTGATGTAGCTGGAGAGATCCGAAGCGAGAAACAGCGCGAGGTACGCGATATCCTCGGGCCGGCCCAGGCGTGGAATCGGAATGTTGCCCATATTGAACAGCGCCCCCGATTCCGCCGCGGCCTGGAGCTGATCGGGGTCGCCGACCGCTTCGAACAGGAAGCGATTCCACAGGCTGCTCTCGCCCTCCACATGCTCCTTCTTGTGCGGCACGATCCAACCAGGGCAAATCACGTTCACTCGCACGCCTTTCTTGGCCCATTCCCAGGCTAACCCCTTGGTGAAGCTCAGCATGAACCCTTTGACGCCGCCGTAATTCACCATGTTGAAGGCGGCTTCTCCCAGCAAGGCGGCATTGGACGAGATATTGACGATGCTGCCGGTCGCCCGCGAAAGCATGTCGCCGGCCACGGCCTGGGTCGCGTTCACGAGGCCGTCGATATTGAGCGCATTCTCCCAGCGACGTGCCTCTTCGTCGTAATCCTCGAAGGCCGCATTGGCGATCCGGCTGGCGCCGCCGGCATTGTTGATCAGCACATCGACGGGACCGAAGCGCTCATTGGCCGTCTTGACCATGGCATCGAGACTTTCGCGGCTGGTGACGTCGGTCTTGACCGGCAGCACCGCGCCGTCGAGCGCCTGGCGCTTGGCCTCGGCCAGTACCGCTTCGCCGGAATCGATATCGGCGCTGATCACGTTCGCGCCCTCGCGCGCGAATTCGAGCACCAGGCCGCGGCCGATATTGCCGCTGCCGCCGGTGACCACGATCGTCTTGCCCCGAAGCTTCAGATCCATTCTGCGTCCTCCCGCCTTGGCGGGAGGCTAGCAGGTCAGCGCCGGCTAGGCGACGACGGAAGCCGCCTTTTCGAACAGGCGGTCATAAGCGCGGACCATCACGTCGAGAGAGAACTCGGCCTCGGCCTTGATCCGGTTGGCCTGACCAAGCCGCGACCGCAGCTCGGCCGAGCCGAAGAGTCTGCCCAGAGCCTGAGCGAGCTGTCCCTCGTCCAACGCCGGCACGATAAAGGGCCGGTTGGGTTCGGCCACGATGGATTTGATGTCGCCCACGTCGGTCGCCGCGGCCGGTAGCCCCGCTGCCATGGCCTCCAGAAGGCCATAGGGCATCTGCTCCGTGTCGGACGACATGGCAAAGATGTCTAGGCCGGCAAGCACCGTCTCCGGTCGCGCGAGGTAGCCGGTAAAGGCGACGCGATCAGAGATCCCCAGCGATTCCGCGAGCCTCTCGAGCCCAGGACGTTCGGGACCTTCGCCGCAAATCACCAGGCGCGAGTGACCGGCGCCGCAGGATGAAAAGGCGCGGATCAGGCGCTTCAAATTCTTCTCGGGCCGCAGCGCTGCGCAGGTGCCGACGGCGAGTTCGCCGGCCTTCTTGGCGAAGGCCCATTCGGATTCCGGCAGACTGGCGCCAAACCGCGCCATCTCGACGCCGTTCGGCAAATACTGAAGCCGCCGCTGCGGGATGCCCCATTCGCGGCGTGCGATCCGTTCGAGATTGCGCGACGGCACGACAACCGTGCGGGTGCAAATCAGCGAAATTCGCCTGAGCCAAGCGCGACGCAAGAATCGTCGCCTGGCCTCGTCGGGGCCGAATCCGTCCTCGATATGGATGTGCGGCAGGCGAGGACCGATCAGGTTGCCCAGGGCCCATTCGAGCGCGCCCCAATTATAGGTGACCAGAACATCCGGCCGGATACGGCGAAGCTCGCCCGCGAAACGCAACGCGTTTCCGATCGGATTGGCCGGGCTGTTGGCGAACTGGACGAGCTCATACCGAACGGCCTCCGTCAGCAGGCTGGCGGCTTCGGTTCGGCCGCTCATCGAGGCGATGAAATGCCGATATTTGGGGCCGAGCCGGTCGGCAAGAGTAGCGAAGCGGGTTTGCGGCCCGCCCACCGCGAAAGTCGAAAAGGCATGGAGCAGCGTGATCGGCCGCGCCGGATGCGCAATGACGTTCATTCGGCCCGTGCGAAGGGCGCGCGATGGACATCCACCGCAGCGGCGAAGAAGGCGGCCTGGTCGGAGACCGGACGCCAGCCGAGGTCGCGCTTGGCATCCTCGCAATCGATCCGGGCGCGCAGGCCGCGCGAGAGCAGGTCCCGCCGGGACGGTGCATCAACCTTCTTGCCGGTCCCCCGCTTGAGGCCCCATTTGAAGAGCTCCGCGGCATAGAGCCAGTCGACGGACTGGGGATGGAAAGTGATTGGCCGCCCCGTCGCTTGGGCCAAGGCGGCGACAAACTCCCGCGCGTTGGGTCGCACATCGCCCACCAGATTATAGGCTTTGCCCGCGGCCTCCGGCGCGGCAAGTGCCCGGATGATGGCATCCGCGACATCCTCGACGAGGACGAAGGGCAGCGCGTTGAGGCCGGCGTTCCAGCCGATCACATGCTGCTCATTGTTGAAGAAGCCGAGCCCGCCATGAACCGCAGGTGTACCTTTACCCACGACGAGACCCGGTCGCAGCAGAACCAGCTCGAGGGTCTTCTCATCGGCGAAGCGCTTGAGCGCGCGGTCGGCCTCGGCCTTGCCGCGGGCATAGAGGGCGCGCGAAGAGTCCGGGTCCGGCGGCGTCGCGCCGGTCACCGTCTCGGTCGGATCGCCGAGATAGAGTCCGGCGATCGAGCCGACATGCACCAGCCGCTCGACACCAGCGGCAACCGCGCATTCGCCCACCATGACCGCGCTCTCGACCATGGTTCGCTTGATCTCGGCCCAGTCCGCCCCGCCACCGCCATGAGCGAGATTGACGGCTTGCTTCATGCCCTGCATCGCGCGCTCGACGTCGGCGCGGTTGGCGACATCGCCGCGCATGACCTCGACCAGAGGCGAATCGAAGGGCGGGCGTGCGGCGTCCGCGCCGCGCGAGACCACCCTAACCGCCCTGCCCTCGGCGACCAGCTTGGCAACCAAATGCGATCCGATGAAACCCGTGCCGCCGAAGACGACCAGCTCGGGCCTCGCTACGGCCCCCGGTTTCGGCGCCGTTTGAGTTGCAGGCGGGGCCGCCTTTTGCGCAAGGAATTCGCAGATCCGCACCAGGCCGGCGCCGAACGCGCTGTCGATCGGCGCTTTCCCCATATCCAGCCCGCGATAAAAGCCGGCAATGCTCTCTCGCATCGAGACGAAGAACCCGTCGGAGCGGGGTCGAAGCTTCAACAAGCCGGTCAGATATCCGATCGCGCCGCCCACCGACTGCCCTGCGATACCTGCCGCCATACCGGTGCCGGTCACCAGATTGTCGAGAAACTCCGGCCATTGTGCTCGGCCCTGGACCATCACCCTTCCGGCCGACAGGTCGCAGGTCAAGAGCCCGTCGTCGCAAATCGCGGTAAAGCGCCAAGCGTGATAGCTCTGTCCGAAAGCCAGATAGAGCTGTGCCACCTTGTCGCCGAACGCGAAATCGGCGAGCCAGCGATCATGGAAAGGCTTGCCCGGCGCCAGCAGCAACGGCGTTTCGGGCCGCCCTTCGGTTCGCGTCGGCGGTCCCAAAAGGTCGACCATCTGCGACAGGGGATGGACTGCTTGTTCCAAAAGGATGTTGACCGGTCTGCGGAACATCCAATGTCCGAATTGACCGGCGGCGAGCTGCCGCAGCGGCACGTTGAAGGTGACATGCAGCGACCGGATCGGGCCGAGTCTGCGCTCATCCAGCAGGATGCGCCGCGCGATCCGGTAGGTCGGGTGATAGACGAAATTCTGGTTGACGCCGAGCACCTTGCCCTTGGCGGCAGCCAGCGCCGCCAGATCATCGCAATCGGCCGCCGAGGTCGACATCGGCTTCTCGAGCAACACATGCAGGCCGGCTTCGAGCAGCTGCCGCGCCACGGCGGCGTGGGCATCCGGCGGCACCATCACATGGGCAACATCGGCAACACCGGCGCCAATCAGGTCGTCGACGTTACCGAAAGTCCTGGATATCCCCCAGCGGCGAGCCTGCGCATCGGCCAGCGCCTGGTTGCGGTCGACGATGGCCGTGATCTCGGCGTCCGGCACGCCGGCCTTCAGCGCCTCGATATGGGAGGTGGAGATGAATCCGGCGCCGATCAGCGCCGTGCGGTAGCGACTCATGAGGCTCCAATCCGTTACGAGCGTCTCTTACGTGACGTTGTGCGACGCGGCAACCGGCCCTGATCGGACCTGGCGCCGGTTCCTAGCAGAAGCCCGTGAGGGGGACGTTAATTCGGAGCCTTGAACCCCTTGGGCGATTGAAGCCGACTCGCTTCGATCTTCGCCACGCGAAGCGGCCGTTGGCGCCGCCTGTGCCAAGGACGCGTAGCACATGAGAAAAAGCCCGCCCTCCGGTTGGAAGAGCGGGCTGTTTGACGTGGAAGGCGAGGAGCCTTTAGGCGACGTTTGCCTCCGGCAGCGCCGGCGTTTCGGCCGGGGTCTGCTGGGCGATCGTGTCGCGGTCACGCTGGGCCGCGACCGATTTCAGACGGTTGACCACCGCGCCCGTGCCGGCGGGGATCAGACGGCCGACGATGACGTTCTCCTTGAGGCCTTCCAGCGAGTCGACCTTGCCGTTGACCGCGGCTTCGGTCAGCACGCGGGTGGTCTCCTGGAAGGAAGCCGCGGAGATGAAGGAGCGCGTCTGCAGGCTGGCCTTGGTGATGCCTTGCAGCACCGGCCGTCCACGCGCGGTCTTGAGACCTTCCGCGTCGGCTTTCGTATTCTCCTGGTCGAATTCCGACCGGTCGACCTGCTCGCCGACGAGCAGCGTGGTCTCCCCGCCCTCTTCGATCTCGACCTTCTGCAGCATCTGGCGAACGATCACCTCGATGTGCTTGTCGTTGATCTTCACGCCCTGCAGCCGATAGACGTCCTGGATCTCCTTGATGAGGTATTCCGCCAGTGCCTCGACGCCCAGGACCGTCAGGATGTCGTGCGGCACGGGATTCCCGTCGAGCAGCGCATCGCCCCGCTGCACATAGTCGCCCTCATGGACGACCAGGTGCTTGCCCTTCGGAATCAGATATTCCTTGGACTCGCCGCCATCCTCCGGCACCACGACGATGCGCCGCTTGGTGCGGTAGTCCTTGCCGAACTCCACCCGGCCGTCGATGTCGGAGATGATGGCGAAGTCCTTGGGACGACGCGCCTCGAACAGCTCGGCCACACGCGGCAGACCGCCCGTAATGTCGCGCGTCTTCGAGGTTTCCCGCGGAATACGGGCAATCACGTCGCCGGCCTTCACCTTCGCCCCGTTCTCGACCGACAGAATCGCGTCGACCGAGAGGTAGTAGTTGGCATCCAAGCCGCTCTGCAGCTTGATCACATTTCCCTTTTCGTCTTTCAGCACGATGCGGGGCTTGAGATCGCTGCTGCGCGCCTGCTGGCGCCAGTCAGTGACGACCTTGGCGGAGATGCCGGTCGCCTCGTCCATGACTTCGCGGATCGATGTGCCTTCGACCAGATCGACATACGCGGCGACGCCATCGCGCTCGGTGATGATGGGGATCGTGTAGGGATCCCACTCGGCGAGCTTGTCGCCGCGTTTCACCTTGACGCCGTCGTCGGCCAGGATCTTCGCGCCGTAGGGCAGACGGTGACGGGCGCGCTCGAGGCCGTTCTCGTCGATCAGCACGAGCTCGCTGTTGCGGCCCATCACGACCGGCACGCCGGCCGAGTTCTTGACCACTTGGCGATTGTTGATCTTGACCTTGCCGTCGAACGAAGCCTCGACCGCCGACACCTCGGCGCCGCGCTGCGCTGCGCCGCCGATGTGGAAGGTGCGCATGGTGAGCTGCGTGCCCGGCTCGCCGATCGATTGGGCGGCGATGACGCCCACTGCTTCCCCTTCATTGACCAGCGTGCCGCGGGCGAGATCGCGCCCGTAGCAGGTGGCGCAAATTCCCGGCGAGGAGTTGCAGGTGAGCACCGAGCGGATCAGCACCGCGTCGATGCCGGCCTTCTCGATTCGGTTGGCAAGCTCCTCGTCGATCAGACCGCCCTTCTCGATGATCGTTTCGCCCGACAGCGGGTCGACGATATTCTCCGCCGCCGTACGTCCGAGGATTCGCTCGGCCAAGCCGACGACGATTTCGCCGCCATCGATTACCGCGCGAGCGGTGATGCCGGCCTCGGTGCCGCAATCATGCTCGGTGATGATCGCGTCCTGCGCAACGTCGACCAGGCGGCGCGTCAGATAGCCCGAGTTGGCGGTCTTGAGCGCCGTGTCGGCCAGGCCTTTGCGGGCGCCGTGCGTGGAGTTGAAATATTCCAGAACCGACAGGCCTTCCTTGAAGTTCGAGATGATCGGAGTCTCGATGATCTCCCCCGAGGGCTTGGCCATCAGGCCGCGCATGCCGGCGAGCTGACGGATCTGCGCCGGTGAGCCGCGAGCGCCCGAATGCGCCATCATATAGACCGCGTTGACCCCGAGCTTCGGGTTCAGCTTCTGCATCCCCTTCATCATCTCGTCGGCGACGCGCTCGGTGCAGGACGACCAGACGTCGACCACCTTGTTGTACTTCTCGCCTTTGGTGATCAGGCCGTCGACATATTGCTGCTCGTATTCCTTGACCTTCTCCTGAGCCTCGGCGACGAGCTTGCCCTTGGCGGCCGGGATCACGAGATCGTCCTTGCCGAAGGAGATGCCCGCCTTGCAGGCTTGGCCGAATCCGAGCTGCATCATGCGGTCGCAGAAGATCACCGTCTCTTTCTGGCCACAGTGGCGGTAGACGACATCGATGATGTTTGTGATGTCCTTCTTGGTCAGCACGCGGTTGACCAGCGAGAAGGGCACGTTCGGATGCTTCGGCAGGATCTCCGCGATCAGCATCCGGCCAGCGGTCGTGTCGACGCGCTCGATGATCGGATTGCCCTCGGCATCGACCGTCTCGAACCGCGCCTTGACCTTGGCGTGCAGCGTCGCGGCACCGCTCTCGAGCGCATGTTGCATCTCGCCCAGGCTGGCGAAGGCGGTGCCTTCGCCCGGCTGGTCGTCGAGCTCCATCGAAAGATAGTAGAGTCCGAGCACGATGTCCTGCGACGGCACGATGATCGGCTTGCCGTTCGCAGGCGACAGGATGTTGTTGGTCGACATCATCAAGACGCGCGCTTCGAGCTGCGCTTCCAGCGAAAGCGGTACGTGAACCGCCATCTGGTCGCCGTCGAAGTCGGCGTTGAAGGCGGTGCAGACCAGCGGGTGCAGCTGGATCGCCTTGCCTTCGATCAGCGTCGGCTCGAAAGCCTGAATACCCAGCCGGTGCAAGGTCGGCGCCCGGTTCAGCAAGACCGGATGTTCGCGGATGACCTCCTCGAGGATGTCCCAAACCTCCGGACGCTCTTTCTCTACCATGCGCTTCGCCGCCTTGACGGTCGACGCCATGCCGTAGAGCTCGAGCTTGTGATAGATGAACGGCTTGAACAGCTCGAGCGCCATCTTCTTCGGCAGGCCGCACTGGTGCAGCTTGAGCTCGGGACCGACGACGATCACCGAACGACCCGAATAGTCGACGCGCTTGCCGAGCAGGTTCTGACGGAACCGGCCCTGTTTGCCCTTCAGCATGTCCGACAGCGACTTCAGCGGGCGCTTGTTGGCGCCGGTTATGACGCGGCCGCGGCGGCCATTGTCGAACAGCGCGTCCACCGCCTCCTGCAGCATCCGCTTTTCATTGCGCACGATGATATCGGGCGCGCGGAGCTCGATCAGTCGCTTCAGACGATTGTTGCGGTTGATCACGCGGCGGTAGAGATCGTTCAGATCCGAGGTCGCGAAGCGACCGCCATCCAAAGGAACCAGCGGACGCAGCTCGGGCGGGATCACCGGCACGACCGAGAGGATCATCCATTCCGGACGCGTGCCGGACTCGACGAAGGCCTCGATGAGCTTCAGACGCTTGACCAGCTTCTTGCGCTTGGCCTCCGACGAGGTCTCGCGCAACTCGTCACGGACTTTGGCGCGCTCCTCGGTCAGATTGATCTGCTCGAGCATTTCCTTGAGCGCCTCTGCGCCGATCCCGGCGCGGAAGCTCTCATCGCCATATTCCTCCTGAGCGTTGAGATACTCCTCCTCGCTCATCAGCTGATGGAGCTTGAAGGGCGTCATGCCCGGCTCGACAACAACGAAATTCTCGAAATAGAGAATCCGCTCGAGCTCCTTCAGCGTCATGTCGAGCATGAGGCCGATACGGCTGGGAAGCGACTTCATGAACCAGATATGCGCGACCGGCGAGGCGAGCTCGATATGGCCCATGCGCTCGCGCCGGACCTTCTGCAGCGTGACTTCGACGCCGCATTTCTCGCAGATGATGCCCTTGTACTTCATGCGCTTGTACTTGCCGCACAAGCACTCATAGTCCTTGATCGGGCCGAAGATGCGGGCGCAGAACAGGCCGTCGCGCTCCGGCTTGAAGGTCCGGTAGTTGATGGTCTCGGGCTTCTTGATCTCGCCGAACGACCAGGAGCGAATCTGCTCCGGGCTCGCGATCGCGATTCGGATCTGGTCGAAGCTCTGAGGCCCCGCCACCTGTCCGAAAATCTGCATCAGTTCATTCATGCTCATCTCCCGCTAAGGGATTGTCTGTCACTTCGTGGTCTCGCAAAGCGCAGGGCGATTCCCTGCGCCCGCGTCAATAATTCCGTTGCTTCAGGTCGACATCGAGACCGAGCGACTTCAGCTCCTTCACGAGGACGTTGAAGCTCTCCGGAATGCCGATCTCGAAATTGTCCTCGCCACGCACGATCGCCTCGTAGGCCTTGGTGCGGCCGCCGACGTCGTCGGACTTCACAGTCAACATCTCCTGGAGCGTGTAGGCGGCGCCGTAGGCTTCGAGAGCCCACACCTCCATTTCGCCGAAGCGCTGTCCGCCGAACTGGGCCTTGCCGCCCAGAGGTTGCTGCGTAACCAGGCTGTAGGGCCCGATCGAGCGCGCGTGGATCTTGTCGTCGACCAGGTGGTGCAGCTTCAGCATATAGATGTAGCCGACCGTCACCTTGCGGTCGAACGCTTCACCTGTTCGCCCGTCGATCAGCGTCACCTGCCCAGAGGTCGCGAGGCCCGCCATCTCCAACAGCTTGTTGATGTCGGCCTCGTGCGCGCCGTCGAAGACGGGAGTCGCGACCGGCACGCCGGTGCGCAGATTGCCCGCCATCTCGAACATTTCCTGCTCGGAGAGGTCGGCGATTTCAGCCTTGAAGGTCTCCTTGCCGTAGATCTCCTGCAGCTTTTCCTTCAGCGGCTTCACCGTCTTCGCATCGAGCGCGGCGCCGGAATGAGCGATCTGATCGACCAATTCGCCGATCTGTTTGCCAAGCCTGGCCGAGGCCCATCCGAGATGAGTCTCCAGAATCTGCCCGACATTCATGCGCGAGGGCACGCCCAGCGGATTGAGAACCAGATCGACCGAGGTCCCGTCGTCGAGATACGGCATGTCCTCGATCGGCACGATCCGCGATACAACGCCTTTGTTGCCGTGACGGCCGGCCATCTTGTCGCCCGGCTGTAACTTACGCTTCACCGCGACGAAGACCTTGACCATCTTCATGACGCCGGGCGGCAGTTCGTCGCCGCGCTGCAGCTTCTCGACTTTGTTCTCGAAGCGCTCCTTCAGATCGGCCACCGCCTGGTCGAAAGTCTGGCCCATCGCCTCGATATTGGCCATCGTCTCCTCGTCGGCGACGACGATCTGGCGCCACTGGCCGGTGGTGAGGTTCTGAAGATCGGCCTCAGTAATGGTTTTACCCGCCTTGAAGCCCTTCGGACCGGACACCGACTTCTGGTTGACCAGCATTTCCTTCAAGCGGCCGAAGAAGCTCCGCTCCAGGATACGCTGCTCGTCGTCACGGTCCTTGGCGAGGCGCTCGATCTCGGCGCGCTCGATCTGCAGCGCGCGCTCATCCTTGTCGACGCCGCGGCGTGAGAAGACGCGAACCTCGACGATCGTGCCCGTGACGCCGGGCGGCACGCGCAACGACGTATCCTTCACGTCGGACGCCTTCTCGCCGAAGATCGCGCGAAGCAGCTTCTCTTCCGGAGTCATCGGCGACTCGCCCTTGGGCGTCACCTTGCCGACCAGAATGTCGCCCGGTTTCACCTCGGCACCGATATAGACGATGCCGGCTTCATCGAGATTCTTCAGAGCTTCCTCGCCGACATTCGGGATGTCGCGGGTAATCTCCTCCTGGCCGAGCTTGGTGTCGCGGGCCATGACCTCGAATTCCTCGATATGGATCGAGGTGAACACGTCGTCACGGAGGATGCACTCGGAGATGAGGATCGAATCCTCGAAATTGTAGCCGTTCCAGGGCATGAAGGCGACGAGCACGTTCCGGCCGAGCGCCAGCTCGCCGAGCTGCGTCGAAGGTCCGTCGCCGATGATGTCGCCGGCGGTCACCTGGTCGCCCACTTTCACCAGCGGCTTCTGCGTGATGCAGGTGTTCTGGTTCGAGCGCTGGAACTTGCGAAGCTTGAAGATATCGACGCCGGGCGCGCCGGAATCGACCTCCTCGGTCGCGCGGATGACGATGCGCGTCGCATCGACTTGGTCGACCACGCCCGTCCGCTTGGCGGTGATTGCCGCGCCGGAGTCTCGAGCGACCGTCCCCTCCATGCCAGTGCCGACAACCGGAGCGTCCGACTGCAGCAGAGGCACCGCCTGCCGCTGCATGTTTGAACCCATGAGGGCGCGGTTGGCGTCGTCATTTTCCAAGAACGGGATCAGCGCCGCCGCCACCGACACGATCTGCTTCGGGCTGACGTCGATCAACTCGATCGCATCGGGCTTGGCCATGATGTAGTCGCCATTGGCCCGGCAGGAGACCAGATCGGCTACGAACTTGCCATGCTTGTCGAGCTCGGCATTGGCCTGCGCGATCGTGTAGCGGCTCTCTTCCATGGCGGAGAGGTAAATCACCTCGTCCGACACCTTGCCGTCGATGATCTTGCGATACGGGCTCTCGATGAAGCCGTACTGGTTCACCCGCGCATAGGTCGCGAGCGAGTTGATGAGACCGATATTCGGCCCCTCGGGAGTCTCGATCGGGCAGATGCGGCCGTAGTGCGTCGGGTGCACGTCGCGCACCTCGAAACCAGCGCGCTCGCGCGTCAGACCGCCAGGCCCGAGGGCCGAGAGGCGCCGCTTGTGCGTGATCTCCGACAGCGGGTTGGTCTGGTCCATGAACTGCGAGAGCTGGGACGATCCGAAGAACTCGCGCACCGCCGCAGCCGCCGGCTTGGCATTGATAAGATCGTGCGGCATCACCGTGTCGATATCGACGGAGCTCATGCGCTCGCGGATGGCGCGCTCCATGCGGAGCAGCCCCAGCCGATACTGATTCTCCATCAGCTCGCCGACCGACCGAACACGCCGGTTACCGAGGTGGTCGATGTCGTCGATCTCGCCGCGGCCGTCCTTGAGGTCGACCAGCACCTTGAGAATCGAGAGGATGTCCTGCTTGCGCAGCACGCGGATCTGGTCGTCCGTCTGGAAGCCCAGTCGCGCGTTCATCTTCACGCGGCCAACGGCCGACAGATCATAGCGCTCCTGGTCGAAGAACAGGCTCTGAAACAGAGTCTCGGCCGACTCCAACGTCGGCGGCTCGCCCGGACGCATGACGCGGTAGATGTCGATCAGCGCGTCCTCGCGAGTCGCGTTGCGGTCGATCGCCATGGTGTTGCGCATATAGGCGCCGACGGTGACGTGGTCGATCGCCAGCACCGTCAGCTCCTGCACGCCGATCGCGGCCAGTTTCTCGATGTCGGCCGAGCCGATCTCGTCGCCGGCCTCATAAAGGACGATGCCGTTCGCCTCGTCGATGATGTCGGTCGCGAGATATTGGCCGACCAGCTCCTCGGGACTGACCAGCTGATGCTTGAGCCCGCCCTCGACCAGCTTCTTCGACACACGCGGCGTGATCTTGGTGCCGGCCTCCGCCAGCACCGAGCCCGTGTCCGCATCGACCAGGTCATGCGTCAGCTTCACGCCGCGCATGCGCTCAGGGTCGAAATCGGTGGTCCAGCCGGCGCCGGTCCGGCGATAGATCGTACCGCCGTAGAAGGCGGAGAGGATCTCCTCCTTCGACATACCGTTGATCCGCGCGCGGTCGATCTCGCCGCCGGTCTTCGCCTTCTCGACGCGGTAGGTCTCGGTATCGCCGCCGTCGAGCGCGTAGAGAAGCGTCGTCACCGGCAGCTTGCGGCGCCGGTCGATACGGACATACACGTGGTCCTTGGCGTCGAATTCGAAATCGAGCCACGAGCCGCGATAGGGAATCACCCGCGCGGCAAAGAGATATTTGCCCGACGCGTGGGTCTTGCCCTTGTCATGATCGAAGAAGACGCCCGGCGACCGGTGCATCTGGCTGACGATGACGCGCTCGGTGCCGTTGATGATGAAGGTGCCGTTCGACGTCATGAGCGGCATGTCCACCATGTAGACGTCCTGCTCCTTGATGTCGCGGATCGAGCGCAGTCCCGTCTCCTCGTCGACATCGAAGACCGACAGGCGGAGCGTAACCTTGAGCGGGGCGGCATAGGTCATGCCGCGCTGCTGGCACTCGTCGACGTCGTATTTCGGCGGCTCGAGCTCGTAGCGCACGAAATCGAGCTCGGCGCGGTCGGAGAAGTCCCGGATCGGAAAGACCGAGCGGAACACCTCTTCCAGACCCGCGATCACACGGTCTTCGGGGCGCACCTCCATTTGGAGGAATTTTTCATAGGAGCTCCGTTGAACCTCGATGAGGTTCGGCATCTCAGTCACTTCGGGAATACGCCCGAAGGTCTTGCGGACTCGCTTGCGACCCGTGAACGAACGGGCGAGAGATTCTGCCATGGTGCTCCTCAACGCAAATGCGGATGCCCGGCTCCGGGCATGATGGGCGCGAGCGTGCGCGCCCGCTGCGGCGACTGGCCGCGCGGACCGAACCCAGGATGGACGCGAAGACTACTTTTCATCCACCTGCCCGGAAGGCCGACTTCAAGGAGAGCGCGGACGCCCCCATCTCAAATCACGCCCTGACTCAAATAGATTAGCCCGCAGAAACGGCAATGCGACGCCGTCGGGAGGAACCTGCCGGTTCCCTCCCGCCAAGCATCGCCAGTTACTCAGTCGCGATCAACGACACCTATTTAATATCGACGGTCGCGCCGGCTTCTTCAAGCTGTTTCTTGATCTTGGCCGCTTCGTCCTTCGAGACGCCGTCCTTGACCGGCTTTGGAGCGCCTTCGACCAAGTCCTTCGCCTCTTTGAGACCGAGGCCGGTGATCGCGCGCACCTCCTTAATGACATTGATCTTTTTATCGCCGGAGGCAGCCAGGATAACGCTGAACTCGGTCTTCTCCTCGGCCGGAGCAGCGCCGCCGCCTGCCGCCGGGGCCGCGCCCGCGGCCACCGCGACCGGAGCCGCCGCCGAGACGCCCCATTTCTCCTCGAGCAGCTTCGCCAGCTCGGCAGCCTCGAGCACGGTCAGGGACGAGAGATCGTCCACGATTTTCGAAAGATCAGCCATTGGATAACTCCTTTATCAGGGCCCGCCGCGGAGCCGTTTCAGTCGGTTTGAGGGAACGGCCGTCAGGCCGCCTGCTGGGTGTCGGCCTTGTCGGCATAGGCCTTGATGACGCGCGCGAGCTGACCGCCCGGCGCCTGAATGATGCTGGCCAGCCGCGTCGGCGGCGCCAGGATGAGCCCGAGAAGCTTGCCCCGAAGCTCTTCGAGCGACGGAAGGGTCGCCAGCGCCTGAACCCCGGCGACGTCAAGGCGCTGGGATCCAAGGCTGCCGCCCAGGATGACGAACTTTTCGTTCTCCTTGGCGTAGGCGGAAGCGACCTTGGCCGCGGCGACCGGGTTCTTCGAGAGCGCGATGCCCGTCGGCCCGCGGAAGAGATCGTCCAGGCCCGCATAGTCCGTGTCGCGGATGGCGATGCGCGCCAGCCGGTTCTTGGTCACGCGGAAACTGGCCTCGGCCGCCCGCATCCGACGGCGGAGATCGGTCAACTCCGCCACGGTGAGGCCCGTATAATGGGTCACGACCACGAGCGACGTCGCGGCGAACTCGGCCTTTAGAGCCTCAATCGTTTCTGCCTTTTCAGCCCGGTCCATGCTCAACTCCACCAAAATCCTGCGGACAGCCGTCCGCGGGACAAAGAATGCGCGCCGGACGCTCCTGTAAGGGCGCCAGCCAGTCCGAATGTGAAACTAGAAGCGGTGCCGCGGCCGTCCGCAGTCGCGGAACGGCCCGATGCGGAGCCGACTCCCGTCTCGTGCAGGCTATTAAGCCGGCGGAATTGCCGGCACCCGCAGTCTCGGACAGGTACGAGGCGCGGCGGCGGCCAAACGGCGCCGCGCACTTCGAGGGCAGGCTTTTACGCCGAAGTCTGACCGGAAAGCAAGCTCCCGAGATCGATCTTCACGCCCGGCCCCATCGTCGACGACAAGCTGACCTTCTGGATGAAGGTCCCCTTGGCCCCGCTGGGCTTGGCGCGGTTGATCGAGGTGACGAAAGCCTGGACGTTCTCGACCAAGGCCTGCTCGGTGAAGCTCGCCTTGCCGATGCCGGCATGGACGATGCCCGCCTTCTCGGCCCGGTATTCGACGGCGCCGCCCTTGGCGGCCTTGACGGCCTCGCCGACATTGGGCGTGACGGTGCCGAGCTTCGGGTTCGGCATCAGGCCGCGTGGCCCCAGCACCTTACCCAGCCGCCCAACCAGCATCATCATGTCGGGAGTGGCGATGACGCGATCGAAATCGATCTGGCCGTTCTGAACCGTCTCCGCCAGATCCTCGGCGCCGACCAGGTCGGCTCCGGCTGCGCGGGCCTCCTCGGCCTTGTCGCCCTTGGCAAACACCGCGATCCGGACCGGCTTGCCGGTGCCGTTCGGCATCTGGACGACCCCGCGGACCGCCTGGTCGGCGTGCCTGGGATCGATGCCGAGATTCATCGCGATCTCGATCGTTTCGTCGAACTTCGCCTTGGCGTTGCCCTTGACCAGCCGGACAGCCTCCTCGAGGCTATGAGCCGAGCCCGGCTCGCCCGCCAGCTCTCTGGCCTTCTTCATACGTTTGCCGATCTTGGCCATGTTACTGCCCCACCACTTCGAGGCCCATGGATCGGGCCGAGCCCACCAGCATGCGCACCGCCGCCTCGACATCGTTGGCGTTCATATCGACCATCTTGACCTGGGCGATCTTGCGGACCTGCTCCATCGTGATCTTGCCGACGGTGCCGGTTCCCGGGGTCTGCGACCCCTTCTGCACCTTGGCCTCCTTCAGGAGGAAGTAGCTATTGGGCGGAGTCTTGGTGACGAAGGTGAAGGTACGGTCGCCATAGACCGTGATCACGACCGGGATCGGCATCCCCGGTTCCATGTCCTGCGTCTTGGCGTTGAAGGCCTTGCAGAACTCCATGATGTTCAAGCCGCGCTGACCCAGCGCCGGCCCGATGGGTGGCGACGGGTTGGCCTTTCCGGCCGGCACCTGCAGCTTGATATAGCCGGTTATCTTCTTTGCCATTCATAACCTCCAATGGGCCGAAGCCCGACGATGGCGGCGCTCAGAGGCTCCGCCGGAGTGCGTGGTGCGGCCATGGCGAGCCTCCCACGCGGCGAAATTCTCAGACCTTCTCCACCTGCGTGTATTCGAGCTCCACGGGGGTCGAGCGGCCGAAGATCGAGACTGCGACCTTGAGGCGGCTGCGCTCTTCGTCCACTTCCTCGACCAGACCGTTGAAGGAGTTGAACGGGCCGTCACAGACGCGGACCTGCTCGCCGATCTCGAAGGTGATCGAGGGCCTCGGCCGCTCTATACCTTCCTTGACCTGGCTGATAATGCGCTGCGCCTCGGTGTCGCTGATCGGCACCGGCCGCGTGCCGCCGCCGCCCAGGAAACCAGTCACCTTGGGCGTGTTCCGCACGAGATGCCAGGTCTCGTCGGTCATCTCCATCTTGATGAGGACATAGCCCGGGAAGAATTTGCGCTCGGCGTTCACCTTGGAGCCGCGGCGCACCTCGACGACCTCTTCGGTCGGCACGAGGATCTCCTCGAACTTGTCGGACAATCCCTGCTTCGCGGCCTTCTCGAGAATCGACTGCTTAGCCTTCTTCTCGAAGCCCGAATAGACGTGCATCACATACCAGCGCATAGTCATGTCAGGGCGCTCCGATGCCGAGGACCAGCTGCAGCGCGTGGCCGATGATCCAGTCGATGAAGGACAGGAACAGCGACACCGCGACCACCATCAGGAAAACCATGGAGGTGGTGGTGACGGTTTCCTTGCGCGAAGGCCATGTGACGTGCCTGACCTCCTGGCGCACTTCGCGGAAGAATTGAGCTGGACTCGTTCTCGCCATGCCTGCTTCGACCCGAATCGGCGGGCCTGTTCCTCTTTCTCTCTATATCTAGTGGCGGCGCGCTCTGGCAGGAGTGGAGGGGCTCGAACCCCCAACCCCCGGTTTTGGAGACCGGTGCTCTACCAATTGAGCTACACTCCTAAACGGGCAGCGCCGTTCGCGCCCCAACCCGATCGGGCGGCGCGCGAAGGGCGACTATGTAGCGAGCCGCGCGAAAAGGCGCAATGGGTATCGGCCTCTAGGCTTCCTCAAGCCGCGTCCGCCGGCTCGTTCCGCGCATTGACGCCGCACGCGTGCTCCGCCGCGACGAAACCGAAGGTCATGGCCGGACCGATCGTGGCGCCGGCGCCCGGATAGTAGCGCCCCATGACCGAGGCCGAGCAATTGCCGACGGCATAGAGCCCGCCGATCGGCTTGCCGGCCTCGTTCACAACCTCGGCATCGGCATTGGTTTTGAGCCCGCCCTTGGTGCCGATATCGCCCGGATGGATCTCGATGCCGTAGAATGGCGGTTCCAGCAGCGGCGCGAGGCAAGGATTCGGCTTGATGCGGACATCGCCGTAGAGCAGATCATAGGCATTCTCGCCGCGCGCGAAGTCCTCGTCCTTCCCGGTCTTGGCGAAGCCGTTGAACCGCGCGACGGTCGCCTCGAGCCCGCCGGGCGCGATCGAGAGAAGCTTGGCTAGGCCCTCGATCGTCGCCGACCGCCTGAGCAGTTCGCTCCGGATCCGCCTCGGCTGAAGCCAGTTGAGATGCATCCCGCCGGGCAGCAAGGGCCCGAACGGATATTCGCGCTTATAACGGGAGTCGAAGATCAAATAGGAAGGTAAGTTGCCCGGCTGGTACATCGCCTGGACCGCCGTCGTGTAGGCGACGGATTCATTGAAGAAGCGGCGCCCCTCCTTGTTCACGACGATTGCCCCCGGCATCGAGCGCTCGGTGAAGAGCGCGCGGGCGCGATCTTCGGCGTCGATCGTCATCGTGGGGCTCCACCAGGCCTCGTCCATCAGCGCGTCCGCGGCACCGATCGCCTTGCCCGCGATCAGCATGTCGCCGGTATTGGCCGGATTGCCCGCCGACCAACGCGTCCGGCTCGGCTGCGGCAGATAGGCATCACGAAGCGCCTGATTGTGCTCGAAGCCGCCCGAGGCCAGGATCACGCCGCGCAGCGCCCGTATGCGCAGCGGCTTCCCGTCGCGCCGCACTTGCGCGCCGATGATCCGGCCGTCGCCCCCGGTGATCAGCTCCTCTGCGGGCGCGGAGAGCCAGATCGGGACCTGCCTCTCGATAAGCGATTTGCGCAGCCTTCCGATCAGCGCATTGCCCATCGTCAGGCGTCGCGACTTGCGCGAGGTGAATCGCCAGGGGATGTCCGCGAAGTAGCGCAAGGCAAGCTTCACGATCAGCCCGAACCAGCCGGGCAGTTTCGACAACAGAACCGTGCCCTCGACATTGGTATAGCCCATCATCCCCATCACCCGCGTCTGCGGGTGCGGATCGCGCATGTTGCGGAAATCCTCGCCCAGCTCCTGTGCCGCGAAGGGTAACGGGTCGATCGACCGGCCTCCCGGTTTGGCGCCCGGCAGATGCTGGTAGTAATCGGCGTAATAGGTCATCGCCTCGAACTTGGCGTGGGTGTTCTCCTCCATCCAGCGGAGCATCCGCGCGCCATTGTCGACATAAGCGGCGACATTTTCCTCGGGCACGTCGTCGCCGGTCAGCGCCAGCATGTATTGCAGCGCCTCATCCCGCGTATCGGGGATGTTGCAGGCGGCCATCAGGTGATTGACGGGGATCCAAAGGCCGCCGCCCGAAGTCGCCGAGGTGCCACCATAGAAGGGGCTCTTCTCGGCGATCAGCACGTCGGCGCCGGCATGCGAAGCGCGCAGGGCCGCCGTCATCGCTCCGGCGCCCGATCCGACCACCAAAATATCGACGGTTTTGTCCCAACTCACTTCGTTCATTGCGCCATCTCATGCGGCTTGGGGCTGTCCCGATCCCAAGCTCCACGAAAAACGTTTTCTGCGCAATGTTTTTCTGAATCGCCCTATTTGGACGGAGGTGTTCGGGCGGCCGCTTCCATCATGGCAAAGAGATCGGCGAAGAACGCGTCTTCCGACTCCACGGGCTTGCCGTGCGTGATCGCATTGTCGCGATCGATGAGCGCGTTGAAGAAAAGGCCGCCCACCCGGTTGATCCGGGTGCTCAGCGCATCCCCGCTGAGGAAAGGGAGACTTTTTGCGAGAAGCAGCGCCGCCTGCGTCGCAGCGCTTTCGGGCGCCCACCCGGGATGCGTGAAGCCGGGCTCGTACTGAAAGCGGGTCAGGAACTGCATCATGAAGCGCGCATAGACATGGCGTCCTTCCGCGTCGACCGCCTCGGCCAAGGGCAGAAAGATGATTTCGAGCAGCGTGCGCACATCCTTCAGCTTGCCTAATGCGGACGCTCGATCGAGCATCCCCCGGCGTCTGGGCTCAAAAGACTCGACCCGTCGAGCGATGATCTCGCGCACGAGCCCGGCTTTGTCTCCGAAATGATATTGGACCGCGGAATTGTTTCCCTGGCCGGTGGCGGCGCCGATCTGGCGCAGCGAAACGCCGTCGATGCCATACTCGCCGAGGAGGCGCTCCGCGGTTTCCAGCATGCGCTCGCGCGCACCGGCGCGACCGACGGGCTTGGCCTTTGCCGCCACGCTATTCGGACCGGGTCATGACCGGCCAGAAGAGCTCTTCCTTCCAATCGAACCGGCCCGGCAGGCCGAACCTCTCCTGCCGCGCGCGCGGAATACGCCCCGTGCCGAGCAGCATATCGAAAAGGAAGATCGTCACGGCATAGTTTCCGGTCATGTAAGCCTGCCGACCCATCCCGTGATGGGCATGATGGGTATCGGGCAATGTGATCACTTTTTCCAGCACATTGAAGGCCGGAGTCATGCCGGGCAGCCGGCGGAGCGCCAAGTCCCAGCGATAGCTCGTGTGGGTCAGCACATTGACCACGAAGGTGATGAGAGTGCTGGCCGCGAAGACGTCGAGCAGACCAAGATGGACCGCCACCGCTCCGAACCAGGTCTGGGGGAGCAGGAAGGTCCAGAAGACATTGTATCGGAAGATCACGCCGACATTGAGCTGCGCGGCGCTGTGATGTGTGCGGTGGAGCTTCCAGAGCCACCGCCATTCATGCGACCAGCGATGCAGCCAGTAATGACAGAATTCCTCGGTCACCCACCAGACCGGGAAAACGGCCCAGAAGGACAAGCCGGCCAAGCGGCCCGAGCTCGCCGGAAGAACGCGATCGAGCAGAAAGCCGACCGCGAGCGCGACCAAGGGCGGCGTCACCAGAGTCTGGAAGGACAGGCCCGTCAAGGCGAAAGCCCAATCCTTGAACGATTGCCGTCCAGGGCGATGGAATCCGCCGACTATTTCCGCCGCCAGCATCGCGAAAAAGATGCCGACGATCCAGACGCTCATTTCCTTGGCTGTCATATGCGCCTCTCGCCTCATTCGGAGCCGACACAAATTTAAGACGAGAGACTGAATAAGTCAATTGTCTTAATATGCCGACGCTCCGGCTTCCGTCCCGGCATTCGCGCAATCGAACTTCGCCGGCGGATCGACCGCCAACCAAACCGCGCCGAACGGAAGCACCGGCGCTCTGTCCAGCCCGTCGAATAGCTGAGCTCGGTCGCTAACGACGCGTGCTCGTCCTTGTCGGCGACATCGGCGGAACGATGTCATGACTTGGCCGAGTGGCTCGGAAGCGGCCGGGCTTAGCCGCAAGCTCAGAACAGCGCGGAGATGCTGGCTTCGATGCCCTGAGCGCCGCGCCTGTTGGTCGTCATCAATTCGACCGCCGCTTCGGCCTCCGCGAGGCTCGCGAAATAGACCCCATCCAGCCGCCGCATCGCTGGATCGGAGGCATTGAAACGAAACCCCTTCCCTTCCCGCAACAGAACGCCGCCTGTCCGTCCGGAGACTGCAAGCACGAAGGCGCTGCCCGCGCCATTGTTTCGCGTCGGACGACCGGAGCCAAGGCTGTGCATGGAGACCTCGCCACTATATCGGAACGTACGATTTTTTTTGCGACCAAGGTGATGGCCGTGCGTCGAGGAGAACGTCAGGGTGGCGAGATAATTCCAGCGGCGATCGCCGCGGCGCGAAAATCGGGAACGTGCCCGCAGAACGGGACATTTCTACCCCGACACACGGAGCTTCGTCCGACCATGTATCTTCTTGCGCTCGCCTGCGACTATGACGGCACCCTCGCAGCCGAGGGCGCGATGTCCGACGCGACGCGAGCCGCGCTGGGGCGCCTTCGCGAAAGCGGGCGGCGAGTCCTGATGGTGACGGGACGCGAGTTGCCGGACCTGAAGCTGGTCTGCCCCGGTCTCGATCTCTTCGACTGGGTCGTCGCCGAGAATGGCGCGCTGCTCTACCACCCGCAAAACGACCAAGAGATTCCCTTGGCGCCGGCCCCGCCGGAGGAATTCGTCCACGCGCTCCGCGCCCGAAACATTCGCCCGCTATCGGTTGGCCGCGTAATCGTCGCGACGCGCGAGCCGCATGAGCAAGAAGTCCTCGACGCTATCCGTGCGCTTGGGTTGGAGCTGGAGATCATCTTCAACAAAGGCGCGGTGATGGTGCTTCCGCCCGGCGTCAACAAAGCGTTCGGACTGGAGGCCGCGCTCGCGAAGCTCGCACTGTCTCCGCGCAGGGTCGTCGCTGTGGGCGATGGCGAGAACGACCATGCGCTGCTCGCCCTTGCCGGCTGCTCCGTGGCCGTCGCGAACGCCGTCCCTTCGCTGAAAGAGGCCGCGGACTTCGTGACGAGCCGGCCCGCCGGCGACGGGGTGATCGAGCTGATAGACCGTCTTATCAAAACCGATCTCGCCGAGATTCAACCCGCACGATCTGTCTAGCGAGCGCGCCCCATTTCAAAAGGAATGCCCATAATGTACATAAAATTACAGATATATGAAAAGATTTGACTTCCGAAAACAGTTATTAGAATATGAGTATCTTCTAATGAATGTATTATAATGAGGTTCCTGAAAGTGCGTCCGCCCAACCTTCCGCTGATCCTGTCGGTTCCCTTCGGCATTCTGGCCGCCGGCCATGCGTGCGCTGCGGACTCGGGGAGCGCCTTCATCTCGGTCGCGGCGCCGATGGCGGAGGATCAGGAGGTGCTGGACGTCCCTCAGACCTCATCCCAGGCGCCGAGCCTATTGGCCAAGACCAACACCGGCGTACCCTTGGCGGTTCGTCTCTTCCTCCATCAACCGGTGCCCGATGCGACGAACTTCTTCACCGAGACCGGCGTCGGAACCTACGTCGACGGCGTCTATTTCGGTCGCAGCTACGGCGCCCTCTATGATTTCATCGACATCGATCAGATCGACGTGATCCCCTCGGCCCAGGGCAGCTTGTTCGGCCGCAACACGGTCGACGGCGCGGTGATCATCAACACGCGGCAACCGGGAAACAAATTCGCTGCAACCGGTGACGTCTCCTACGGCAGCTATAATTGGCTGGATGTTCGCGGCGCGCTGAGCGTCCCCATCGTCGAAGACAAGCTTTCGGCATCCTTCTCGGGGCTGATCCGGCGACGCGACGGGCTGGTCGATGCGACGCTCCTCGGTAAGGACGTTAACGACCGCGACTATCAGGCAGGCCG
>DATGMP010000038.1:0-11651 GCA_035293565.1 Alphaproteobacteria bacterium | reverse complement strand
TCGCAGCAACTCCGCGCGGATGGTCGCGAGGAATTTCAGCATCAGCGCATTGACCTCGTCCGGCTTCTCCATCTGCACGACGTGGCCGGCGTTCTTGATCATCGCGACTTCGCGCAGATCGGCATATTGCTCGCGAAGCTTGCCCAGCGGATCGTCGCCGTGGAAGCCTTCGAGATCGACATCCTGCTCACTGCCGATAAAGAAGAACGGCGCCGTATTCTTCTTGCCTTCGAATTGCCGCCTCTGCTCCCAGCGATAATCCATCGCGCGATACCAGTTGAGCCCGCCGGTGAAGCCCGTGCGGCTATATTCCGAGACATAGAACTCCATCTCCAGATCGCTCATCCAGGACCAGGGGAGCGGCGGCGGCTCGGGCAGCGTGTCGATGTATTTCGTGCCCGGCGGATAGTTCCACATATCGAGCAGATGATGCGCGGCTGAGAGACCCCAATAGACTCGGTTCAAGAACTTGCGCGTGTTCTCGTTGAGATCGCGGTCGGCCGGACCGGGCGGCTCGAAATAGGTGACATGAACGAAATGCTTCTCGGCCATCCGACGATAGCCAGTCAGCGGCGGCACGCCGATCTCGTGCGGCGTCACGGGATTTTCGAGCCCGATCAGCGCCGTCACGCGCTCCGGATGACGGAAGGCGAGGTCGTAGCAGGCGAAAACCCCGAAATCGAGGCCGGAGAAAACGGCGCGCTTCTCGCCCAGATGGTCGAGCAGGCCCAACAGGTCGCCGACCGTATGGTCGCAATCATAGTGGCGGGGATCGGCCGGCGCGTCGGTCTGGCCCATGCCGCGCATATCGGGCGCCACGACACGCCAGCCGGCCTCGGCCAGTACTGGAATCTGATGACGCCAAGAAAACCAGAGATGCGGGAAGCCGTGGCAGAGGATGATGAGCGGCCCCTCTCCCTGCTCCACATAATGCATGTTGATGCCATTGATCCCGGCATGCCGATGCGTCCAGTTCCCCATGGGCGCGCGTCCTCCCTTTTGATGGAGGACACCCTATCAGGCGCGGCGGCGGACGGCGAGCGTGAGGCCGATCAGCGAGAGTGCGGCGAATCCGGCCCCGGCGAAGAAGGTCGCGTCAGCGCCATAGGCCTGCCAGAGCAGGCCCGCCAGGCCGCTGGCCGCCAGCAGCGCGATGCCGGTCAGAAGATTGAAGATGCCGAACGCCGTGCCGCGCAGGCTGGCCGGCGCGGCGTCGGCGACCAGCGCGGCCAGGAGGCCCTGGGTCAGCCCGTTCGACAGGCCCCAGATGCCGGCGCCGACCAGCGCGCCGGCGATGCTGCCCCAAAAACCCAGCACGAGGTCGGCCGCGATCAGCGCCAGAAGCCCGGCCATCAGCACGACCCTTCGCCCGATCCGGTCCGAGAGGCTGCCGGCGGGGGCCGACACGAGCGCATAGGCGACATTCATCGCGACCATGACGGTCGGGACCAGCAGCGGCCGCAGCCCGACATCGGATGCGCGGAGCACCAGGAACGCCTCGCTGAACCGGGCAAGCGTGAACACGATCCCGACGCCGACCACGCCCCAAAAGCCGCCGCCCAGGCGGCCGAGCTCTTTCCAGCCGATCGGCGGCCTTGCGCGTTCGTGCGGCACTTGCGCCGGCTCCTCGACGCCGAGAACCAGCAGTAGGACGCACAGAGCCGCCGGCACGATCGCCCACCAGAAGACCAAGCGGATATTTGACGCGAGCAGCGCCATAAGGCCGATCGCGAGCAGCGGCCCGATGAAGGCGCCGACCGTATCGAGCGACTGCCTGAGCCCGAATGCCGCGCCGCGGATCTCGCCGGGCGTCACGTCCGCGATCAGCGCATCGCGCGGCGCGCCGCGAATGCCCTTTCCGACCCGGTCCAGAAAGCGTGCAGCGAGGACCTCGTAAGGCGTGACCGCGAGCGGAAAGATTGGTTTCGTGACGGCCGCCATCCCGTATCCGAGCACGGCCAGCAGCTTACGCTTCCCCAGCCGGTCGGAAATCCAGCCCGAGAACAGCTTGGTGATCGACGCCGTCGCCTCGCCCACCCCCTCGATCAGCCCGACGAGGCTGGTGGACGCACCGAGCGTTCCGACGAGGAAGATCGGAAGCAGCGCGTGGATGAGCTCGGACGACGCGTCCATGAAGAAGGAGACGAAACCCAGCATCCATACGGTGCGAGGAATGGCGCGGAGACCGAACAAATCTTGCTTGGCCGCCGCGGCCATCTTATCGACCACCCTCTTCCGATACCGCTCTCGATCGTTCGCCTAATCGCCGTGATGGCCGATCAGCACCTCGCGTTTGCCGACGTGGTTGGCGGAGGAGACGACGCCTTCCTTCTCCATCTTCTCGATGAGGCGCGCCGCGCGATTGTAGCCGATCTGAAGGTGACGCTGGACGAAGCTCGTGGACGCCTTGCCTTCGCGCGCGACGAGCGCCACTGCCTGGTCGTAGAGATCGTCGCCCGAGCCGCCGCCCTCCTCGCCCAAGGCCAGCGCCATCTCGTCGAGCTCATCGTCTTCGGTGACGGCATCGAGATAATCGGGCTCGCCCTGGGTCTTGAGGAAGGCCACCACCTTCTCGACCTCCTGGTCGCGCACGAAGGGGCCGTGGACGCGCGTTATGCGACCGCCCGCCGCCATATAGAGCATGTCGCCTTGACCCAGCAGCTGCTCGGCGCCGGACTCACCGAGAATGGTGCGGCTGTCGATCTTGGACGTGACCTGGAACGAGACTCGGGTCGGGAAATTGGCCTTGATCGTGCCGGTGATGACATCGACCGAGGGGCGCTGGGTCGCCATGATGAGATGGATGCCGGCGGCGCGGGCCATCTGCGCCAGACGCTGGATCGCGCCTTCGATCTCTTTGCCGGCAACCAACATCAGGTCGGCGAACTCATCGACCACGACGACGATATAGGGCAATTCCTGGAGGTCGATCGGCTGATCCTCGAACACCGGCTTGCCGGTGTCGGCGTCGAAGCCGGTCTGCACCTTGCGGGTCAGCATCTCGCCGGCCTCGCGCGCTTCGCGCAGCCGCTGGTTGAAGCCTTCGACGTTGCGCACGCCGAGCTTCGACATGGCGCGATAGCGATCCTCCATCTCGCGCACCGTCCATTTGAGCGCGACAACCGCCTTCTTGGGCTCGGTCACGACCGGGGCCAGGAGATGCGGAATGCCTTCATAGACCGACAGCTCCAGCATCTTGGGGTCGATCATGATGAACCGGCACATTTCCGGCGGCAGCCGATAGAGGAGCGAGAGAATCATCGTGTTGATCGCCACCGACTTGCCCGAGCCCGTCGTGCCGGCGACGAGCAAATGCGGCATACGGGCGAGGTCGGCGATCACCGGCAAGCCGCCGATATCCTTGCCCAGAACCAGTCCCAGCTTGGCCGGTCCGTGCTGATAGGTGTCGGTCGCCAGCACCTCGCGTAGATAGACGGTCTGCCGCCGCTGGTTTGGCAGCTCGATGCCGATCACGTTGCGTCCGGGAACGACCGCGACGCGCACAGCGATCGCGCTCATCGAGCGGGCGATGTCGTCGGCCAGGCCGATGACGCGCGAGGATTTGGTTCCCGGCGCCGGCTCGAGCTCGTAGAGCGTGACGACCGGTCCGGGATTGATGTTGACGATGTCGCCCTTGACTCCGAAGTCGCCGAGCACGCTCGACAACACTTCGGCATTCCGGCGCAGCAGGTCCTCGGTGAGTTCGGGCGAGCGGGCGGCGGGGTCGGAATTCTGCAGCAGGTCGAGCGAGGGCAGCGAATAGTAGCTGGGCGACGGGAGGTCGAACGCCTTCTGCCGCGAATCGGGGGCGTCGGCCTTGCGTCCACCAAGGCTGACGCGCGGCGCTTTCTTCTCCTTCGCCGCCTTGGCCTGCTCGAAGGGAACGACCTTGGGATCCAGCCGCGGCTCCGCACGACGCTCTTTCGGCGCGCGGGCGCGCGGCGCATGCGCCTCGTCCTCGACAGGGCTCCGCCTGAGGGCGCGGAGGGGAAAAGCTATACCGACAGCCAGCCAACCGAGTCCGGTGCGCCAGGCGGCCCAGCTGAGCCCGAGCGCCAGCGAGGCGAGGAAGAGGGCGAGCCCGGTCGAAACGGTCCAAGCCGCCCAGGGCGCCCCGGCGCCGAGCGGAACGGAAAGAGCGCGGGTTCCCAGCCGGAAAATCGACTGCCCAACCCCGCCGCCAAGGCTTGCCACCAGCGGCCAGGAAGCGAACGGCCGCAAAGGCGCCAGCGTCGCCGCCGCGAACAGCAAGGCGGGAAAGAGCAGCGTCAGCCGTCGCCAGAGCGGTACGCGCGTCTGATGCCGGATGTGCCGCCAGCCCCATATCGCGATGGCGGTCGGCATGAGATAGGCGGCGAGCCCGAGCGTCTGAATCAAGAGATCGGAGACGTAGGAACCCGGCAATCCCAGCAAATTGCGGCTGCGGTGCGCGAATTGCGCCGGCAGCGCCGCGTTCCAGGAGGGATCGCCGGCATGAAAGCTGAAAAGTGCGGCCGCAAGCGCGCCGGCCACCGCAATCTCGACCAAGCCGAGCAGCTCCGCCAAGCGCCGGGCGATGAAGGCCTCGGCGCTTCCGGGAAGCAGGTTGCTGAAGCGCGCGAGGCTGCTTTTGGCTCGCGGCGGGAGATTGCGGGGCAGGGCGCGGGCGCTGGACGGAGACATCGCGCGGTTCTCCTCAGATGAGCTCGGCGATGCGGCGGAGCGCCGGCTCGAGTATCGGATCGTCATGGACAAGCGCCAGCCGGATGAAGGCTTGTCCCGGATTGCTGCCGGTATCGTCGTCGCGGGCCATATAGGCCCCGGGAAGCACCCGAATCCCCGCGTCGCGCCACAGGCGCCGCGCGGCCTCGGGCCCGTCGCCGACCTCGAGCCACAGGAAGAACCCGCCTGCCGGTCGGTAGAAGCCGGCGCGACCCGCCAGCGCCCCCTCGGCGAGATCGATCTTCCGGCGATAGGCGGAGCGGCCGGCCTCGACATGGGTCTCTTCAGACCACAGGGCCGCCGACGCGGCCAGGATCGGCAGGGGCGGGGCCGAGGAGGCATAGGCACGAAGGCGCTGCATCAGCGCGATCGCCGCTCGGTCTCCGGCGACGAATCCCGATCTCAGCCCCGCCGCGCTCGAGCGTTTGGACAGGCTATGGAAAACGATGATGTTGGCAAAGGGGTCGCCGTTCGCGGCGGGGCCGAGCGCCGCCGCGGCTTCGAGCGTGCCGGGCGGCGGCGCCTCGTCCCAGATCTCGGCGTAGCATTCGTCGACCGCGAGCATGAAGCCGTGAGTCCGCGCGAGCGTCACGGCCCGCTTCAGAAAACCGAGATCGGCGACCGCCCCCTCCGGGTTCGACGGCGTGCAGAGATAGAGAAGCGAAGTGCGCGCCAGAATGTCCGGGGAGAGCCGGTCGATGGCCGGCAGGAAGCCATTCTCCCGGCGGCAGGACAACGGGAGGACCTCGGCCCCGGCCAGCCGACCGGCCGCCGCGTAGGTCGCATAGCTGGGGTTGGGCGCCAGCACGATGTCGCGGCCCGGCCGATCGGCGGACGCGACCGTTGCAATCTGGAACAGCGCCTCGCGGGTGCCTTGAACCGGCAGAATGGCGCGATCGGGATCCACGGCGCCGCCCGGCAAATGATAGCGCCGCTCGAGCCACCCTGCCGCAGCGGCACGAAATTCGGGCGTGCCCGCGATCGGGGGATATTTCCCCCAATCGACTGCCCGACCGGCTAGAATTTCAGCGACCATGGCAGGCGGCGCACCCTGCGGCTCGCCGACCGCGAGGTTGAGCGTCGGCCGCCCCGCAGGCGTCGGGACATCCTTCAGCAGCCCGGCGAGTCGGGTGAACGGATAGTCGGTCATGCCGCTCAGGCGGGCATTGAACATCTGCACGGAAAACCCGGACAAAAGGGAAACGGAGTCTACCCGCAGTCGGGATCGCGCACAAGAAGTGCCGTCGTAAACTCTCGCCGACTCCTGAGGGTGTTACCGGCCGCTTCTATCAAACTGCTTGAATTTCCAAGGGTTCAAATCGGCTTCGTCGCGCCGATCAGAGCAATCGCGATCAGAAGAGCATAGAGCATCAATGACGCGAAGGAGGCGACATCGATCCCGCGGGCGATTTCCTTCGGGATGGGCAGGCGCGCAGCCGAGATCTCATCGAGCGCCGGGCGCATCCGGTGCATGCCTTCGCCGATTTCGAGGGTGGTCAGCGGCACCAGGCCGAACAGCGCCATCTTGAGCGCCAGCCATTTCCCCGTGATCTGCTCTCCCCAAAAAAGCTGATAGGTCCCGTAGATCAGGAAGGCGGCGCCGGCCAGCACGATCAGCGCGCCTTCGAGCTTACGCAGCGCCTGGGCGCGACGATCGTCCGATTCGCGCGGAACGACCCAAACGAAGACGACCCAAAGAAGTGTGAGCGCCCAGACGGCGATCAGCCAGACGCCCTTGATCGGAGATCCCCAGCTCTGCGCCAAAGTGAGGCCGACGGCGGGCGTCAACGCGAAGGCGGTCCGCGGTATCCGGTCGAGCCGCATGGCGAGGCGAAGGGTGAAGCCGCGATGCTCCGGATCGAGCCGCGGCGAACGCGCCTCGCGCAGCAGCGCGAGCACGCCGAAATGACCGCCCAGCCAACCGGCGAACAGCACGACATGGACGAAGATCAGGATCGTATACCGGTCCATGTGCCGCTCCGGGTGTTCAACTGCCGCTGGTCGAGGACTAGCGCTCAATCGCGCCGCGGTCGATAGCCGCGCGCACCGCCGCGGCAAGGGCGCGCGATTCGAACGGCTTCGCCAGCAGATCGGCCTCAAGCTCGCCGCCGCTCGCCAGGATCGCATTCTGGCCGTAGCCGCTGACGTAAAGAATACGGAGGTTCGGGAATTTTCGCAGCGCCGCCTCCGCGAGCTGCCGCCCGTTGAGCCCGGGCAGGCCAAGGTCGGTCAGGAGAAGGTCGAACCCGACGGGCTCCTCCAGGCGGGCCAAAGCCTCGATGCTGTCGGCCGCGCAGACGACGGTATAGCCGAGGTCGCGTAACGCATCGGCCGCGAAGTTCCGCACGAGCGCCTCGTCCTCGACCACGAGCACGCGCTCGCCCGGCTTCGCCACCGGGCCGGCCGCCCCCGATGGTATTCCTTCGGCTTCCTGCTCGACGTCGGCATCTCCGCGCCGCGGCAGGTAGAGCTTGACGGTCGTACCGGCGCCGATCCTGCTCTCGATCTGAACCTGGCCGCCGGATTGCTTCACGAATCCATAGACCTGGCTCAGGCCCAGCCCCGACCCCTTGCCGACGGTCTTGGTCGTGAAGAATGGGTCGAACGCGCGCTCGCGGACGTCGTCGGTCATTCCGGAGCCGGTATCCATCACCGTGACAAGAACAAAGTGGCCGGGCTCCACTCCATCGCTATTCCGCGTGGCGGCCTCGTCCAGATAGGCATTTGCGGTCGTGATCGAGAGTCTGCCGCCCTCCGGCATCGCGTCCCGGGCGTTGAGCGCCAGATTGAGGAGCGCGCTCTCCAGCTGGTTCGGATCGGCGTAGGCCGGCCAGACCCCGTCCGCGAGGGCGGTTTCGGTGACGATCCCCTCGCCCAAGGTCCGGCGCAGCAACTCCGACATTCTCGCGACGAGCGAATTGACGTCGACCGCTCGGGGACTCAGCACCTGCCGCCGCGAGAAGGCCAGCAACTGGCGCGTGAGCGTGGCGGCGCGAAGAGCGCCCTGCAGGGCCGAATCGCGGAGTCGCTCGATTTCCGGCGCCGCGTTGCGGAGTCTGAGCCCCATGAGGTCGAGATTGCCGATCACGGCGGTCAGGAAGTTGTTGAAGTCGTGCGCGATGCCGCCGGTGAGCTGGCCCAGAGCCTCCATCTTCTGGGCCTGCCGCAGCGCCTCCTCCATGCGATGCCGCTCTGTCACGTCACGCAGAAAGACGATGCACCCGATGACCTCGCCGTCACGGCCTCTGAGCGGCGAGTACCGGGCATAAACCCATCGCCCGGCGCTCGGCATGCCCTCGGCAACGAGCTGATCCTCCAGAACATGCTCCCGGCCGGCGAGCGCCGCCCGCATCGCATCCTCGAAGACGGTTCCGCGCAGCAGCGGATTGACGTCGAACATCGGTCGACCAACGACTTCGCTCGCCGGATGGCCGGTCTGCTCCTCCATGGCGCGGTTCCAAAGCCGCACGACGAGGTCGCGGTCGAGAGTAGCGACGCAATCGCTGATGCTGTGGACGAGAAAATCGGTGAATTCCCGTTCCCGGGCGAGTTCTTCGACCACGCGCGAGCGCTCGAGGACTTCGCGAGACAGATTGTCGTTGGCCCGCCTGAGCTCGCTCGTCGAGGGCAAGGCGAGGGCCTGCGGGAGGAGTGGCCAGAGCGCGACCGCCGTGCCGGCCGACGCGACCGCGGTCAAGGCCTTGATCATGCCCTGAAAGGCGTAGGCCGGATGCCAGAGCGTCCATATCTCCACGAAATGTGTGGTGCCGCACAACAGAATGAAGGTCGCGAATGTCCAGAATATCCAGCCGAAGGCGATGTCCCGGCGCCGCATGACGAAGGCGGCCAACGCGAGCGGAATCGAGTAGTAGGAAAGGCCGATGATCGCGTCGGAGGTGAGATGAAGGGAAATCAGGGCCGGATCCCAGACCAGGCAATAGCCATGGGGCATGAGGCCGGGATGCTCGAAGGTCGCCTTGAGCCATTCCATGATATCCCCCACCGGTCGCGTATGGCTTGCAACCAGGGCGTGCAGCCGCCCAAGCCGCGCCTCGAAGCGAGAGTCTGGCTGCGATTCAGGCTGCGATCAAGCGGTCGTGATCAATTTCTACGTGCGCATGCCCGTAAAAGGCGCATTGCCGAACATGCCGAGCTTGGCGTTCCCCGTAATGGAATCGCCGTCCACGCTGACCGTGAATTCGAGCGTCATCGACATCGGCTGCGAGATATCCGCCTTCCAGGACGCGCTGTTCCCGTCCGTCGCGCCGTCCCGCAATGGGGTCGATCCCATCGTGCTGGAGGACATAGTGCCTTGAAGGGATTGTCCATTGGTCGCAAGCGTAAGAGTCGCTTGCTGGTCGCCGATCGGGGTCTTCATGACGATGTTCCAGGTGCCGTCGATCGCCATGTTGGTCCCTATTTGCTCCGTTCGCAGGATTCAAAGGACTGGAACGTCCCTCCACTTGCGAGAAGGACGATATCGACGGCAGACATGCCTTTCAAGACATCGAGGTCCCTCGCCTGAAGAATGGCTCTTGTCGAGTCGCCCCGGCGCGCCGATTTACTGCAATGAGCGCGAAGGAGGGGATGGTTTCGCGAGGGCCGCCTCGTGCGCTCGTTTCCACAAGGAGAGAAGACAGATGTTGGAACGTAACCGGACGCGGATCCGAGCAGGCGTAGCAGCGACGGCGCTCGTCGCCGCCCTCTCGTTCGCGTCGACGGACGCCAGGGCGGATTATCCGGGAAGCTTCGCGCCGCTGGTCGACCAGGTAAAAGGCGCGGTGGTCAATATCGCGACCACCGAAGTTCAGACCGCAAGCGCCGAGGGCGACGAGGAAGGCCAAGCACAGCCGCAATTCCCACCGGGCTCGCCCTTCGGCGAGTTCTTCAAGCATTATTTCGGAGAGCAGGGCCCGATGATGCGGCACGGGCCGGTGAAAGCCCTGGGTTCCGGATTCATCATCGACGCCTCGGGCTATATCGTGACGAACAATCACGTCGTCGATAACGCCAAGGACATCAAGGTGACCTTGCTCGATGGCACCACCTATCCCGCCAAGCTGATCGGCAAGGACCGGATGGCCGATCTGGCCGTCCTCAAGATCGACGCGGGCCATTCGCTGCCGACGGTTCAGTTCGGCGACAGTGAGAAGGCCAAGGTCGGTGACTGGGTCGTTGCGGTCGGCGAGCCTTTCGGGCTCGGCAACACCGTGACCGCCGGTATCATCTCGGCGCGCGGCCGCGACGTGCCGTCCGAGACCCGCTCGGCCTATGTCGACTATCTGCAGATCGACGCGCCCATCAACCAGGGCAACTCCGGCGGACCGACCTTCAACGAAGAAGGTCAGGTCATCGGCATCAATACGGCGATCTATTCGCCCTCGGGCGGTAGCGTCGGCATCGGCTTCGCCATCCCGTCGAATATCGCCAAACCGATCGTGGAGCAGCTGGAAAAAGAAGGGCACGTGACGCGCGGCTGGCTGGGCGTCCAGATGCAGGCGATAACGCCCGACATGGAAGAGGCGCTGGGCCTGAACAGCACGAACGGCGTCGTCGTCGCCGACGTGCTGCCCGACGGTCCTGCCGCCAGGGGGGGCCTCAAGAGCGGCGACGTCATCACCGGCTATGGCGATACGACGGTCAAGAGCTCGCACGATCTCGCGCTGGCGGTGGCAAACACCCGTCCCGGCACGTCCGTGCCCGTCAAGGTGATCCGCGACGGCAAGCCGCAATCCATCTCGGTGACCATCGAGAAACTGAAAGATCAGAAGGAGGTTGCCGAGAATGGCGAGAGCGAGCACGGGAAGACCCAGCTCGGCCTCAACCTGGCGCCGCTCAACCAGACTACGCGGCAACAATATGACGTGCCGAAGGGCGTCACCGGCGCGATTGTTGCCGGCGTCAAGCGCGACAGCCCGGCCGACCAGATCGGCATCCGACAGGGTGATATCGTGGTGAGGATCGACAACACGCCGATCCAGAGCCCGAACGACGCGTCGGAAGCGGTCGACAAGGCCGTCAAATCCGGCAAGAAGGCGGTCGCCATCCTGCTCAACCGTGACGGCAACAATCTCTTCGTGGCGGTTCCGCTTGCCGGAAAGGCAGGCTGATCGAAGGGTTTCTCGCAGTGCCGGGCAAGCTTTAAGCTCGCCCGGCACTGCGGAGACACCTGATGCCTCACCGTTTCCTTCATCGCCGACGTATTCACCGATCGCGCCTTCGGCGGCAATCAGCTCGCCGTTCTGCCCGAAGCCCAGGGGCTTTCGGACGCCGAGATGCAGGCCCTGGCCCGCGAGCTCAATTTCTCCGAAACGACTTTCGTGCTGCCGCCCACGAAATCAGGCCACACGCACCGCGTCCGCATCTTCCAACCTGGTGCCGAGCTTCCCTTTGCCGGCCATCCGAATATCGGAACTGCCGTCGTCCTCGCCGCATTAGCCGGACCGGAGCCGAGCGCATTCCGCTTCGAAGAGCCTGTGGGAACGGTGACAATCGAGGCGACCGCGACCGCCAGCACAGGCTTCGCCAGATTGACGCTCGACACCACGCCCGAGATCCGTCCGTTCGGACTCAAGGGTGACGAGATCGCCCGCATGCTCTCATTGTCCGCCGGCCAGATCGGCCCGCGCCAGCCATGGGCGGCGACCACCGGCGGCCCGCATATCTGCTGCATACCTCTGTCCAGCCGCGAGGCCGTCGCGCATAGCCGGTTCGATACCGCCGTCTGGGAGCGGCTGCTGCCGGCGGACAGCTGGGCACGCGATGTCTATGCAGTTGCCGGCGAGTTTGCGCCGGGCGGACGCATTAATCCGAACTTTGCCCATTTTTCCAGCTAAGTGGCTGAGAGGTTTGGATATCGGCTTGTACTTGTAGTCATAAGATTGGTAAGAATGCGCTTGACAGGCATGACGGCTGATGATTCAAGCTGCACATGTACGTCGCGATCGTAC
>DATGMP010000037.1:0-5005 GCA_035293565.1 Alphaproteobacteria bacterium | reverse complement strand
AAATCTTCGCGCCCCGTCCATTCGATCGGCGCGTGCCGGCCATAGGGCTGAAAAGCAACACCCAATTCCTCGCCCATGTAAAGGCAGGGAATCCCCGGCAGGGTCAGCAGCATCGCGGCAGCGACCCGCATCGTAGGTGCGCCGAAGCGCGTAATGAAACGCGCGCCGGTATCGTTGTTGTCGAGAAAGCGGAAGGTGAGCGCGGTTCGATTCCCGCTGCCTTCCATGGCGAGGACGCGACGCAGGCGCTCTGCGACATCGATCGTCCCGAACGCATCATGCCACGCCCATTCGCCGAGCTTCGCCGACCAATCATAGGCGGCATCGAAGCCATTGGCGCCGTAATAGGGGTCGCGGGCCGGCGCCTCGGCGATCAGGAGGAGGTCGGGCTTGATGCGCTTCAGCTCGCGCCGCCAGCTCGGCCAGAAATCGGGCGCACGCTGCTTGATCGCCCAGCTCGCATCGACCCGGAAGCCGTCGACATCGAAATCGCGCAGCCAACGGGTGAAGGCCGCGACGGCGTATTGCCGCACTTCCGGATTGTCGAAGTCGAGAGTCTCGAGATTGGTCCAGTCGAAATAATGCACCGGACGCACCCCATCCCACATGAAGAAGGGATGGTACGGCGACGCCGCGCCGCGTGCGGCCGCGCTGCGGAAATAGGGATGCCGATCCGAGAGGTGATTGATCGCGACATCGAGAATGACGCGGATGCCGCGGGCGTGGGCTTCCCGGATGAGCCGGTGGAGATCGGCCTCGGAGCCGAGTGCGCTGCGCAAGTGGAAATGATCGGTGACCGCATAGCCGAAATCACCGGGCGGGCTGTTGGTAATGGGCGACAGCCACAGCACGGTGGCGCCCAGCGCGGCGATGTCGTCGAGCCGAGCGGTCACGTCGTCGAGGCCGCGCGGCCCGAAAAGCGACGGCACGGCGCCATAGACGATGGCGTCATCGATCCAGGCGGGACGGTCGCGATCGAGATCGATCGGACGGATCGCGCCGCCGGCGACGCGAAAGGCGGCGGTGCTCCGGTCGCTGCGGCCGAGCGCGTCGCGCACCAGCAAGCTCACGTGATACTCGCCGTCGATCGTCGGCCGCTGCAGCGCAAGTCGCAAGCCGTGATGCGGCGAGGATGCGAGCGCCGAGCCGTCGGTCGCGCGGAGCATTGCCGGATTGTCCCGACCAGCGCTCCACGCATAGTCGGTGATGGCGGCGGCGCGGCCCTGGGCGGGCGTGCTGACGCCGCCATCGAGGATCACGGCGGTATCGGTGATCTCGATGCGCGTCGCCGATCTCGGCACATCCTGGAGCCGCTCGGTCCAATGCTGCGGCGGCGAGACGGCGCGCTCCTCGCCCTGCTCGATACACAGGGCGCGCACATCGTTGGCGCCTTCGGCGAGCATCGCCGCGGCGGAGAAATGCGCGCCTTGGCGCGCGGCTTGCACGGTCCCCGTCGGCGAATTGACGAGGACCGCGTCGCATGGCCCGGTCTCGACCGTGCCGGTCACCTGCTTTCGGAAGGTCCAGGCATCGCCGCCCTCGCCGTCGAGCGCGATGGCGGCGGCGTGGGCTTCCCTTGCGCCGAGCAGCAGCAAGCACAGGAGAGCGGCAAGGCGACAAGAGCGGGCCATGGAAACGACGAGCGTACCGCAGAAATCCTGGGCAGCTTGTTCTCCCCGCATTAACGCGGCGTGAAATGCGGCGGCGATGGCGGACGCAATCTTTTACTAAAGTGATTGCCTAAGCATCGTGGCCGTGATACTTAGCCATATGCCTAAGTATAAGACCGATTTGAACCGTTTGTTTCACGCGCTCGCCGACCCCGCGCGCCGCGCGATGGTGGAGCGGCTGAGCCGGGGGCCGGCGCCGGTGAGCGAATTGGCGGAGCCGCTGCCGATGTCGTTGCCCTCGGCCATGCAGCATCTCGGCGTGCTGGAGGCGGCGGGGTTGGTGCGCTCCCAAAAGCGCGGCCGGGTGCGCATCTGCGCCATCGAGCCGCAGGCGCTGAGCCAGGCAGAACGATGGATCAATGCCCGGCGGCTCGAGTGGGAGCACCGCCTCGACCGCCTGGGCGACTATCTGAAGACGCTGGACAACAGAGGAGGCGGAGATGGGTCAGGAGAATGAAGCGAACAAAGAGACCGGCATGCCGCCGCTCAGGCTTTCCCGCGTCCTTCACGCCCCACGGGAGACGGTATTCAAGGCCTGGAGTTCTGCCGATCATGTGAAGCGCTGGTTCTGCCCGGAGACTTTCAACATTCCGCAGGCCAGGGTGCAGATGGAGGTCGGCGGTCTCTTCGAGGTCTGCATGCGCTCGCCCAGGGGCGAGGAACATTGGATCCACGGCACATTCGTCGAGGTCGCGCCGCCGTCGCGGCTGGTGATCGACATGCACGTAGCCGACAGCGCCGGCAAGAAGCTTTTCCGCGCACGCACGGAGGTTGATTTGTCCGATGCGCTCGGCGGGACGAAGCTGGATCTGACCCAGACCTACACGATCATCGATCCCGCGGCGGCATGGATGGTGTCCGGCGCGCCCGAGGGATGGCGCAGCACGCTCGACAAGCTGGAAAAGGAGGTCGTGCGCCTGCGCGGCGGCCACGAGACCGGCATGCGCTCGGTCGTCCACGCGACATTCCATCTGCAGCGCAGCTATGACGCGCCGGTCGCGCGGGTGTGGAAGGCGCTGACCGACGAGGCCGCCAAGCAGAAATGGTTCGGCGGCACGCCCGGGCGTTGGGAATTGCTCGAGCGGCACATGGATGTGCGCGTCGGCGGCAGCGAGCGGCTCAAGGGCCGTTGGGAAGGCGGGGTGGTCACAACCTTCGACGCCCTCTACCACGACGTCATTCCGAACGAGCGGCTGGTCTACAGCTATGTGATGCATCTCGGCGACAAGAAGATCTCGGTGTCGCTCGCGACGATGCAGTTGAAGGCGGAGGGCGGAAGGACGACGCTGATGGTCACCGAGCAAGGCGCGTTCCTCGACGGCTATGACGATGCCGGCTCGCGCGAGCACGGCACCGGCCATCTCCTCGATGCGCTCGGCGCGTCGCTCAAGGACTGAGCGCGCGCGGCTCCATTCGGCCGCCGGCTGATGCCAGAGAGGGCATGTCGCGGCGTGCGAAATTGCCGGCGGCGAGTTCACCCGATCCAAGTGCTGGGGAACTCCCGCCGTCCCTTTTCGTACGGAAAGTATAGGCGTCGCGACCCAATCGTGGAGCCGTCCGCCCTTTGTCAATGGAGCCCTCAGCATGAAGACATCGATCTCAAACCTATCGTTATCCGCGGCAGCAGCGATCCTTCTCCTCGGGACGGCGCCTCTCGCCCTCGCTCAGACGAATACGCCCTCGGCCAGCAAAGAGAATCCGGTGCAGATGCCGAACGAACCGACGGCGTCCGGCAAAGCCGGCTCGGCGGAGATCCAGGCCTTCGAAGGCGCGAAGACCTCGCTCAGCTCCGCCATCGGCACCGCGCAGAGCCACACCGGCGGCAAGGCCGTCGAGGCCTTCTTCGAGAACCACAACGGCAAGCCCGCCTATCGCGTAACGACGCTCCAGAACAACGCGGTCTGGCAAGGCTTCATCGACGCGAATTCCGGAAAGCTGTCGGGCCAAGGCACGACGATGCAGGTGAGCCAGCTCAGCAAGGATGAGCAGACCGAGCTTGCCGCCGTCCAGTCCGTGCGGAACAGCCTGCAAGACGCCATCAACGCGGCCGAGAACGCGGTTCAGAACAACGGCAAGGTTCAAAACAACAATGGCATGCGCAACAACGGCAAAGCCATCGCCGCCGGTCTCGAAGCGCAGAACGGCAAGACCTGGTACGAGGTGCAAGTGGTCCGGAACGGCAAGGTCGAGGCCATGAACGTCAATCCGACGACCGGCAAGGTCGCCTCCAGCGCGCCGATGGGCAACACCGAGGGAAGCGGCTCCTCGACGACAGGCAAGCGGTAAGCGCGGGCCGAACGCTTGGAGCCACTGATGAAGGGCATCGAGCCGCCGCTTTGTAATGCTGCTGTAAGGCGGCTCGCGTAGAGTCCCGCTCGTTCAACCACGCGCAGTCACTTGCCCCGCCTTCACCGGCGGGGCTTTTCTCTTGTGAGGTGCTTGTTGGCTGGCGACCCGTGACATGGTGGCGGGTTTGCGCACGAGCGCGCGGTCGCACCAGGTGGAACACAATTTGTCGTCACCCCCGGGAAAGCGGAGTCCAGACGGTCGCGGCATTCCCGCTCCCCGCCTGCGCGGCGACAAGCTTCTCGGAAATCGCGTAAACACGTCGACTCGACCTGATGGACTCACGCGTTAGTCGCGTGTGCTGGCGAAGCGTCCACAGGGTGAGAGTGGCTGGGGGACTAGGAGCCTCAGCGACAAATTGTCAAGCTCTTGAACCGCCGCAAGTATTTGACGGATCAGGCGTTTTATGGCGTGCTCCGTCTACACACGTTATCTCCACGCCGCGTCCGGAGCTACTCCCTTGTCACTTGCCAACCACCTCCACCGCCAGCGATCGGGCCGCTATCACGTGCGCCTCAGAGTGCCAAAAGATCTCGTCGCCGTCATCGGCAAGACGGAGTTGTGGAAGACCTGCTCGACTACCGATCCTGAGAAGGCCAAGGACGAGAAGGCCGAAATCGTCAGGGCGTGGCGAGAGTGGTTCAAGGAGCTACGGCGCAAGCATCGGCCGACCGATGAAGAGATCGATAGCGCCGTCTATCACTTCTACAGTCGCGAGGTCGAACTCGACGTGCAAGAGCGGCAGCGGTTCCCGACGCAAGAGCAGATTGACGGGGCCGCGGAACGGCTGAGGGCGGAGATCGAAAGCGGAAGGTCGCTCTGGGAGATCTTCGGCGACGGCGTGGAAGTGATCGCGATGAAGGAGGCGCCCGAGTTGGCACAGCATCGCCGAGCCGAACAGGAAAGGGAGCTACGCCAGCACCTGATGCGCGGCGAAACCGCGCTGATCGAATGGGCCGCGGACGAGATTATCGCGCGGGAGGGCTTCG